>JAZRXT010000106.1:0-8018 GCA_045600365.1 Kiritimatiellia bacterium | reverse complement strand
AAGGCGACCAGGTCCTTCACCTCGTCGAACTGTTCGACATCGTTCTCGACGCGGTCAAGCGCCTGCGAGCGGTTCAATTCGCTATGATAGATGAAGCGGAACGCCTCCTTCAGGGCGGCGATCACGTCCTTGGGGAAACCGCGCCGGGTGAGCCCCACCACGTTCGGGGCGATCACCTTCAGCGAGCCGTTCACCATGTCGCCGAGCATGTAGGGCGGGAAGTCCTGGCGGATCTTCGACATTCCGCCGACCATCGCGTGCCGGCCGATCGTGCAGAACTGGTGCGAGGCTGCACATCCGCCGACGATCGCCCAGTCCTGGATGTGTACGTCACCTGCGAGCTGGACGTTGTTCGAGCATATCACGTGATTGCCGATCACCACGCCATGCGCGGCGTGGCAGTAGGCCATGAAGAGCACGTCGCTGCCGAGAATGGTCTTCTCGCCGTCTGCCGTGCCCAGATGGACGGTGGCGAATTCGCGGATCACGGTGCGGTCGCCGATCTCGACGTAGGAGACGCTGCCCTCCTGGTACTTAAGATCCTGAGTCTTCATGCCCACGCAGGCGTAGGGGAATATCTGGCAGTCCTCGCCGACGGTGGTGTGTCCGCGCAGAATCGCGCCCTGCTGCACCATGGTGCGGGCACCGATCTTCACATCGCCCTCGATGCAGGCATACGGACCGATCGTAACGTCTTCGCCAAGCTGGGCGCGCTTGTCTACAATTGCGGTGGGGTGGACGTTTATTGCCATACTGAATTCTCCTTTGATTTTAGAATGTCGTTTTCTCGCCGAGGTCCGCTACAGGTTCTTTGGAATCAGCACGGCGGAGAGGGAAATGCACGCCACCACCGGGAGCCAGATGAGAAGTTCCGGATGGACCGCGTAGTTCTTGGACATGCTGGTCATGAGTATCACCACGAGATAGTAGGCGAGCGCGGTGACGATCGCGATGGCCATTCCGATGGTGGATTCGCGGCGCTGGGCCCGGATGCCCAGCCGCACCCCCACCAGCACGAAACAGATCGAGGCGAACGCGAACACCCAGCGCTTCATGAATTCGGTGCGTATGTCGCTGAGTTCGCGCCGCAGCGTCTTGCGCGCGAACTTTAGCTCGTTGCCCTCCGAGTGCTCCAACCGCTTCAGTTTCCGGCGGGTCTTGGCGCTGTCAGTGCCGTCGGCGACGCGCTTCATGGCCTCGAGGCGCTTCTGGACGAGGAGCTTCGCCATCTCCTCGGGATTCTTCACGTTGCGCTTCGCCTCGCGGATGGCGTCGATCATCTCGAAGAAGCGGAAGTCCCGCTCGCGGCGCTTGTACTCCCTGTCGCCGAGCGCGTCCTTCACCCTGTACTGGAGACGCGCGGCGCGCGCCATTCCTGGATGGTCCTCGTCCATCGGATCGATCGTCATCCCGTGCAGATCGAAGACGATGTCGCGCCCCTCCTCCGAGACCAGTGCCTTCGTGGCGGTGATGAGCCGGTCGACCTTGGGGCTGTTGTAGTCGAGCACGATCACATCCTTGAGCCAGTTGCCCTCCTTCTCCTCGAAGTAGAGCTTGATCTTCGGAAAGTCCTCGATGACGCGCCCGGGTTCGAGCAGCTCCAGGCCCGCCCCCACCGAGATACGCTTGACCAGATGGCGGCGCACCTCGTGTCCACGCGGCACGATCTCGTTGTTGATGAAAAGCCCCAGCAGCGAGCATGCTAGCGCGAACAGGAGCGGCCAGCGCATCACGGTGATCAGGTTCACCCCGCAGGCACGCATCGCGGCGATCTCGCTATCGGCACTCATACGCGAAAAGACGAGGATGGCGGCGACCAGCAGACCAAGCGGAATTGTCCACTGCATGGTCTCGGGAAAGCTCACCAGCGCGAACTTGCCCACCAGCGCGCTCGGCAGACCGTCCAGCACGTAGCCGACGATCTGGACCATCAACCCGATCGTCAGTACGAAGCTCAGCACGAGGAAGGCAAGGAAGAACGACGACAGAAACGAGACGAACACGTATCTCTCGATGGTCTTCATTCCTCGCCTCCACCGAACTCGCACTGCAGGCCCACCAGCACCGTCCCCGCCACCGCGCTGCGGGAGTCAAGCGCCACGCCCATCCTCGCGTCTGCCCGCAGGCTCCAGAAATCGTCAAGGTGGTAGAAGAAGCCGAAGCCCGCCTCCGGACCAATCCCGCTGCGCCGATCCCGGTCGTTGAACACCCGGTGCGTGGCGAAGATGGAGGATATGCCAATGGTCACGAAGGGATCGAAGCGTTCGCTGCCGAAGAGCAGGTCGAACTCCTCTATAGCGGAAAGATGCGCAAGTGCGCGCAGAGCGCCACCAGAGAGCGTGCATCCGCCGCCCGAGGCGCAGGAGGCGTGGGGCACCGAGAACAGCGCCGCCTCGAGCGCGTAGCAATCGCTGAAGGAATGCCCGAGCGTGAATTCGGCAGCGGCAGCGCGACGCGCCGCGACCCCGCTCCCGGGCATGAACATCCCCGCCGCCGCGCCCGCATACCAGGCGGAAAAGTCCTCGGTCTCCTCAAGTTGCTCCTCCTCGGCACCAACGGCCACGGTGGCAAACACCACCAGTGCCGCCACAATGCGGCCAATGCCGCCCATACCAGTTCTAGACATTTCCATGCACACCTCCTGCGGATGCAGCCGGCCTCACATCCGTCAGCCGCAGCTCCACATGCGGCTCCTCGCCGCCATAGTCCGAAACGAAAAGGGAGAACTGGATGTCGTAGCGGAGCAGCGAACGAGCGCGTAGGCCGTCCACATCCGCCCCATGCCCCCACCACACGGCGCGGGGTATCGATCGATTGACGAACGACATGCAGAGGTGGCGCCCGTCCGCGCCGATCGGGCGCACATCGGAAAACGCCACCGACCTGAGACCGAAGATGGGCTCGCGGTTGCCTTCGCCGAACGGCTCGAGCCTGGTCAGGGCTGAATGGAGATCCATCGTCAGGTCCGTGGGCTCCAGCCAGAGATCGGGCTCCGGCGTAAGCGCCGCCGTTATAATCGCTCCGTTCGCCTCGCGCTGGGCCCGGCAGGCGGCAGAGAAAAGCTCGCGGAAGCGCTCGCGCGCCCCTTCCTTCACCGAGAAGCCACCCGCTGCGGTGTGTCCGCCATATCGCGAGAGCGCCTCCTCCGAGGCGGCCAGCGCATCACGCACATTGTAGCCATCGGGCGCGCGTGCGCTACCGTGATTGCCCGTGATCACGGCCACTGGAATGCGGGCGTCCTCCATCAGCCGGGCGGCCACGATTCCGGCGACCCCGCTATGCCACGGCTTTTCGGGAGTGTCGGCCGCGACCAGGGCGTCGAGGTCGTCGAATGAACCCGCTCCCTCGCGCGCCTCGCGGTCCATGCGCTGCTCGGCGCTCTTGCGTTCCAGATTGAGATTGTCGATCTCCATCGCCAGCGTGCGCGCCTCTTCGCGGTCCTCAGCCGTGAGCAGCTGATATGCCTTCAGTGCGGACGCCATTCGCCCGGCGGCGTTGATGCGGGGGGCGAGGGCGAAACCATAGTCGCGCGAGACGAGGTTCTGTCCGCGCCGCGCGGCCCGGGCGAGCAGCTCCTTCAGGCCGGCCGGCGCAGATCGACCGAACACGAACAGCGACTGCGCGACGAGAATGCGGTTCTGACCGGTAAGCGGCATCAGGTCGGCCACCGTCGCGAGGCCGGCGAGCACAAGCGCGGGGGCGCCGAACTTGCCGCCGGAGTAGGCGCCTCTTGCGGTGGCCACGCGCACCATGGCGGAGGACAGGAAGAAGGCGATGCCGGCGCCACAGAGTTCACCGCACACATCGGCACCCTGTACCTTGGGATTGACCAGCGCATCGGCGGCCGGCAGCTCGGGTCCAGGCAGATGGTGGTCGGTAATCACCACCGACACGCCGTCGGCACGCAGCTCGGCCACCTCGTTGACGGCATTGACTCCATTGTCGACCGTCACCACCAGCCTCACGGAGGGCTGTTCCCTCCTCATGCGCTCGAGCGAGGCGGCGGTCATGCCGTAGCCCTCTATGAAACGGTCGGGGATGAACGGCTGCACGTCCGCACCGAGGCGGCGCAGCGCCGTCACCAGGATCGCGGTCGCGCAGACGCCATCGCAGTCGTAGTCGCCAAAGACCACGATCCGGCCCTTTTCGGCGATGACGGAGAGAATGACGTCCACAGCACCGGGCATTCCGGGAATGAGCAGCGGATCCACCAGCCGCCGGAGCGACGGATCGAAGAACGCCTCCCAATCCGCGCGCGGAACCCCACGCGCTTCGAGCAGGCGCTCGACAATCGGGTTGAGAGCCGGCTGCGCCGGCGTGCCCGCAGCTGTCACATCAATCCGCATTCTAGATTCAGACAGGCAACTTGTCCTTTGTGCCCAACACGCACTTAACCTCGGCCTGGGCGGCGAGGCGATAGTCGCCATTGCCGTCCGAAACATATCCCTTGAGGCCGAACACGCCGAGCTTCGTCATCACCTTGATGTTCTCGACCACGGTGACGAGCGTATCGCCGGGACGAACCGGCGAGCGGAAACGCACCTTGTCAACGCTGCCGAGGATAAATGCGGCCTGACCCTCGGGCAGAAGGTCACGCGCCACGACGGCGGCACCCGCCACCTGGCACATCGCCTCGACGAGAATCACGCCGGGGACGATCGGATAGAACGGGAAATGACCGCGGAAGAAGTCGTTCTTCTCCGTCGAGAACGAGTAGCGCCCGATGGCACCGGTCTCGTCCGCCGACTCAAGCACGTCGACGAACAGGAACGGTTCACGGTGCGGCAGCAGGTCGATACCGCGCTTGTTGTATTTCTGCTTGAACTTGGGAAAATCCATTTCAGACCTTTCTGAACACGAGAACGCCGTTGTGTCCGCCGAAGCCGAGCGAGGAGGAGAGCGCCAGACGCACGTCGCGCTGGACGCCCATGTTGGGCGTATAGTTCAGATCAAGCGGAACCTCGCCCTTCTCGGCGTCGACCTGAAGATCGGGGTTCTCGTAGTTGATCGTGGGCGGGACGAAGCCATCGGTAATCGCAAGCGCGCAGAAGGCCGCCTCGAGCGCCCCAGTGCCGCCGAGCAGATGCCCGGTCATCGACTTGGTGGAGGAGATGTTGATTTTCTTCACGCTCTCGCCGAACACCTCCTTGAACGCCTTCGTCTCCATCTGGTCGTTCAGATGGGTGGACGTGCCGTGGGCGTTGATATAGTCGATGGTCGACACATCGGTCACCCCGGCATCCTCGAGCGCCAGGCGGATCGCCTTCACCGCACCGGCGCCGGTGGGGTCAGGGGCGGTGATGTGGTAGGCGTCGGAAGTGGCGCCGTAGCCAGCCAGCTCGCAGTAGACACGGGCGCCGCGGACCCGGGCATGCTCCTCGGACTCGAGAATCAGCACCGCCGCCCCCTCGCTCATCACGAAACCGCAGCGGTCGGCGTTGAACGGGCGCGACCCCTTCTCGGGATTGTCGTTGAAAGCGGTACAGAGGGCGCGCATCTTCATGAACCCGCCGGTGCAGTACTCGTCGATCGTCGCCTCGGTGCCGCCGGCAATGACCACATCAGCCCGCCCGCAGCGAATGAGGTCGAGCGCGTAGCCAAGCGCGTCGGTGGACGATGCGCAGGCGGTGACCACCACCTGGGCGGGTCCCTTGGCGCCAAGCGCCATCGAGACGTTGCCCGCCGCCTCGTTCGGGATGAGCGAGGGGATGTAGGAGGGAAGCAGGCGCTCGGGCCCCTTCTCGAAGAGCACCTTGAAGCCCTCGTTGTTGATGTCCATGCCGCCAATGCCGTTGCCGATGATGGTGGCGACGCGGTCCATGTCGGGGCGGTTCTCCTCCCCATATCCGGCGTCGGTCCAGGCCTCCTTGGCCGCCGCCACCGCATACTTGCAGAAGAGCGCGAGATGGCGGGCCGCCTTGCGGTCGAGATATCCCTTCTCGGCCACGTATTCATCGAATCCCTTCAGCTCGCCTGCGATCTGGCAGGTACAGCGCGAGGGATCGAACTTGGTGATTCGGCCAATTCCGCTCCTTCCGTTCTTGACCGCCTCCCAGGTGGCATTCTTGCCATTACCGCAGGGTGAGACCATCCCAAGTCCGGTTATAACCACTTTCCTCATTATCATTCTCCTTTAGTTGAAATCACAGCCATGGCCACTGCATGTACGTTCCGGCATAGGTAAGCCCGGCGCCGAACCCGCAGAGCACAAGTTTCATTCCATCCTTCAGCTCGCCCTTGCGCATCGCATCGTCGAGCGAGATCGGGATCGATGCGGCGGACGTGTTGCCGGTCGTGGCGAGATTGAGATAGAACTTCTCCAGCGGCAGCTTCATGCGCCTGGCCACCGCCTCGATAATGCGTCCGTTCGCCTGGTGCGCGAACACGCGGTCAAGGTTCGCCGGCGCTATGCCGACCTTCTCGCAGACGTCGACGGTGACCTTGGAAAGCGCCCGCACCGCGAAGGCGAAGACCTCATGGCCCTGCAGCACGAGAAAGGGAATCGGAACCGTGCCCGTGGGGTGGGGGCGACGTGCCCCGCCATCGCGCGAAATGAAGCCGGCGCCATCGCCATCCGCCCACAACATGGTGTGCGCGTCGGGGCCCTGCGCTCCCGGCACATCGCCTAAGACCACCGCACCGGCCCCGTCGCCGAAGAGGATGCAGCTCGAGCGGTCCCGCCAGTCCACCACGCGCGAGAGAGTCTCGGCGCCGATGACCAGCGCCTTGCGGGTGGGATTGACCTTGATCCAGCAGCGCGCCTGGTCGAGCGCATAGACGAAGCCGGCGCACGCCGCCTGCAGGTCGTACGCCCCGGTGAACGGACACTTCAGCGCCGCCTGCACCAGACACGCGGTAGATGGGAAGGTATTGTAGTCGGGCGACGACGTGGCCACGATTATCAGGCCGATCTCCTCCGGCTTCACCCCCGCCATCTCCATCGCCCGCAGGGCGGCCTTGGTGGCCATGGTCGAAGTGGAATCGTCCGCCTCCGCGATGTGACGCGAACAGATTCCGGTGTGGGAGAATATCCACTCGTCCGAAGTGTCTAGCGTCCTCGCGAGGTCGTCGTTGGTGACGACCTTCGGCGGCAGATAACTTCCCGTTCCTAGTATTCGCAATGACATTCTATTCCGTCTCCAGAAGAATCATTTCCGCGTCACCGCAATCGCCCCCAGCTCCTCGAGCCGCGGCACCCTGCGCAGCAGGAATCGGCGGCAGAATTCATACATGCCCTTGCCGTCCTCGTCGTCCATTCGCCCCCTCACCTGCGAGGCCAGGTCGTCAAGATCGGTTCGGTGCAGGCAGCGCAGTACCGTCCGCATCGACGGAATGTATCCAGGGCTCATGGACAGCTCATCCGCCCCCAGCGCAATCCATAGCACTCCCATCACCGGGTCTGACGCCGATTCGCCGCACACCGTCACCCTCACGCCGGCGGAGTTGGCCGCCGCCAGCGTCATGTCCACCAGGCGCAGCACCGCCGGATTAGCCGGCTGGCAAAGATACGCCACCTGCTCATTTCCCCGATCGGCCGCAAGCGTGTACTGCACCAGATCGTTGGTGCCAATCGAGAAGAAGTCGACCTCGCGGGCCAGACGGGCGGCATTGAGCGCCGCGGACGGCACCTCGATCATGCAGCCGCACGGCATCGTCTCGTCGAAGGCAACGCCCTCGGCGCGAAGTTCATCCCGAGCGGCCGCCAGCTCGGCCTTGGCGTCCTGAAGCTCCTCCACCACCGCCACCATCGGGAACATGATGGCCGACGGACCATTTGCAGACGCCCTTAGAATCGCGCGCAGCTGGGTGCGCAGCACCTTGCGGTGGGCCAGCAGCCAGCGCAGCGAGCGACTGCCAAGGAACGGATTCGCCTCGCGGCTCTTCACGCCGCGCACCAGCTTGTCGCCGCCCAGATCAAGCACCCGGAACGTGCAGTGCGCACCCTTGCCCAATCCGGCCGCCGCGCGGGATGCCACCGAATAGGTCTCGTACTGCAGCTCCTCGTTGGGAATCACGCC
>JAZRXT010000105.1:0-39275 GCA_045600365.1 Kiritimatiellia bacterium | reverse complement strand
GGAACGCCGCACCTTCGATGAACATTCGCTCGTGGAGCTAGGCGACGGTACCCTGCGCGCCTACATGCGCACTCTGCAGAAGGCCCCGGACCGCAACGGTCTCTGGGAGGCCGACTCGAAGGACGGCGGCATCACCTGGGGACCAGCACGCCCCTCTGCGCTGCGCCACACTTCTTCGCGTGCGTTCGTGACGAATCTGAAGAGCGGCAATCTGCTTGCGGTCAAGAATGGACGTTACAACCGCGACGAAGGCCGCAGCAACATGACGGCCTACCTCTCGCTAGACGATGGAGCTACCTGGAGACATGCGCTCTGCCTCGACGAGGAACGCGCCGACACCTCATATCCCGACGGACAGCAGCTTGCCGACGGGCGGATCGTCCTCGTCTACGACCGCGACCGCTGCGGTGCACGGGAGATTCTCTCGGCGACATTCGGCGAGGACGACGTCAAGTACGGCCAACTGGTGACGCCCGGCGCGCGGCTCCTTGAGCCCGTTCACCGCGGCGACAGCTGGGAGTGGCACGACGGCGCGACGCTGCCGCAGGAGGGCCGGGCCTGGAGCGACACCGCAACGCCCTACGTGCGTCTCCCCGACCATCTCGCCGGCAAGGTGCCGGGCGGCGTGTGGGGTCTTTCCCGCCAGTCGAGCGGCATCTGCTACCGCTTCACCACCGATTCGAAGCGCCTGCGCGTGAAGTGGAACGTTGGTGACCGCGCGCTTTCCGGCCACAACATGACTGGCGCGGGCCGCAGCGGCGTCGACGTCTACGGATGGGATGCCGAGAAGGGCTGGCGCTTCGTGAAGGGGAGTCGTCCGAAGCAGGCGTTTCAGGAAATCGACTTCGCATGGAAGCCCGGGCGGCCCTGCATGATCTACCTGCCACTCTACAACAGTGTGACGCGGTTCGAGCTGGGCGTCCTGAAGGGTGCGAAGGTCGAGGCGCTGCCGCCGCGCGCGAACGGCGTGACGAAGCCGGTCGTCTGCTACGGCACCTCCATCACCCACGGCGCGAGTGCTTCGCGCCCCGGCCTCGCCTGGACTGCACAGGCGGCGCGCATCGCCGATGTGCCGTTCGTGGACCTCGGGTTCGCTGGCTCCGGCAGGATGGAGAACTCGATGCTCGAGGCGGTTTCCGAGATCGACGCTTCGCTCTATGTGCTCGACTGCCTGTGGAACATGTCCCTGAAGCTGCTCGAGGAGCGCTTCGAGCCATTCGTGCGCGAGCTTCACCGACGCCATCCGGCAACGCCGATTCTCTGCGCCGAGGACTGCAACACCTTCGAAGACCGCACTGCGAAGGGCAAGTTCGTTGAGTCGGTGGTCGCGAAGCTGAAGGCGGAGGATCCCAAGCTTTGGGCGAACCTATTCTTCATCCCGAATACAGAACAGATGGCGCGCGACGGCGAGGAGACGGTCGACGGTTGCCACCCTAACGATGTGGGGATGAAGCGCATGGGCGAGGGGTTCGGACGCAAATACCGCGAGATACTCGGGATTAAATGATCCTGCGCGGGTAACCGGCGTTACTTCCCCATCGACATGTACTGGCGGCGATATTGGCCGGGTGTCGTTTTGCGTTCGCGCTTGAAGGCACGCGTGAAATGACTGAGGTCGTAGAATCCTGTTTCCAGCGCGATTTCAACGAGGGTCTTGTCTGTCGTTTCAAGCAAATGCCTGGCGGCGGTAAGGCGAATGTTGTTGATGTATTTTCCCGGGGTGATGCTCAATGTCCGGACGAACGCCCTTGTGAACTTCGAAGTGGATGTTCCGACGAGTCTGGCCAGTTGGCTGACGGAGATGTCTTCCGCATAGTGTTCGTTGATGTAGAGCGTGATCTTCTTCATGAGACCATGCCAGGATGGAACCTTTTCGGGGTTCGGCACAAGCCGATAGAGACAGGTCGTGCCGATGATTCGTCCGCTCTGCCCAATGATGGGGTAGACGCTCTTGTATTCGAAATTCGAACTGTAGTCGTTTGGATAGGCGCTAAGTCTGTTGATGATGGGCTCGCCGGTCTTCAGGACCGCCTTGTCGTCGGCCATGTAGGCGCTAGCCAGCTGCTCGGAGAAAAGCTGGTCGCTTCGCTTCCCGACGGCGTCCATTTCGTCCTTGAGGTTGCAGATTTCGCAATTCCGCCGGTTGAGGGTGACGATCCGCCCCCGTCTGTCCTTGATGTAGAAGGCGACGTCGGAAAGTCCGTCGAACATTTCCGCGAAGACTTTGACGTTCCTGCCGGCCTTGTTGAAAAAAGCCTGCTGAAACCTGATTTTCTCCTGCCTGTCCATGTGGTTTCTCCAAGTCTGGTTCATCGTGAAAAATTGCATATTTCCACACGCGGTAAATTATACATAATATTGAATGAAATATCCAATACTTTCTTCAGCTGATTTGAGATAATATTAGTGTTCAAAAGGAAGAAAAGAGTTGAATATGAATGTAGGCTTGAAGTTCATGTCGGTTTTCGGATTGACGGTTTTGGCGATCGTGCCGTTCGTTTCGCAGGCTGCTTATCACGGCCAGACGGGCAAGTTGCCCGAGGGCTGTGTGCCGGGCGTCTATCGGGACGATGACGACTATCTCCTCCGCAAGTTCCGCGAGGATGTCACTGACCGCTCGACGGGTTTGGACAACACGGCGCTTCTGGTTGGGGCTACGAACATCGTTGCGAAGTACGAGGGGAGGGAGCCGTGGCGCGTCACCAAGGCCCGTGCCTTCGCCTGGCTCTGCGACAATGTCGCGATAGATTGCTCGGAACATGATTTCTTCCCGGCCTTTTCTTGCTGGAACCGCTATAGGCGTCCGCTGCGCCAGGTGTTGGTGCACCGGCAGTATGTGACGCTCGGGCCGCAACTGCGAAAATCAAGTCAAAGTGCTGAAGCAGGGGAGCGAGCCGGCAAGTACAAGATGTGGATCGACTTTGACCATTCCGTTCCCGAATGGGAGGATGTCCTTGCGCAAGGATGGCCAGGCATGGCCGAGCGGTTGAAGGCGAACTGGAAGGACTCCCCGTATCATCGCTCGCTCCAGATGACGCTTGACGCCTCTGTGCGGCTCTTGCACCGTCTCTCGGCCTGTGCCGCACGACGCGCCAAGGCGTTTCCGAATGGTTCACGCGAACGTCTCCGCCTCGAAGCGGAGGCGGCGGCACTTGAGAACCTGACGGTAAATCCGCCGCGGACGGTCTACGAGGTGCTGATGTTCCAATACACGTATTTCATGATCTCGGAGCACCTTGACCATCTGCAGGTGCGGTCGCTGGGGGCGATTGACCAGCTGCTGACGCCGTACTACCGCGCGGACCTCGCCGCCGGGCGGATCGACGAGGCGAAGTTCCGCGAACTCCTGAAGCACTTCTGGTGGCAGTGGGGGTCGATCGACAACTACTGGGGGCAGCCCGTCGCTCTCGGGGCGACGGGGAAGGACGGAAAGAGTCTCATGAACGAAGTTACGTGGATCGTTCTCGACGTCCATGACCGGCTAAACCTCCCGACACCGAAGATGCTCGTCAAGGTCGCCAAGACGACACCTCGGAAATATCTGGACAAGATGCTCGACATGGTGCGCCGCAACAACAGCTCGATCGTCTTCGTCGGCGAGGAGTCGCTGACGCGCGCGCTGAAGACCTGGCGCCGATGCACGGACGAGGAATGCCGCACGTCCGTCTTGAACGGTTGCTACGAGGTCTACGTGAACGGACGGCAGAACGTCACGCAGTCCGCGCATCTTAGTTTTCTCCAGCCCGTCGCCGACCTGCTGAGCGAAGCGTCGAAAGGGACGTTCGCGGCAAATGATTTCGCGGCGTTCCAAGCGGCATACGAGAAGCGGCTGGCGGCCTACGCGAAGGAGTGCATGGCGATCGCCGACGACTGGGAGCGGTATACGGAGGAGATCAATCCGGCGAACGTCTACACGCTCACGAGCGAATGTGCGATTCGCCGCGGGAAGGATGCCTATTACGACGGCCTTGATTACAACGACAGTGCGCTCCTGAGCGTCGGCCTCGGCACGGGCGTCGATGCTCTCCTGGCCGTGAAGGAGATAGTCTACGAGAAGAAGGAAATGTCCTTGTCCGACCTCGGTCGCCTCATGGCGGCGAACTGGAAGGGCGGCGAGGCGTTGCGCCGGCGGATGCTCCGGTCGAAGCGCAAGTGGGGCGTTAATGACGCCGAGGCGAATGCGCTTGGACGGTCTGCCACCAAGGCCGTTGCTGCCGTCTGCAACGGGCGGCACAATTCGCGCGGGGGAATTTGGGGATTCAGCGGACATCCGGCGATGAACTTCATCTGGTTGCCGCGGCATACTGGCGCGACGCCGGACGGACGACTTGCCGGCGAGGAGACGTCGAAGAATTGCTCGGCGACGATCGGGATGGACACAGAAGGCGCGACCGCGCTCGTGAACACGCTTGGCTCGCTCGATCCTGCTGACTTGCCTGTCAACCTGCCGCTCGATATGCAGCTTTTAGAGCCGACCGTCCAGGGCGAGAAGGGTCTGCAGATGATGACGGCTCTGACGCGGATATTTCTCGAGTCGGGCGGGCTTTCGATTCACTTCAATGTCATGAACATCGCTACTCTGAAGGACGCCCAGGCGCATCCTGAGAAGTATGCGAATCTGCAGGTACGAGTTTGCGGCTGGAACGTTCGCTGGAATGACCTTTCGAAGACCGAGCAGGATTCGTACATTCGCCGCGCAGAGAACCAGATGCAATGAAAGGATTGAAGATGCGTTTCGAAAGACTTCTCATCGCCGGCTGTCTGGCGGTGTCGTTGGCGTGCCCAGCGTTCGGGGATTCGATTCGGGTGGAGACGCCGCGCGGTCGGCGCTCGTGTGGAGAGGAGACGATGTTCCGCGTATCTCTCCTGGATGACAAGGGTGCGCTGAAGAAATCTGGCAGGGGAACTGTCACGATTGACAATTTCGGTCCGCGGGAACTGCTGCGCGAGCCGATTGACTTTGCTGAGGGGAATCCGCGCATCTACCGCGGCACGCTGAACGAGCCGGGCTTTCTTCGCCTGTCGGTTGATGTGAAAGGCGTTTCGCGGAATCTGGATGACCGGCCGTACATGTATTCCGTTCCCTACGAGCACGAGAAGATTGCGCAGGGTGCGCCTGAGCCGCAGGACTTTGACGCATTTTGGGCGAAGGGCGCGGCAGATCTTGCCGCGATTCCTCTTGATGTGCGAATGACTGAAGAGCCGCGCAAGTCGTCTGCGAAGTGGACGATGTATCGCGTGTCCTTTGCAAGTCTCGGACGGCGCGTAAATGGTTGGATGTCCGTGCCGAAAACGGGCCACGCCCCTTGGCCTGCGCGCGTGGGTGTGCCGGGTGCGGGATGCGATCAGCCGCCGGATGGTGATCCAAATCGCGTTCAGTTGCGACTTTCGGTGTTCCCCTACGAGCTGTCGCCTGACGGCGGGGAAAACCGGCGGAAGTTTGATGGACTCAATGCCGGTTACAAGGCGAAGTACGGTGTGCCGCGCTATCCGTTTGCGGGCATGGACGTTTCGCCGCGGGAGTATTTCTATTATCCGGTTATACTCGGCGCGGTGCGAGCCGTTCGATGGCTGGCGGAGCGTCCTGAAGTGGATCGGACCGAGATCACCTACTCTGGCGGTTCGCAGGGCGGTGGCTTCGGCCTTTATCTTGCAGGTCTTGCGGGCGAAGTCTTCAAGGAGGTATATGCCGAGGTGCCGGCGCTTACCGATACGCTCGGTTGGTTGAAGGGGCGTGCGGGTGGATGGCCGCATCCAGAACTCGAGTGGTTCGGATGCGACGTGAAGGCGCGTGATGCACGGATCACGCAGGTGATGCCATATTTTGACGGCTGCAATTTCGCGGCACGCGCGAAGTGCCCGGTGCGGATCGTCGCAGGCCTCGCCGACTGGGTGTGTCCGCCATCCGCCGTATGTGCGGCCTATAATCGGATGCAGGGAGCCGACAAAACTCTCGTCCTTGCCTACGGTGGTACGCACCACAACGCGGGTAGGGTGGCAGTGGAACAGTAGAAGCGTGAGCGGTCGCTTCCAGTGGTCCAGGGCAGTATGGTCGATACTTCGCCCGCCAACTTCCCGCGGCGAGAGATTGACGCGTTTCGCCGCGGTTTTGTCGATCCGCCGCATGAGGTGCGTCCATGGACGCATTGGTTCTGGATGAACGGCAATGTCTCCACAAACGGCATCACGCACGATTTGGAGGCGATGAAGTCTCTAGGTCTCGGTGGGGCGATGATCATGAACCAGACCTGGCTTGGCGTACCTAGGGGATGCGTTGCGCCGTATTCCGAAGGTTATTGCGGCCGAGTCGTTCACGGAAGCACCACCGTCCGCAACCAACCTCCACAACGAGGTCATCGCAGATCTTCGGCGGCGCGGTGATCTGATGTATTCGCTGGGAGTCAATCTCTTCGAACTGCATGGAACCGTCCATCAACCGTCCGACGATCCGGCGAAACGGCTTTTCTTCGGACTTCCCGGCAGACCGTTCGGATGTTCTTTCGACCGTCATCATCCTGACTACGTGACATTTAGACCTTGGATTGCCTATTTCGGGTGAGCGCAGTACTTGCTTCAGCAGGGACGAGGTGTCGCCGACATTCTTTATGTGTAGCGAGGGCGTTTCCCCGAAATGCCGGTGTGGATACCTGAGGCGCCATGCGGGTTGAAGGGCGACTGCATTGATCCCGAGACGTTTGCCGAGAAGGGCGAGATGGGGTACAAGGTCGTTATCCGTCCAGAAGCGACATCCGCAGAACTGAGAGAACAGATTGTCCGTCGATGCCCGCAGCCCGATTTCGCCGCCATGGAAGGGGGGCACCCCGTTTGTGCGGAAGAGGTAGTTTTTACGCATCGGAAATGCGATTGGGCGGAAATATACTTTATTGCCAACCAGACTGATCGTCCATTGTCGCTCGACTGCCGTTTCCGTTCGACGGGCATGTGCGAGGAATGGGATGCTTGGACGGGTTCTTGTTGCGCTCGCAGGGATGTTCTTGTGGTGGAGGGTGGTGTTACGTCTTTGAAACTTGACCTGCCGGCCGGTGCCTCGCGATTCGTCATATTCCTGAAATGTCCAGCTCCTGGCATAGAATATCCGAGACGTGACTTTTAGGTCGTATTTTTGTAATTCACCGTATTCATATTTGTAACCCTCGCATTCAAACTTTCTATTCAGCACCTTTCAAATTGCGATTAATCGCTTTCATATTTGTAGTTCATCGCTTTCATATTTGTAGTTCATCGCATTCATGCTTGTAGTTCATCGCATTTATGCTTTTAATTGCTATTGTAAAGCGCATCGGATATACCTAACCCAATTGTATCCCATTAACCCAATTGTATCCCATTAACCCAATTGTGTCCCATTAACCCAAATTGTATCCCATTAACCCAATTGTGTCCCATTAACCCAAATTGTATCCCATTAACCCAAATCGTAGTCTATTAACCCAAATTGTAGTCCAGCTCAAGCCTAAGTTTCGACGAAACCGTCGCCATGTGACAATCGCGTGTCCATATCAATCACATAATTCCTGTTGGTATAGATAGTTTGTTCCAGCACGGTACTTCCTCCATATCTTTGAGTTTTGCTCGTTCCATTGCATTCATTTGTTCCGCAACAAAATCAAACTTTTTGCTTGAACTTTCCCAGCGCAGCTGTTATACTGTTGAACGATGTACCGCTGCATTATCCGATTAACCACTGGATTACCCAATGAACCATAGGATCAGAAAACATCTCTTCGCCCACGGCCACGCGCTCGCCCCGTCAGGGGAGGAACCTCGCTCGGCAGAGGAGGTCCGCGTAGACGAGGAGGCGAAAACCTTCTTCGACTGGTTTCTGCAGGACGTGCTCGGCCTCGACTCGGATGAGTACCGCCGCGAGTTCTGGCGCGATGCCCTCCGCACGGGCCATTCCATCGGTCTCACGCCGCGCACGTTCGAGGATTGGCAGCGCAAACGCGGGGTACGTCCAGGTGAGCGCCTTGGCGATATGCTCATGATCTACCTCGTGGTGGGCGGCGCGAGCCTCGCCTTCTGGCTCATTCGCAGGATGGTCAGCCGCCATCTTAACCGCGTGCGCCGTCCATGCTACTACGCGGCCGAGCGCACACGCCGCCTCGCCCTCGCACGGGAGCGGCGTCGGCAAAGCCGCCCCTCGACGACGAACCCGCGCCCGTCGCTGGACACGATACGCTCTCTTTTCGAACGGGTCAGGGGCAACCCTGAGGCCGCTTTGCGCCTCGGCGGTTTGCTGGAGGACCTCGAATGCTACCTCGACAACCGCCCGCGCTTCGCGGGCGAGCGCTGCCTCGGCCGCGCTGGCGGCATCAAGCGGCACCTGCAGAGGCAAGCGCCGGACCTCTTCGCGCACTACTCCGCACTAATGCGCTACAAGGCGATAGCGAAGCGCTTCCGGCAGGCGTCGGGCGTCTGCGATCCCGTGACAGTAGACGCGCTGTTGCCGCGTGCGCCGGAAAGTGACATCACGTCAGCGGCGAAGAGGGTCACTCCGACGGTCGAGGCAAGAGTCGTCCCGATGCTGGCACTGGAAAAGGCAGCGGAAATCCTTGCGGAGGGCGCGGGGACGGTCGTGGCGCTGGAGGCGGCGCTCGCGCTGCGGCTTGATCCGGACTGTATACCCGCGATGGCGGATACTGCGGCAGTGCGCACAAAGAGGACGGCGCCTCGGATCCTCGACTGGCTACGACGACGACGATCGGCATGAATCGACAAACGGAGCTTCATCCTTTGGGGGGCAAGAGGTTGGAATAAGTTGGATTTTATTTCGGAACAAAACTTCTTAAATGCTGTTTGGACGGGTGGAACTGAGTGGGAGAGCGGAATGGTTGGAGGATGGGAAAGTTGGGGGAAACTGAATAGTGTGGGGAATGGTTGTGAAGGAGGTGGGGGGAGGGGATTTTTTTCATTGATTTTCTTGATGGCATACCAGGCTTGACAGGTTAGGGAGCATTGTGGTAAAATAGCAACTCGTCGAAAAAAGTTGTATTTGCCAAGAGAAAGAATTTAGTTATGTTGAGAAGCTCGATTGCAGTTGCGTTGATGTTCTCTTGTTCGGCGGCGTTTGCCGCACCTCGTTTCGTTGATGGCGCCGAGGCGGTGAAATATGCCGAGGGGCTCAACCGACACGCCGCCGAAATGAAGAAGGCCGTGCTGGATAGTCGTAGCGTCTATCCGAAGTCGGATTGCACGATATATGTGGCCGCCAACGGCAACGACGCTAACGACGGTCGCTCGCAGGGGAAGCCAATCGCCACGCTGACGAAACTGAATTCGCTGTCGCTCGAGCCTGGCTCGGTGGTACTCTTCCGCCGCGGAGACCTCTTCCGCGGCAGGATCAACGCGCGCCGCGGCGTGACTTATTCAGCGTACGGAACCGGCGCGAAGCCGGTTCTCTGCGGATCCTCCCGCGACTGGGCCGACCCGGCGCTCTGGCGTGCAACCGACATCCCATGCGTATGGGCGTGCGTCCAGCCGCTCAGCAATGTGGGCGTGATTACCTTCGACCATGAGCCTGGTAGCGCGCGCGAGCTCGGTCGCTACGACGTAGTCACCGCTCGGATGGTCCATTCCCGCAAGGGCGTGGTCTCTCCTGCGCAGTTGAACGGTGACCTGCAGTTCTGGAGTGATCTTGAAAAGAAGATTCTCTATCTGCGCAGCGACAGCGGCAACCCTGGCGGGAGATTCCGTCACATTGAGATCGGCGAGGGTGGCCACGGCATCACCGTGCGCGGCGAGAAGGACGTGACGGTGGACAATCTGCACCTGACCCTCTTCGGCTGCCACGGCGTCAGTTCCGGCACCGTATCCAACCTTGAAGTGCGTAACTGCGTCTTCGACTGGATTGGCGGTTCGCTGCTCATCCCCGAGGGCAAGAAGGGCGGGCCCTGCCGCTTCGGCAACGCGGTGGAGGTCTACGGCGGCTGCGATGGCTACCGCGTGCACGATTGCTGGATGTACCAGATCTACGACACCGGCATCACCCACCAGTGCCACCACGCGAATGGACAGCGCATCTTCCAGAAGAATGTCGAGTATGCCCGCAACCTGATCGAGTACTGCTTCTGGTCGATTGAATACTACAATGCCTTCAACGGCTACGGCGAGACCCGCAACGTGTATGTGCACCACAATTTCTGCCGTCTTGGCGGGGAGGGCTGGGGCTGCCCCGGACGCGCCGGCGGCACGCCCATGTTCAGCATTGACGACCGTCCCGACGTCACCTCCAACTATGTGAACGAGGCGAACATCCTGCAGCATTCCCGCGGCATCCTCGTGAACAACTTCGGGCGGCACGCGCCCGAGATGCGCTTCCGTGGGAACATCTACGCGCAGCCGCGTGGATGGAATTTCGCAAATATCGGCGATCTCAACCGCGACGGGAAGTGTTTCCGCTTCGACGAGTCGGCACCGGAGGTGATGAAGGAGGCGTTTGGGGAGACGGACGGCACGTATGTGTTCATTCCCGATCCCGATCTCGTAGAGGTGAAGAGCGCGTCGATGAAGGTGGCGTTCTCCCGCTTGAACGGCGATGTGCGCCAGATCATCGGCGCGGATGGAACAGTCTTCGCCGCGAACGGCGGCACTGAGCTCTTCCAGGTCGTGCTCATGGAGAACGCGAACCACATGAACGGCAACGCCTTGAATGCGCGCCAGGCGAAGAAGGTCTCCTGTGACCGGCTGCCGAACGGTCTGCGCTTCACGTTCTCCGACTTCCCCGGCAAGCTGGAGAAGGCGGTGTGTACCATCACCGCCGCGCCTGGAGACGCCAAGCTGCGCTGGCGCATCGCGCTTGAACCGAAGGAGGGCTGGGCCGTCCAGCAGACCGCCTACCCGCTGATGACGCTTGATCCGAAGATCGGGGCCGACGCGGCAGACGACGCCTTCGTGGGCGGACACGCCAAGGGTGGCGTCCGCCGCAATCCCGGTGCCGGCAGCGTGTTCTGGGGGCGCCAGCCGGGTTCGCTCGTGGCGCAGTTCGGCTGCTGGTACGATGATCATGCGCTCTTCTACTATGCCTCTGAGGATGGGCGCGGCGAGGTGAAGGATCTTTCGGTCAACCGTTTGAAGGACGGCAGAATGTCGTTCAGCTGGCGCCGCTACGGTTGGGACGACAAGCCGGTCGACGGACCGTACGATGTGGTAACCGCCTGCATGGCCGGAAGCGAGGAGCGCCCGTGCGTCTGGCAGGACGCCGCCGACCTCTATCGCTCCTGGGCCGTGAAGCAGCGCTGGTGCGGCAAGCCGCTGCGCGACCGCGACGATCTGCCGAAATGGATGCGCGATGCGCCCGCGATGTGCCGTTTCCACCGCCATGACATGCTGGACCCCGACGGCATCCGCGCCTGGACCGAGAACCACTGGTTAAAGAACTTCCCCAAGGCACCGCTCGTGATGGCCTACTGGGGCTGGGAGCATCGCGCAACCTGGTGCAGCGACTATTTCCCCTGCGTGCCTTCGGACGACGCATTCACCGCGCTCAACAGGCATCTGATGTCGCTTAATGTGCATGCCTTCCCCTGGCCCAGTGGATATCACTGGACGCTTATGTACGGTGAACGCCCCGATGGCACCTTCGAATACGACGACCGCGCGCACTTCAACTCGGTGGCCGCGCCCCACGCCGTGTGGAACCGCGACGGCAAGATCTACGACCGCCTGCCTGGCTGGCTCAACGGTGGGCATGTCGCGTGCATGTGCCCTGGTGACGACTGGACGATCAACTGGTGGAATCGCGATGTGTCGCTGGCCCTCGCCAAGCGAGGCTGCGAGCTCGTGCAGGCAGATCAGGTGGTGGGCGGTGCCTTCCCCGAGTGCTGGGCCACGAACCACCCCCACCTGCCCGGCAATGGTCTCTGGAAGACAGAGCGTTTCCGCCACCAGCTGCGGACGATGCGCGAGACGATGCGCACAGTTCTGCCCGACGCCGTGGTGTGCTTCGAGGAGCCGGAGGAGCTCTTCAATGACCTCGTGGGCATCCAGGACTACCGCGACTGCGAGTACATGGGAGAGTGGGCGAGCGTGTGGAACTACATCTACCACGAATTCGTGCCCGCGTTCCAGTCCAATCCGCGCCGCGGCGACCGCTTCTGGCAGGCGCACTGCTGCGCGGACGGGCAGATTCCGTTCCTGATGCCCAGCATCGCCGAGGGCGTGCAGGGTGGCGCCGCGCTCCGCAATGGCGACTTCGAACTCTTCGCCCCCGATGCGAAGACTTTCGTGGGCTGGGAGGAACACGCCGCCACGCACAATATCGACACCGAGGTGAAGCATTCTGGACGCAGTTCGCTGCGGATGGAGACTGAGCTTACCACCAACCACATCCAGATCGCCCAGAATGTGCCGCCAGCCGAACTCGATCACACCCCTGGGCTCGTCTACCGCATCTCCGCCTGGCTCAAGACGGAGAAGAAGGGGACTCTCACCTCGCTCTACTACGGTGTCTATGGCCCAGGCCTCAAGGGTTATGTGAGCGGTGGAATGAATTTCCCCGCCCCCGGTTCCGACTGGACATACGTGCAGAGCGAGTTCAAACTCCCGCCCCAGAAGGATGCGAACATGCTGCGCATAATGATCAACGCCGGAGGGGGATCGACTCGGGTGTGGATCGACGATATGAAGCTTGAAGTCGTAAGTCCCGATGGAAAGGCGCGCCCGGCCACGCTCGACACCGTGAACACCGACTACTTCCGCTTCATGCGTGCCTGGGTGGACCTATACCACAACTACGGTCGCGACTGGCTTGCCCATGGTCGCCAGATTCGTTCACCGCGGCTTGACTGTGAGAAGGTGACGACCATGATGGCGTCCACCACCGGCAACACGAAGAAGGAAATCTCCTTCCCCGCCGTCATGCACCAGGCGTACGAATCGCTCGACGGACGCAGGGCGGTGGTGCTAGTCAACGCGACCGACCGCGAGCAGGCCTGCACGCTTCATGGCGCCAAGGGACGCGCCATGTCGCTTACGCTCAAGCCAGACGAGATTCGTCTGCTGAAGTGATGTCTCGTTCTTTTTAGATCAATATGGGTTCATCCGTGAAAAAAGTTCTCTTCTGGGGTAGGTTCGATCCCGGCTATTCGCGCAACCGCGTCTATGCGGCGCTCTTCCGCGAACTTGGATGGGAGGTCGACTACTTCTTCGTCAAGTGGTTTCCGAAGTTCGGCGATCTCGAGGCCGCGGTGCGGGGACTTGCCCGCCGTCCGCTGCCCGACCTGGTGTGGGTGCCGGTCTGCCGCCAGCGCGACATTCTGGCCGCATGCCGCTGGGCGCATCGCCGCGGCATCAAGGTGCTGTTCGACCCGATGATCTCCGCCTGGGACAAGAAGGTGCTCGAGCAGCGCAAGTGGAAGGCGGATGAGCCGCGTGCCAGGCGTTTGCACGAGCTCGAGACGGTGATGATGAACACGCCCGACATGGTAACCTGGGATACGTCCTGCCATCTCGACTTCTGCGAACGCGAATTCAAGGTGCCGCGCTCGAAGATGCGGGTGCTGCTCACCGGCACCGACGAGAAGATCTTCAAGCCCGTGGAGGCGCAGCGCCCGGAGGGCGGACCTTTCCGCGTGCTCTATCATGGTGCCTATTTGCCGCTGCACGGAACCGAATACATCGTCGAGGCGGCGCGGATGACGCAGAACGAGAACATCCAGTGGGATTTTCTCGGCTGGGGCGCGTACAAGGCGGAAACCGAGGCGAAGGCGGCGGGAATCGCCAACATCCGTTTTCTCGACAAGGTTCCATATGAGAAGGTGGCCGAGGTGATTTGCGCGCACGATGTCGTGCTGGGGGTGTTCGGCACCACCGAGAAGGCCTCGCGCGTGATTGGCAACAAGGTCTACGAGTGCATGGCCTGCGCCCGCCCGACAATTAACGAGTTCTGCACCGGATATCCGCCCGAGGCGAAGGAATGCCGGGCGATCAAGTTCGTGCCTCCGGGTGACGCGAAGGCGATTGCGGACGCCGTACGCGCCTATCGCGACGACTGGGCAAGCCGCGACATGTACTTCGCCGAGGCACGATCCTTCTTCGAACGCCATCTTTCGATGAAGATCATCAAGAACCAGTTGTCCGAAATCCTTGAGCAAATTCAAATAGTTAAATGATTGAATGGGCAAAAGATTCCCAATTCCTCATTCCTCATTCCTGATTCCCCATTCCTGATTCCCCACAAGTTCCTTGCATGAATGGGGAAATTATGGTATCATATCCGCCATGAAACCCATATTTTTCTCGTTAGCTGTTTCAGTCGCGGCGATCGCTGGCGCGGACTCCTGCCGTTATATGTCCTTCAACATCTGGGGTGACTATTTTGGCAATCCTGTTGGGGAGCGCGATGCAAATGTCGAGAAGGCGATTCTAATGCACTCGCCCGATATCGTCTCCCTTCAGGAGGTGACTCCCAACTGGTGGGCGAGTCCGATGTTCGCCAATCTCGAGAAGGCGGGATACGCCATCGTGCGAGGCGACGAAAAGGAAGCGTTGATTCGCGCCGGCGCTCCGCTCGACACCGCCAAGTGGCGGAAGAACTGGGTGAACCACGAGCCGCTGCTCTACCGTACCGGGCGATTTGAGCTGCTTGATTCCGGGGTCGACTTCTTCCATTTCTGCCTTCAGGCAGAGAAAAGCGCCACCTGGGCGGTGCTCAAGGACCGTCGTGACGGCAGCCGCTTCATCACCTTCGCAACGCACTTCTGGTACAAGACAACTGCCGAAAGCGATGCCATTCGCGAGCTGAACGCCCGCACCATCATAGCGCGCGTTGCGGAGATCCGGCACAAGTGGGGTCCGCTTCCGGTGGTCGGCGGCGGCGACGTCAATTCCGAACCGGGTTCGTTCGCCCACGTCGCCTTCGACCGCGCCGGCTATGACAATGCAGTTGCCATTGCGGAAAAGAGCGATGGAAGGCCGTCCGAGCACGGTAATCCCGTGCGCGACGCCACCGGCGTCTATCGTGGCAAGCCTGGCGTTTCCAGGGACGTGCCGAAGGGATCGTGCTGGATCGACCATGTGTTCCTCACCCGCGGTGCCTTCCGTGTTCTCCGCCATGCGGTGGTCATCGACCAGTGCGCACTTGACGCATCGGACCACTCTCCGGTCATGGTCGACTTCGAACTCATCAAACGCTAGTCAACCATGGACCACTCCAGTCTATTCGCCCGCGCCCGGAAGGCCATTCCGGGCGGCGTCAATTCCCCGGTACGCGCCTTCAACGCTGTTGGAGGAACGCCTGTCTTCGTCGGTGGCGGCAAGGGCGCGAAGATATTCACCGCCGATGGACGCAAGCTCACCGACTACTGCTGCAGTTGGGGGGCGATGATTCTCGGGCACGCGAGCCCGGTGGTGACGCGCGCCGTTTCCGCACGCGCCAGGATGGGGACAACTTTCGGCATCGCCACGCCCGGCGAGGTCGACTTTGCCGAGCGCCTCGTTGCGCTGGTTCCGGGGCTCGGGCAGGTGCGTGCCGTCAACAGCGGCACCGAGGCGGTGATGACGGCAGTTCGTCTTGCCCGCGGCGTCACGGGGCGGAAGCTGCTGGTGAAGTTCGATGGTTGCTATCATGGTCATTCCGACGCCATGTTGGTGAAAAGCGGCAGCGGGGTGCTGACTGGTGGTCTTTCGTCGTCGGCCGGCGTATCTGATACCGTGACCCGTGATACGGTCTCCATTCCCTACAACGATCCCGAGGCGCTGGCGGGCGTATTCGCCAGCCGGGGGGGCGAGGTGGCGGCGGTGATCGTCGAACCTGTTGCCGGCAACATGGGGCTTGTGCCCCCGGCTACTGGCTTCCTGAAGACGATTCGCAATATCACGAAGCGCTATGGGGCACTGATGATCTGCGACGAGGTGATCAACGGTTTCCGCTTTGGCTTCTCTTCCTATTCGGCGCTCTTCGGCGGCATTAGGCCGGATCTCATCACGCTTGGCAAGGTGATTGGCGGCGGGCTACCGCTTGCAGCTGTCGGCGGGGCGCGGAAGTGGATGCGGCAGCTTGCACCCACGGGACCTGTCTATCAGGCAGGCACCCTCAGCGGCAACCCGCTTGCGGTGGCGGCGGGAATGGCAGTGCTGGGTGAGCTTGAGCGTAGCGCACCATACGGTAGGATGGCGGAGCTGGGGCGTGAACTGTCGGAGGGGGTTGACGCTATTGCCGCTCGACATGGTGTGCCAATAGTCTGTTCCCGTCTTGGCGGCGTCTTCACCCTGTTCTGCACCGATCATCCTGTCCGTTCGCTGTCAGACGCCATGCGGTGCGACACGCGGCTCTATGCAAGGCTTTTCCACGCGATGCTCGACCGTGGCGTCTACATCGCGCCCAGTCAGTTTGAGTGCAATTTCATATCCGCAGCCCACACCGGACGCCATGTCGCCGAGTTCCTTGACGCCTTCGGCGACTTCTGCGCGCGGCTGTGAGAGATGGAACGACGACAATGGAAGCGATTCGCAGAATATCATTCTACGTAAACAGCACGAAGCTGGGGGCCGACGACGTGTGCGCCCGGCTTACGTCCATTGCCGCGGCGGCGGGAATCAAGGTGACGAAGCGCTCGCCCGACGCGGTGGTTGTGCTAGGCGGCGATGGCACGATGCTGGCGGCGGTCCATCGTTTTCCCGCGGTTCCGCTGGTTGGTTTCAACCTTGGATCTCTTGGCTATCTCGCCGCGGTGGAGGAGCCTGATTTCGCGAACGTGGTGCGTTCGCTGGCGGAAGGGCGCTATCGGATGTCGATGCGCACCGCGCTCGAGGTGCGCGGGCGCATTGCCCTCAACGACGCGGTGGTGTCGCGTGGTGTTTCCGGCCATGCGGCCACGATCGAACTTTCCGTGGATGGTCGCGCCGCCACTCGGTATTCGGCGGATGGCATCGTGATTGCCACCCCTACCGGTTCGACTGCCTATTCGCTTTCCGCGGGCGGACCGATTCTGCTGCCCGACTCTCGTTCATTTGCGGTTACTCCAATCTGTCCCCACGCCCTGGCCTCGCGTCCGCTGGTGGTGCCGGATAGTTCGGTGTTCACCTTGCGGGTGCTTGCCCGCCCTGGCGTCGATGCGCTCGAGGTTTTCGCCGACGGACAGTCGGTTGGTCGCCTGGAACCAGGCGAGGAACTCCGCATAGCCAAGGCCGGCGAGTCGGTGCCGCTGATCCAGCCCGAGGGCTACGATCCATATCTGGTGCTGGGGCGCAAGCTCGGTTGGTCAGGAAGTTCGATATCATGAACGATGAACTGCAGAAGAAGATCGGCTATCGTTTCAAGAACGAAGAGCTCCTGGAGCGCGCGCTCTCCACTCCGTCGCTGAAGATGGAGGATCCCCTGGCGAAGGACAATCAGCGCCTCGAGTTTCTCGGCGACGCCGTGTTCGGGCTTTTGTCCGCCGAGGTTGTTTTCGCCGCCCACCCAAGCGAGCAGGAGGGCGAGCTGACCGTTCGGCGCACGCACCTCGTTTCCGGCGCGGTGCTGGCGGCGACTGCTGAGGAGCTGGGGCTGCGCGACTTCGTTAAACGCAATTCGGGTGCGCACGAGCTGCCCAGGAATGCCAAGATGCTGGCGGATGCCCTGGAGGCGGTGATGGGGGCGGTTTGGCTCGACGGCGGATTGGAGGCGGCACGCAGGGTTTTCGGGCGGCTCCCTCTCAAACGCGGCGCCGAAAGCGTGGGCGACGCCAATCCCAAGGGCACCTTGCAGATGAAGGCGCAGTCGATGCGTCCGCCGCGCCATCCGGAATATACGATGATCAGGAACACAGGTCCGGCGCATGCACCCGAGGTGACTGTGCGCGTCTCGGTGCCTGGGCTAGGCGAGGCCGAGGCCACGGCGGGATCCAAGAGTGCCGCCAGCACCGCGGCGGCGGCCGCGATGCTGCGGAAGATTTCAGGAGAAGAGCACTGATGAAGATTGTTGACATACTCTCCGCCGGGCGTCCGGCGGTTTCATTCGAGGTGTTCCCGCCGCGGCGGGACGCACCTTTCACGCCGGTGAAGAAGGCGGTGCGTGAACTTTGCCGGGAAAAACCGTCGTTCATGTCCGTGACCTACGGCGCGGGCGGCGGCGCCAATGCGAACACATCCCGTGTCGCCTCGTACGTTCAGAACGGCTGCAAGACCACGGCGCTCGCCCATCTCACCTGCGTGTCGGCCACGCCGGAGAAGATAAGGGAGGAGATCGATACGCTTCGAGCGTGCGGGGTGGAGAATGTGCTGGCGCTTCGCGGCGACAAGCCGGCCGATGCGATGCCGGGGAGCGAAGGGCCGTTCCTGCACGCCTCGGATCTAGTTCGCTTTCTGCGCAGCATCGACCCCGGACTTTGTCTGGGCGGCGCCTGCTATCCCGAGTGCCATCCTGAATGCGTCCACCTCGAGGACGACATCGACAATCTGGCCAAGAAGGTGGATGCGGGCGTCGAGTTCCTCACCACGCAGATGTTCTTCGACAACAATGTGTTCTACCGCTATCTGGCGAAACTCCGCGGCAGGGGTATAACCGTGCCGGTGATCGCTGGCATCATGCCCGTCACCAACGGGAAGCAGATCGAGCGCATCTGCCGGCTTTCCGGCACCTGGCTGCCCAGCCGGTTCAAGGCGATCGTCGATCGTTTCGGTGATGACCCGGCCGCCATGCTCGATGCCGGCACCGCCTACGCTGCGGAGCAGATAATCGACCTTTTCGCCAACGGCGTCACCTCCGTCCATCTCTACACGATGAACAAGCCGGAGGTCGCCAAGCGGATAATGAACTCGTTGCGCGGCATCGTGCCGATGTGAGGACCGCATGGTCGGAATTCCTGCAAAATCCCCGCTATCGCTCTGCTGGTGCAGTCTAGTCTGCATCTGCGCCGCTGCCGCTCCGCAGGTCGACATCATGGCGGACACCTGGGTCGGCGAAGACGCGCTGGGGCGTAGGATGCCCACCATTGCCGAAGCTGGCCCGGTGAAGGGCGGTCATCCGCGCGAAGTGGGGATTTTCTACATCACCTGGCACACTCTGCATTGCTCGCGCACCAAGAAGCAGCCCTATGCGGCGGACGTCACCCGCATCCTCGAGAAGGCCCCAGAGGCGCGTCTGGACGCAGCGCACCCGCTCTGGACCGAGGGCGAGTACCATTGGGGTGAGCCAGAGAGCGGGTATTTCACCAACCACGACCGCTGGCTAGCGCGACATGACATGTCGATGCTCGCC
This sequence comes from Kiritimatiellia bacterium, assembly GCA_045600365.1. Lineage (GTDB taxonomy): Bacteria > Verrucomicrobiota > Kiritimatiellia > RFP12 > UBA1067 > RUG572. The sequence continues at coordinate 20,077 of JAZRXT010000105.1, read as the reverse complement.
GATGCCGGGGTGGACGTTGTTGTCTTCGACGTCACCAATGCCGAGATGTACTGGGAAGAGTGGGACTTCATTCTGGACGAGATGGAGGCGATGCGCCGAGAGGGGAACAAGGTGCCGAAGTTCTGCTTCTGGTCGTTCAACGGCGACGTGGTGAAGGTGGTGACGGAGATCTACAACCGCTACTACCGCCCCTCGCGGCACTCCGAGCTGTGGTATCGTCGCGATGGGAAGCCGCTCCTGCTGTTCAACTCCAATCCGAAGTTCACTGCGGACGGAGACGTGAGCGCGCGGAAGGGGATTGCCTTCTCGTATCCGAAGGAGATACTGGAGTTCTTCTCGTTGCGCACCATGTGGTGGGGTTACTACGAGTGGGCTGGGAAGCGGTACGTGGGATGCGAGGACAACTGGTGCTTCGGATACAGCATGGCCGACCCGCGTGTTCGCGATCTAGGCGCCCGCGGCCGCGCCTCGCGGCATCGCGGCGTTCTCGAGGAGTACGCGGTCACTCCGGCGCAGCACCCGATCTCCATGCAGGATGAACCCATCGGAGTGGGCAAGAGCTGGACGCTTGACGGCGGCGAGCCTGAGCTCGATGAACGCGACATGCCGGTCAACGGCGCGAGCGGCAAGGGGCTGTATTTCCAGGAACGCTGGAACGAGGCGATCGAGGCGGATCCCGAATTCGTGTTTGTCAACGACTGGAACGAGTGGACTGCTGGCAAGTATCCTGCCAATCAGATCTGGCTTCGCCGCAAGAGCAACTTCTTCTTCGTCGACCAGTACAACGCCGAGTTCAATCGCACTGTCCAGCCGATGAAGGGCGGTTACACCGACAACTACTACATGCAGATGGCGGCCAATATACGCCGCTACAAGGGTGTGCGGGCCGGCCCCGTCGACGCTGGAGCAGGATGCGACTACTTCGACACTGTCGGCGATACGGTTCACCGGGACGCCCCCGGCTATGGCGGCGTGCGCTATGTCGACCGGTCCGGACGCAACGACATCGTGCACGTCCATGTGTCCACGGCCGACGGCCGCACAATGTTCGCCATCGACTGTGCCGCCCCGATTACGCCGCCGACGGGCCGAAACTGGATGGTGCTGTTTGTTGACGGGAAGCGGTTTGACTATGCCGGCGATCCTTCCTGTAAGTTCAAGGTGGATGGCAGGCGGCTTACCATTTCCATCCCGGCGGATCGCCTTGGACGGTCTTTCGACTTCAAGATTTCTGACAATGCCGCCGACCTTTCCGATCCCATCTCCATTGCGACGACCGGCGATACGGCCCCCAACCGACGTTTCCGCTATCGCTATCAATGCGTCCGCCGGTAGGGGGCGTTCCCCGAACGCCCTTGGGCGCCAGACGGCCCTATTTCGATTGACATTGGAGCGGAAAACTGATATAATTTGAGACATGAAAAAGTTCTATGTTCTGTTATTCGTCCTTCTAGGGTCTTTGATGGGAACTTGTGAAGAGGAAACTGCGTCGCCGTTGGTGACCGCCAAGTTTCTCAGTACCCGTCTTTTCTATCGTACGTGCAAGATCGGCGGCAAGGTCGAGACGTCCCTCCAGGGGGTGGTGAAGGCCCAGTTGCGTTCGGCCTCGCCGCGTTTCAAGCGTCCAATGCTCCATGTGGTGCTGCTGCTGGAAAAGGACGGCGCGTGGAAGTATTTCGACGGTCTTGCCCATGAACAGAAGAATGCGATACTTCACAACCCGAGCGATGAGAGCACCAATGCCAAGCGCAGTGCCGCCGAACAGGAGGTTAACGCTGATGCCTGGGAGAGCGTGGTTTGGGGAGATCCTCGGCACGGATTCTTCTGGAACTACCCGCTGCCTCCGAAGGCGAAGCTGATTGCCTATCGGCTTGAGATCTGGCAGGATGGCGCGGTGTTGGCTGAATACGACTCCGATCGCTCTGCGCTCAGGCGTGCCGGTGTGCCGGAGGATTGGCATCTGAAGGGTGCCTCGACTGGGAAGATGTCCTATTTCTGGCCGCCAAAAGCAAAGAACTGACATTGATCCAAGATGTTCGACAATCTCTTTTCCGTTGCGACCCAGGTCGGCGTGCTCTTTGCGCTGATGGCGGTCGGTTTCGTCTGCAACCGCACCAGGTTGCTCGTCGATTCGACGGTGAAGGCCATGGTCGACTTTCTGGTGATGGTCGTAACGCCATCGCTGATTGTGCATTCCTTCCAGCGTCCGTACGATCCGAAGATGATTGGCGGGCTGGCCGTTGGATTCGCCATTTCGTTCGCGGTGATAGCCCTTGGAATCGCCGCCTCGTATCTGGTACTCGTGCGCAACGGGGCGCGTCGGCGCACGTTGCGCTTCGCGACGGTGTTCTCGAATGCCGGGTTCATGGGGATCCCCCTCGAGCAGGCGATTCTCGGTATGGACGGTGTTTTCTACGGGACCTCCTTCGTAGTCGTGTTCAACATTGTCTGCTGGTCCTGGGGGCTGGCGATGATGAGCGGCGGCGGCGAGCCGGTTCGGCTGAAGACGCTTTTGCTCAATCCTGGACTGATCGGCCTGGCAGTCGGACTGCCGCTGTTCTTCGCCCCGTTCCGTCTGCCGGTTGTCGTGGGCGAGCCGCTGCGGATGCTTTCGGACCTCAACACCCCGCTGGCCATGCTGTCGATAGGCTACTATCTTTCCCAGGCGCGGTTCCGGGACGTGCTGGTGCGGCCGGCGGCGTGGATGGCGGCCGGGCTTCGCCTGGTCGCGCTGCCCGTGGTAACGGTGGCGTTTCTTCTGGCCGCGGCGCGGGTATGGCCGCAGCTGGCGCCGAAGATGCTGGTGGCGATGACCATTGCGGCGGCGGCCCCGGTGGCGGCCCTAACCACGGTGTTTTCGGTGAGGTACAATGGCGACGTTTCCACTTCGGTGGGCATGGTGGCGGGAACCACGCTGCTCTCGATAGTCACGTTGCCTCCCGTCATTGCCTTTGCGCTGTCGGCTTTCCCGGGGGCGATCTGAATTTCTCAAGGAAGAGGAGAATGCAACATGGCCAAGAAATACTACGATGACGAAGAGCGCACCGAGGAGGATTATCAGCCCGCCTTCAAGGATCTGCCCAAGGAGCCGCTTCGGCGGAGCGATTGGTTGCTGGCATTCGTCGTCGCCGTGCTCGCGGCGGCTTTTCTCAGCGTTTTCCCGTTCCCGTTCCTCGCCCCCGAGACCTGGGGCGATGCTGCGGTCGCGGCGGCTTTGCGTCCGCCCGAGACGATCTTCCCCAGTTTCCACCATGTGATTGCCAGGGCGTTCTTCCGCTTTGGCGGCATGGAGGGCGGGCTGCTTGCGATGCGCCTGACTGGCCGTCTGCTGGCGGCGCTTTCGTGCGCGATGGTGTTCCTTTTCCTGCGCTCGGTGTTTTCGATGCTGATGCGTTCGCGGCTGCGGTACGCTCCGCTTCGCTATTTCACGATGCGCATGGCGTCGCTGGTGGGGGCAATGCTGTACATCTGCGCCGACCCGGTGTGGAGGGCGGGGCAGACCTTCAGCTCGTCCGGGGTGCTGATGCTGCTGACCACGGCCACCATGTACTGGTTCGCGTCGTTCCTCCTCAACGGACGCATGCGCTCGGTTTATCTGGCGATGTTCGCGGTCGGTCTGCTCTCATCCGAGACGACGTTCGGCTTCCTGCTGCTGGTGCTGTGCTGGGCCGCATACCATCTGGCGCTTGCCCGCGCCGCGGTGTCGCTTGACTTCCCGATGCTCAACCCCGTGGTCTCGTCGTCCGCGAAGTGGAGGGTGACGTTCCTGTATGTCGCGGGCCTGATGGTGGGCATTGCGGTCAACTGTGTGTTCTTCACCATGAGTGGCGGCCTGGCCGCGTGCGGTGCCGGCCCTGGCGACATGCCGCTTATGTACGTTGCCACCTGGTGGAATCTTATTTCCTCCAACTTCACCTTTGGGCTTGTGCCCGCGTTCATCGTGGCGCTGCTCCCCTGCGTCCTCACCGCAGTGCAGCTTGGCCGTGCGATCGACGACGAGCAGTTCCTGCCCTACCACATCGGTGCGCTGTTTCTGATTTCGGCCCTTGTCTGCTATTCGCAGTTCTCGATGCTGCCGCCGCTCTGGTTCTGGAACTGGAGCGATCTTACCCAGATCGCTTCCCCGTTCCTGCTGCAGACGGTTATGCTTGCTGCGGCCTGTGCGGTTGCCTTCGGCATTGCGGTGTTCGGCTGCGACATGCTCTGCCGCAACGTGAGGCGACTGGCCCAGCAGCGCTTTGCCGAGCTCCACACCGACGAGGGTGCAGAGGCGACCACCATCGCCTATGAGCGCCGTGGCCGCCGTGGGGCACGCTTCGCCTTTGTGGTGATTGTGGTGCTGGTGGCGCTGGGCGTGCTGCCCGCCCGCCGTCTGGAGCGCACACGCGCCATGCTGGGCTTGATTGAGGACTATGCCCGCGAGGTGATCGAGGAGTGCGGCCCCGTGAAGTGGATTTTCACCGACGGTTCGTTCGATCCCCGGCTTGAGATTGAGGCGGCGCGCCGTGGAAAGACGCTGTACGCACTGTCGATGATGGCTGGCAATGCGCCATATCAGCAATTCCTTCGCCTTCGCGGCTCCAGCGATCTCGAAGATCGTACCGCACTTGCGATGGGTGCGCCAATGGCGCTGCGCACCTGGATGCGCGACAAGCCGGCCCGCATGGAAATGGCGGCGATCCAGCTTGGATTCGAGCTGTGGGACCGTGACGGCAAGCAGACGCCCAGCTGTTCGGGTGTGCTGTCGCGCCCGATGGGAATGCCCGAGGAGGAGCGTCTAGAAGGCGTCAAACGGTGCAACCTGCTTGCCGACCGCGTGCTGTCGTTCTATGCCGATGGTGGTCCCTCGAAGATGGCCGGCCGCTTCGTGAAGGAGCTCTTCCTCTTTGTCCAGTGGCGGATTTCGCGTCTCGCGCGCATGCGGGCCAAGCGGGCCGACTTCGCCGGCGACACTGCGCTCGCCATCCGCGACAAGGAGCTTTCCGACAAACTGGACGACTCGAACGAGTCGCTGCAGACGATCCTGAAGATGGTGGAGAAGGCCCGCCAGACCGCCCTCAAGCAGGTCACGCCCCGCGAGGGGCTTCAGCTGGCCCTCGCCCGCGCCGATTTCGGCATGGCCGAGCGCTATGCCCGCTCGGTGCTTGACTCCGATCCCGACGATCCCGCCGCCAACTTCGGCACCGGCATGTGCTACTTCATGCAGAAGCAGTATTCGCGCGCCGAGGAGTACATCCGCCGTGTGCTCGTCAAGAAGCCGCGCGAGGCGGCGGCGTGGAACAACCTTGCGATGATCTACCTCTACACCGACCGGTCCGAGGAGGGGCTTGTCCACGCCAAGAAGGCGCTCGAGATCGTGCCGGAATCGACGGCGGTCATGGACACGATCCGCAAGCTCGAAGAGGCAATCCGCGTCAAGAAGGAGGGCAAGAACAAGCCCGCCTCCAAATGACCGCCGCCCGGACAATTCCAGATCAAGGAAATTCAGGCACTACCATGAAAAAAGCTGAAAGCAACGAAATCGACAACGGGTTCCAGGCACCGCTGCGGGCCCTCAACTTCCTGCGCGCCCATGCGCACGGCGACGCCCAGACCGTGGCGATCGCCTGGGAGCGAGAGAATGGCAATGTGTACCGCTACGATCTCGAGATCCCAGGGCGGATCCATCCCGCGATGCTGCCGGGCGTGAAGCACCTGGTGGAGCGGGTGGTGAAGTTCATGCTCTGGGCGGCAGGCGGCTGGAAACTGTATCTGGCCGGTCCGGACGAAATTGTCAAACCCATCAAGAAGGCGTATACCGCCAAGGGGCTGCGTGCGTTCGACTACGTCTTCTTCAACGACCTCTACGGGCGTAGGATCGAGGTTGAGATCGTCCCGCTCGCGAAGATGCCGGAAAACAATGAGCGCGAGGTGGTCGTCAGGAACAACGTCGACGGCAACCGCATCGGTTTCGATCTCGGCGCCAGCGACTTCAAGATCTCCGCGCTCAAGCGCGGCAAGGTGGTGTTCTCCAAGGAATTTCCCTGGGATCCGCGTCCGCAGGGGGATCCGGAATACCACTACGAGAAGCTCTCCGCCGGTCTCGAGGAGGCGGCTCTGGCGCTGGGCGGCAGGGTGGACGCGATCGGCGGCTCAACTGCGGGCGTGCTGGTGGGGCGCCGGCTCGGCGTTGCCTCGCTCATCCGCGGCGTAAGGGAGAAGAACCCCGAGCTCTACCCCGCCGCGCAGAACCTCTTCGGCCGCATCGAGGAGGAGTGGCAGTGCCCGTTCGAGGTCTTCAACGATGGCGACGTAACCGCCCTCGCAGGGGCGATCACGATGAAGCGCACCGGCATCCTCGGCGTGGCGATGGGATCGAGCGAGGCCGTCGGCTACATCAATCCGAAGGGTGCGCTCACTGGACGCATCAGCGAACTCGCCTTCGCACCGGTGGATCTCAACCCCAATGCCGGTCGCTGCGAGTGGAGCGGTGACTTCGGCGTGGGGGCAATGTACTTCTCGCAGCAGGCGGTCGACTTCCTCGCCCGCCGCTTCGGCATGAAGTTCCCCAAGGCGATGAAGCTGCCCGAACGGCTAAAGGTGGTGCAGGCCGCAATGGAGAAGCACGAGGAGGTGGCCCTGAAGGTGTACCTGATGATCGGGCGTTATCTGGCCAACAGCGCCGCTTGGTACCACGAGTTCTACGACTACTCGAATCTCATGATTCTCGGGCGCGTCACCTCCGGCTTCGGTGGCGACATCATCCTCCAGACGGCTAGGATGGGCCTGGAGGCGGTTGACCCCGCGCTTGCAGAGGAGATCGACATCTTCATGCCAGACGAGAAGATGCGCCGGCTTGGTCAGAGTGTGGCGGCGGCGCAGATTCCCAAGATCAGGGGGTGATCGCCATGTTGTTCTTTCTCGGAGGAATCGCGTTCCTGCTGCTGGGGTATTTCACCTACGGCAAACTGGTTGACCGCATTATCGGCACCGATGACAGGCCAACCCCCTGCGTTGAGTCGCCGGACGGTGTTGATTTCGTTCCGCTGCCGAAGTGGAAGAACCTGCTCATCCAGCTGCTGAACATCGCCGGCGTCGGGCCGGTGATAGGCGTTATCCTGGGAATAAAGTTTGGCAAGGTAGCCCTGCTGATAATTCCGGTTGGCTGCGTGTTCATGGGGGCGGTGCACGACTTCCTCGCGGGAATGATGTCGGTGCGGATGAAGGGCGCCAATCTGCCGATGATCGTCGAGCGCATGCTCGGGCGCGTCTATTCGCGAATCTTCTCGTGGGTGATGGTCTTCCTGCTGCTGCTGTGCGTGACGGTGTTCATCAATGTTCCCGCCAAGCTCATCGACAACACGGTCTTCCCCAACGTCAGCTTCTTCTGGTGGGCCGTGGCCGCGATCTTCGTGTACTACGTGCTCGCGACGCTCTTCCCCGTGGACAAGATCATCGGGCGCGTCTATCCGCTCTTCGGTGCGCTGCTGATCATCGGTTCGGCGGCGATCTTCATGGCGCTGGTCGTCGCCGGGTTCCGCGATCCGTCGATTCTCGCCGACTGCGTCCATCCCGACATGCTGAAGTTCCAGGACGCCAACCCGCTCTTTCCTTGCCTGTTCGTGACCATCGCCTGCGGAATAGTCTCTGGCTTCCACTCCACGCAGAGTCCGATCGTCGCCCGCACGATGAAGAGCGAGCGTGAGGCTTGCGCCACCTTTTATGGGATGATGATTGCCGAGGGAGTGATCGCCATGATCTGGGCGGCGAGCGCGCTCGCCATCTACAATATCGCGCCGGACAACCTCCTGCGTCCCGGCCCCGTGGTGCTTAGCAACATCGCCACCCATTTTCTCGGGCCCTGGATCGGCGGCGTCACCATCATGGCGATCGTGGTGCTGGCGGTGACGAGCGGCGACACCGCGCTGCGCTCCTCGCGTCTCTCGCTGGGTGAGATGCTGAAGATCGACCAGGTGAAGATTCCATCGCGCATCGTCACCTGCTTGCCGCTGATAGTCGTCACCGCGCTGCTGCTATGGTGGTCCAACGAGAGCGCCAAGACATTCAACAACCTCTGGAACTACTTCGCCTGGGGCAATCAGATGGTTTCCGCCACCACGCTGATGGCGGGCACGGTGTGGCTGCTGCGCGGCGGACATCGTAGGGCGGCGCTGATAGCGTTGCTGCCCGGGATGTTCATGAGCACCGTGGTGGTGTCGTTCATCTTCTGGACATCGGGAACCGGAGGCCAGCCGTTCGGCATCGTCCCCGGCGGCATGCCGCTTCCCTGGGCGATGGTCTGTGGCGTGGTTGTTTCGTTCGTCTTCGCCGCCTGGACGGTTGCCGCCAGGGGATTGAAGGATTGAACTGTTGGTGACGGATGGATCCATTTGCTGTCCATTAAACTTTTCGGGAGATGTATGAAGTTCTGCCTTTTCTGTGTCGCGACGCTGTTTTCCCTGATTGCCAGTGCCAATGGAAGTCTCTCTGCGTCGAGGGCGGTTCCGCCTGGAACCCCCGACAAGTCTCGTCTGCGCAATGGAATTTCCCCCGTTGTGCAGGCATGGGAGCGGGAAGGGCGTGCCAGAACGCTCGAGTGGTATCGCCAGCACCAGTTTGGCACCGCGCCGATTGATCGCCCTGAAGACGAGGTTATCGGCGAACGTAGCGTGTCCTTCGCCGGCGGCAGGATAAAGATCGACATCACCGTCGTGCTACCCGAGGGAGCTTCGCCCGAAAACCCCGCGCCGGTCTTCGTCTTCGGCGACCATTCGAGCGACCACAATCCACCATACGCCAAGCGCATCTATGCCGGCATCCCCACCAATTCCATCACCGCGCGCGGATATGCGTACGTAACCTGGAATTTCAACGACGTCTGCCCCAACGCGGCGCGCTATTCGAAGGATCTTGACCGCTGGGCCGATGGAGTGATCGCCTGGCAGGCGAAGGGCGACCCCAGGGCGCGCGACATCGCGCGCACCGGCACCAGCTGGGGTACGATCGGGGCCTGGGGCTGGGGCCATAGCCGCGTCATGGACTGGATCGAGACCCGTCCCGAGCTTTACGCCTCGCGCGTGGCCGTGGGCGGCCACAGCCGTGGCGGCAAGACCGCGCTGTGGGCGGCGGCCCAGGATGAACGCTTCGCGATGGGCGTGTCCAACGATTCTGGCTGCGGTGGCGCCAAGCTCAACAACTATGATTGCCCCAGGAGCGAGAGCATCGGACGCATCCTGAACAACTTTCCCAACTGGTTCTGCACCAACTATACCGCCTGGATTTCGCGCGATGCACAGATTCCTGTCGATTCCGACTCGCTCATCAAGCTGATCGCGCCCCGCCTTGCATACGTCGCCAGCGCCATTGACGACGAATGGGCCGGTCCTCCGGCGGAGTTCGCCGCGGCGAAGCGCGCCTCTGAGCTCTGGAAGGCGTACGGCTTCGGCGGAATTTCCCTTGGGAGTTTCCCGATCGATGAGTGCGTGGACCATTCCTCGCCGGTCGGCTACCATCTGAGAAGGGGCAAGCACAAGATCACGCCTCACGACTGGGCCCGATACATGGACTTCGCCGACAAGTACATGAAGCGGCAGGGGCGCGAAGAGAACCGTGATCGCGGCCGCAGTGGAAAACACAGTGATTGACCGCTAAAAAAGAAAAATTACTCTTGCGCGAAGGGCTGAAATTTGATAGAATATTCCACACTTTCTTGCGGGCGTAGCTCAATGGCAGAGCGCCGGCCTTCCAAGCCGGTTACGAGGGTTCGATTCCCTTCGCCCGCTCCATTCTTGCCAGAGTGGCGTAATGGCAGCCGCAGCAGACTCAAAATCTGCCGCAGGAAACTGCGTGAGGGTTCGAGTCCCTCCTCTGGCACCATTTGCGGATTCCTATTTCTTTCATAACCAGTAGCAAAGGAAAAATCATGAGCATATCTCGCAAGGACTTCTTCATCGGCACTTTCGCCGCCACCGCAGCGGCTGGCCTTCGGGCCGCCACGCAGGAGCCGGTCGGCAAGATCCAGGGCTTCGACGAATCCCACGAGTCGAAGACGGACGGCCCCTGGGAGCCGTTCAGCGACCGGAAGGTTCGCGTTGGCATCGCCGGCTATGGCGTGTGTACCTTTGGCGCGGTGTTCTTCTTCCAGGATCATCCGAATGTCGAGGTGGTGGCAGCCACCGATCTCGACCCCGAGCGCTGCCAGAAGCTAGCCCAGGTGGTGGGCGCGAAGCGCACCTATCCTTCGGCCGAGGAGATGATCGACAAGGAGGGGAAGAACATGGATGCGGTGTTCATTGCCACTGACGCCGCAAGCCATGCCGATCTCGTCATCCGCGCGCTCGACCGCGGCTACCATGTCTGCTCCGCCGTGCCCGCGCTGCTGGGCGAACGGCAGCTTGACCGTGCGCCGAAGATGATCGAGGCCGTGAAGAAGAGCGGCAGGGTCTATGCGCTCTTCGAGACGACGGCGTTTCGTCCGCAGGCCATCGCCATGCGCCGCATCTACGAGAAGGGCGGCTTCGGCCAGATGGTCTACACCGAGGGCGAATACTTCCACCTCAACCGGCCTGGAAAAGGTGAGATCGGTTCCTACAATGGGTGGCGCAACGGTCTGCCGCCGCAGTACTATCCAACGCATTCGAACGGATTCTACACCTGCGTGACGCACGGCCATTTCACCGAGGTCAGCTGCGTGGGCACCACAGATTCCCATCCCGTCTACAAGGACCGCCTGAATCCCTATCAGAACCCGTTCCGCAGCGAGGTTGCCTTCTTCAAGACCTCCGAGGGCGGGTCGGCGCGCATGACCGTCGCCTGGGGGTTGCCCGGCTACCACGGCGAGCTTGGTCGCTGCTTTGGCACTCTGGGCTGTTTCCGCAACGACCGCTACGCCGGCGACAACAATCTCATCAAGGGTCTGAAGCTGGTCCGCAACGGTCTGCCTCCGGGTATGGTGAACAACGGTCACCACGGCGGTTCGCATCCCTATCTGACCGACGACTTCCTGCGCGCTATCCTTGTTCCCGGCCACAAGGTGTGCGTGGATGTGGCGACGGCGCTCAACACCACTGTCTCCGGCGTTTATGCCCATCTGAGCGCGCTCAAGGGCGGCGAGACGCTGAAGATCCCGGTGTTCACGCTCTGATCCGGCACTTCCTCAGGAATCACAGGCAATTTGTGTTTCTCTTTTACATTCCGTCATGAAGGCCCTGGCATATTCCCATGAGGCCAGCTACTGCAAGGGGTGGGGACTCGAAGTATGAGAAGGCGGGACTTCATCACTATGGGCGGCGCGGCGGCACTTTGCGGCGCCACCGCTTCGCCAGATGATGGAACGGTGCGGTTCCTGGTGGCGGCGGACGTCCACTACCGCCCAGGGATCTTTCCCCACGATACCCCAGAGCAACTTGGCAAGATCATCGCCCGTGGCGTTGCCGAGAAGGTGGACTTCGGCATCCAGCTGGGCGATTTCCAGCACAATGCGAAGCGCGACCGCGCCTTCATCGATCATTGGAACGACGCCCCGTTCAAGACGCTCAATGTCATCGGTAACCACGATGACGACGCCACGACTGCGGCCGAGACGCGCTCGGCATTTCGGCTTGAACGTGGCTGGTATCGGTATGACTGCCATGGTGTGCGCGTGATCGTGCTCGACACCAACTACGCTCTTGTGGATGGCAGATACGTCCATTACGCCCGTGACTGTGGCTTTCTGCAGTGGAATCTTCCCAAAGGGGCGGGAATGCGCCTTGACCCCGAAGAGTTTCCCTTCCTTGAGGAATCGCTCCGCACCGCGCCCGGACCCTGCATCGTTGCCTCCCACCGTTCGCTCTTCGGCGACGATTCCGATTCCGTGCGTGTGCGCGGGATATTCGCCGCCGCCAACCGAGCGCGTCCCGGTCGGGTGGCGCTGGCGCTGAACGGACACAACCACTGCGACCTATTGAGATCGAAGGACGGTGTCGCGTACTACACTGTGAACTCGCCCAATCACTGCTGGATTCCCATGAAGCACGGCGCCTACCCCGCAGAGGACGTCGCCCGATGGAGTGGCATCAACCATATTGTCGCCTACGACGGCACGCCGCTTTCGGCGATCGTGACGCTGCATGCCGACGGACGCTTGACCGTCACTGGCATGAAAGGTGGATTTTGGCGCGGAAAAGAACCCGCGTCGATATCCCCCAGGTTCGCCGGCATCACTCCCTCTATCAAGGATTGTAACTTTTTACACGCAAATGCGTATTGAATTTTAGTAGAAGGTTCTACTAGTCGTAAATCAACCATAAAAGAAAGGATAACAGCAAATGTCTGGTCCACAAAGTGTGAACATCACCAATACCAACAGTCTCTTCGACGCCTTCAAGAAACTTACGGTCGGTCGCGAGCAGAATCGCGGTACGCTGATGGTGTCGCGGGACGCTAATGGGCAGGTGGAACTCAAGTGCGTAAACCACAAGTTCATGGGCGGCAAGGTCAATGTCAAGACAAATCAAGCGATGTTGGTTCGCAGTACACTTCGGAATGCGGTTCAAGATGTGCTTGCGCGTTCGGAAAACTCCAAGATAGCAGCTGATTATGATCACCGTGACGCTATCAGTAGCAAGTATGCCGCGCTTATGGACTTGTTAGACCGCAATATGGGTATTAGCGGCAATAAAGTGCTTGGACGCGCTGATATTGGCAAGATCATCACCAATGTAGAAAATTTTGTTGCAGAATTGCGCGTTATGGACGTCGATAAGTTCCTCGATGCCGACGTGGACACTCTTTGTGATCTTGCTGTCGGCAAGATAACCTACGATGAAATCGCCGGAGTTAAAAACGCCAAGCGCACCACTGGCGCCGCGGACGCGAAGCAGGTGCTTGATGATTTCGCCGCACACGTTTTCGCCGATGCGAAGGGCGACACGGTCAGGGATGGATTCGCCGTTGCATTTGGCGATACAATGGTGAATTACAACCCGAATGACGAAGAGCTGAAAGCCCTTTCCGAGTCGATGAAGAAAAGTATGAGTGAGGGGACGGACAGGATGAGAGGCAAACTCCAGAAGCTCGCCGACCTCTACATGAAGTCCGGACCGGAGAAGGACGAGGTCCTCAATCTTATCGTGAAGGATGAGAAAAAAATCGCGGCACGGGGTGGCGTGGATGTTCTTTCCTGCGCCGATATCGCCAAGGCCATTAAGACCATTGCCAATTCCGCTAAAACAATGGGGTATGACATCCTGTCAGAAAATACTGACGAAGAAAAGCTCGCCGTCGCTGGAAATGCCTTGAAGTTGGACATGAAGAAGGCCCTGGGGAAGGCGCTGTTGGCGGAGAATGGCAAGCCGGAGGTGTTGGCGAAGGCATGTGAATTTGGTCGCCGCAAGGTTGAGGGTATGAACTTCGTCAAAATGATGGCGGACGACACGTTGAGAAAAGAAGCCGCCGAAAGGGCGAGGAAGAGACTCAAAGAAGGTGAACCGGCCTTTGTCACTTGCAAAGAGATGGAAGTCGGAGAGGGTAAGCCGGCCAAGAACATTTCAGAACAGTATAGCATCTTTTTCGGCGATTCATCAGATGCAGCGAAGGCATGCGAGGCGAAAGGAAAGAAGCCTGCGGTGCAGATCTTCGCCGATGGCCATTACTGCGCTTGTGGTTTGCCTAATGGCTGGGGAACACAGGAGGAAACCGTTGTCGCTAAAGATCCCGAGCTGCAGGACGCCATCGCACTACTCTACGAAGAGGGCAAAATCGAGGCCACCCTTGACAAGGCAGGCCGTCTGCGTTTCGAGTACAAGGATCTGTCCACTACCGGGGGGGGATATGTTATCAACACCGGCACCAGGTTGTACGCCTTCTTCTCGATGCCGAGCTTCTCGGGTGAAGAAACTGGAATTGACGTGAGGGGCGACTTTGATTGGTTCTGTGAAGACAAGAAGCTTTCGGGTCATGAATTGAGTGCCGAAGAGAAGGACAATGCCTACAAGTTCATCGACACATTCACCAGTTTGATGATAAATGGCGAATTGGGTTGCAAGGAAGAAGAATTCGAAGATGTGGCCAGGTATTTGATGTTTGGCCGTGATCCTGAGTTCGATATTACCAAGCCGATTTCCGACGACCAGCTTGAGGAGACCGTCAAGAAATTTGCCCAGTCGATCTCGAAGTTCGACAAGGGAAAAATTGAAGGCGTGAAGAATAACTACGTCAACACGGTTGGCAATGCATTCGCTTTGATGACCAAGGTGCTTGTTGCTCTGGGTGCAAAGGCTATTGTTACCGGGAAGGGTGGGGTTGGTACCTTTAAGAACCCGCTCGGCTGGGCGGCAGAGGCCACGAAGCAGATGACTACGACTTCTGGTGACGCGGACATTGTTCACGCAGACTTTGACGGCAGGGAAAAAAAGCAAATCTCTGAAGATGCCCTGGTGTACCAAAATTTGATGATTGGTGACGCAGAGAAGAAATAATCAACTTCCTGTCACCTGGCTCCGCCAGTTGCGGCAACCAGTGCCGCAACTGGCGTGAGCGAGAGGTCCATGTGCCCGTCGGCATTGTTGATTGTGCACACCACGTAGCGGTCGCCGCATACGAAGGTGGGGTGTGGATCGGGGTGCATGATGCTTTCTCGCTCTCTTGGATTGAGCGCCGGGCGTGAAGAATGGATCCATACGTCCTTCCCGGTGTCGCGGTTGTGGAAGCCAACGCGCCAGCGGCAGCCGCGGTAGTTGGGTTCAAGTTCACCGTCCCAGACCACATATCTGTTGTCCGCCGTCAAGTTGGCGTGCACGGCGTGGCTGGGCGAGATGCAGAATTGCCGGTCGGTCGCTAGTTCGTGGTACCACACGCCTCCCTTCGAGCAGAAATAGACGCCCTTGCCATCCTCCGCCCATTTCTCGTGGGTGGCGTAGTTCCGTACCGTGGGTATCAGACGGTAGCGGTATCCTTTCTGCACGATCCACATCCGCGGATAGATTGCGCCATACTGCTTGTAGTTTGCCCCAACCTCGCCGAGCCAACAGCCCTCCCAGGCGACCATTGCCATCGTCGGATCGACGGGATTGAACTGGCCATGGTTGGCGCAGAAGGGGGCTTCGCCCCATTTTTCGTACTTCCCCGTCGTCAGATCGACTGTTCCCTGCACATTGCGTCCGCCGATGCATGAATCCAGAAACACGAGCCGCCGATCGGGTGAGAGCGTAAGATGCGTGAAGCGCCTCTGCACTGTGATGCCCTCCGGTTTGAGTTCGGGAGGGTAGTCGCAGAGCCGGATGTCCTTCATTGGATCGATGTTGAGATCGCGGCGGACGAATCCGCGTTTGTCGGTGAAGTACAGTTTGTTCAAGGTAACGTCGAGGAATGGGAGTTGTCCATTGATGCCCAGGTCGAATGGCCTGTCCTGCTCGAAGTCGATGCAGGCGAGGCGTTTAAAGCCGGTCTCGCCGTCTGAGGCGAAGAAGAGCAGAAAACGTCCGTCGAGCGTGAACGACTTGCAGGTGAAGTAGACTGACTGCTGGTTGAAGGAATGCACCTTTGGTTTCAGGATCAGTGATTCCACGCCCGACTCGGGGTCGATGTGGCGTACGAACAGCCTGGATGTTTCGGGAGTGGCCCCGGCGGCGGCGAATGCCGCCAGGAGCATGGAGGTCTTGAGAAAGTGCATAAGTCCTATCGGTGGAGTTGGATTTGTCATTCGATGGTGATTGTGCGGGTGTTGGGTGCGCCGGAGGCGTCATTCCAGCTGAGCCGGTAGCTGCCCTTGAAGCCGCGGAAGGATATTTTGCCGGCGGCGTCTGCCTGTAGGGTTAGATGCGTGCGCCATTCGCGGTTGAGCAGCTCGTCCATTGTCTTCGCCACCTTCTTGGGGGACATGTCGCGGTTGAACCAGCCGCTCGACATGCGTTCATGCTTGATGCCCATGCCGTCCACGAGGTTCCAGTAGGTTATGCGGTCGACGGCTGGCACCGAGAACCACAGGCGGTAGTAGGCCCTGGTGACTTTCGCCTGGATGTCGTCCGCCTGCTCGTCGGTGAGATTCCCGAGTCCACGCGGCGAGGGGATGGTGATCTCGCTGATGTGGATGGGTTTTCCGAGGGCGGCGATTTCACCCAGCCGTCTCAGTTCGCTGGGCACGTCCCAGGTCTGGGAGTTGGTGAGTGCGGGGTAGCCGGAGGCGATCGCCATCAGATCCTTTGGAATGAAGATGTGCTTCTGGTAGCCGACGACGTCGATCTTCGCCCCCCGCTTCATCAGCGAGTCGGCGAAGGCGGGGTAGGCGTCGTTGCGGATCGTCCAGGCGTCGTTGATCGCGAGGCGCACCGAGGCGGGGAAGTTCTCCGCCGCCACCTGGAATGCCCTGAAGGTGAAGTCCTTGGGCAGGACCATATTCGGGCGCTTTGCGCGGTACCAGTTGTCGTCGTCGTTCGGTGCCGCCTTCGTGGATGTGCGGTTGAGACTCTCGTTCACCACGTCCCACTGCGGGATGGCGTCGCCGTAGTGCAGGGCGATCGATGCGACGCGCGCATCGTAGAGCTTTGCCGCCGCGTCGGGGGTGGATGCCTTCTCCCACACCCAGTTGGGCGTCCAGGCCACGTAGATGATGGCGTGGCCGTGCATCGCGAGGTTGTTGGCGCGGCAGAAGTCGATCAGGCGATCTGGCGCGGGACGGCGCCATTCGACATGCTGCTCGGGTTCGCTGTGGGCGAAATCGAAGGCGTTCCAGAACCCGGGCAGGTCGTGCGGCCCCGAGGTGTAGCGCGGCTTGCCCTCGACCGGCTCGAATTCCTTCCAGTAGAAGGCGAGGGTGGCGGCATTGAAGAGATTGGTGAAGGCGACCCGGTAGGCGGCGTTCATCGCGTCGGAGCCAAGCTGGTCGAAGTTGAACATCTGCGAGCCGACGAGGAACTTCGATGACACCTGATCGACCTTCACCTCGGCGCCGGCGGGCAGACCGTCAACGGTGGCGTTCGCCTTGCGGTGCTTCTCGATGCGCTCGTCGATCTCCTTCTCCACCTGAGGCGTCCACTGTGCCTGCCAGGCCGGGCCGAAGGGGTTCCAGTCGCCGCGGGCGAATCCCGCCCAGGTGGTGTTGATGGGAAAGAGCTTCATCTTCTCGTTGGGGGTGGTGTTGGGCTGGTGGAGGGTGAGCATGAGCTGCCCGTCAAACCGCCTGAACAGCATGCCGTGGCCGCCGTCGTGGGTGAAGAGCGGGGTGTGCAGCACCCATGGTCCCTTGACGGAGCCGCTTTCCGATTTGCACTGCATCACGCAGTAGCCGCTTCCCTCCAGCATGTTCGACCATATCATCCGCAGCCCCATTGTCTTGTCATGGAAAAGGAAGGGCCCGTCGGTCACGTTGCTGGCGCCGTGGATGGTTTGGGAGGCGCGGAAGAGTTCGATGGGTTCGGCGGTGAAACGACTCAGATCGGCGCTAAGTGGCACGGCCATCATGCGTCCATCGCCGGTTTGGCACCATTCGTGGCAGAAGACCATCCAGGGCGTCCCGTCTTCGACCCAGAGCGTTCCGTCCAGGCACATCCATTCGCGCGGCGTCACACTGCCGTTCTTGACGGGCTTGAATGGTCCGAGCGGGCTTTCGCTGCGGAACACCCACACGCCGCGGGGCTGCATGTGTTTGCCCTTGAATCCATCTTTTGACATTGGCTTGATGGGGTTGGCGGGGTCGTCTTCGAAGGAAAGCGTGGTGAACATCCAGTATGCGCCGTTGTACCGATGGACTTCCGGCGCCCATACTGCGGAGGGCTTGATTTCGGGCGGCAATTCCATTGCCAGCTGCTTTTCCGACCAGTTGTCAAGATCGGTCGATGTTCGCACCCACACGCAATTACCGCCGAACCAGGGTTTGGATTCATAGAGGTAGTAGACGCCGTTCTCGGGCAGCACGAACGGATCGCGAATGCGGAATTCGTCGCGCGTGTACGTCCGCGCCTGCGAAACGTTCACGTAGGTGCACACCGCAATGGCCGTCAGCAATGTCAAGTTCTTCATTGTCACTAAAACTCCTTGGAGATAATGATACACAATATTGTTTCGCAAGTCAAGCCGCAAACGCACACTAACTAACACTAACTAATACCCCCCATAGCCCCTAGATACCCCCGTGGCGAGGGCGGCGAAGAGCTGCGAAGTCAGGAAGGCGGCGGGGTTGCGGATAGAAGACTGTGGATGTCGGTAATCGTGTCGTAAATCTAAGCTCGAATGTCGTAAATCCTGACGCGGATGTCGGTAATCTCCGAGAAAGTATCCTGGCGATTATACGAGACAATCCGGGGATCTCGGCGGCAAAAATTGGTTTTCAGTTGGGGGCTTCGGATAGGACCATTCAGCGCCAGTTGGATTTGCTGAAAATGGAAAAACGTCTTTACCGAGTCGGCGGCACCCGAGGTCATCGGGTGGTGTTGTAGGGGGAAGACAAGGAGAATGCGCCCCCTCTGCGGTGCGGTTACATTCTCTTAGCCTTGTCAGAATAAGTGTTCAAATTTCTGAAATGCAAAATGCAAACTAATGATTTGATTTGAAGGTGTGGAAATGGTATAATGTGCCCGTGAATCAGAGAGGCTTTAGAGAAACTATGTTCCAATGACTGACACCGAATGGAAAAGAGCACGGTAGTCATCGTAAAAGAGTTTGACAAAGGATTTAGAAATGGCGGGAAAACTTTCTAGTTCTCAAAAGGGGAAGGTTGGATCCAAGACGGTCAACCGTCCGAATGATTTTGTTGTTGTGGGCAACTACAAGGCAAGGCAGCTTGACTGGATAAAGAAGGACGGTGTGTATAATTACCCGGTGAGGGAGGGTGACGAGTTCACGTTGGAGACTTTCGCCAAGATCTGCGAGTTGTGGCTTTATGCCAATGTGAAGTCCGTTCGTCATGTCTTCACCGCACGATTATCCGCCCGAACTGGGTAGTCAGATCGTCATCGCTTGTGTATTTGCTACTGGCTTCAAAACTAACACGAAAGGAAAGCTGAAATGGCTTCAATCTGCATAATCAATGGAGAGGTCCTTGAAATGTCGGAAGGATTTGACCGCAAGAAGCTGCGCAATGTTCAGACATGGATTGACTATCGTGCCGAAGATCTGATGGCTGACTGGCAACTCGCCTGTGAGGGCAAGAAACCTTTGATGATTCTGCCGCTTTCTTAAGGAGGTGTAGTATGTATTATCGTGATACTGTGGCTGTAAAGCCGATGCCCGATTATAAACTTTTGCTGACATTTGGCGATGGTAAACAAGGCGTTTTCGATTGCAAGCCCTATCGCAAATACGAGTTCATGGCTTGAGTTTGGGACGAAGAGGTGTTTAACAAGGTCGTTGTTGACCATGGCACAGTCATGTGGCCGGGAGGTGAGGATCTTTGTCCCGATGACATTTATGACGATTCAGTCAAGGTATAGATTGGAGGAATCTCATGGATCAACTGTCGTAATACGGACGAAAGTGGACGAGGGACGAGACCATTCTCGCATTGGGGTTGTATTTTCAGATACCACATTTTGGAAGTGTCGCCCATTACCGTTAAAAATGTAACCGTGCTATCCGTGGCTCAACCCCACCTGGCAATTCGTCCTGTCCGGTATTCTTCCTCGTAGGCGATGATCTTGTGTCCCTCTGCACTTGGAAAAGAATGTCCTTCGGTCAATCCAACCATCACCACCCACAAGAAACATTTATGATCGAAGTGAATTTAGCCCGAAGGGCATTTATGATCGAAGCGAATTTAACTATTTAACTACAAATCGGCTTGCCCACGAAACTGGGGAATTGGTATAATGGTAGCGTAATGAAAGCATTCACCACCTTGATAACTATTGCGCCCGCGATGCCGCTTCTGGCGCTGCCGCCGGTTCCGGCCGCGCTGCCGCCCGTCGTGCATGCCGACATGGAGGTGATGACGAATATTGTCTATCCCGCTGAGGTTGCGCCATGAATGCCGCGTCGATAGTCAGCGTGACGAACCACGTGCCGCTTCTGATCGGCGTCGAGTACGCAGTCACTTCAACCGTGCCGATTTCGGTCTCTTTCAACGATGAAGGTTTTACCCAGATTGAGCAGAACGACGAGCGTTCGTACGCGGTCAAGTGGCCGC
>JAZRXT010000104.1:0-3675 GCA_045600365.1 Kiritimatiellia bacterium | reverse complement strand
GCCGCCGCCTCGGCGGCGGCGTCCTCCAGCGTCGGGGAGTCGTCCTTGACCGGCTTGACGAAAAGTTTGGCGCGCTCGCGCGGGTTGGAGCGCTGGAGCGTGGGATCGATCGAATTGAGTTCGCTGAGCGAGGCGAGGCCGAAGTGCTCGAGGAAGAGCGGCGTGGTGCCGTAGAGGAACGGGTGCCCGGGCAGTTCGCTACGGCCTACCAGGCGCACCAGCTGCAGGTCGACCAGCGTCTTCATGATCGTGTCCACCGCCACGCCGCGGATCTGCTCCACCTCCGCCTTTGTGATCGGCTGGCGGTAAGCGACAATGGCGAGGGTTTCGAGCGAGGCGCGAGAGAGGCGGCTCGGACGGTCCAGGTGCAGCAGGGCGCGCACGTAGCGTCCGCAGGAGGAAGCGGTCTGCAGACGGTAGGCGCCGGCGGCGCAGACGAGGCGGAAGCCGCATGCGCTGCGTTCCAGCTCCTTTTCGAGTCCGTGCAGCGCCTGTTCGATCTCGCGGTTGGTGCAGCTGCGATACACCTCCATGATCTCTGGATCGTCATCGTCTTCCGGCGCCACCCCGCGCACGCAGGTGCGCAGTTCTGCCGCCGTGAGCGGACTTTCGCTCGCGAAGAGCAGGGCGCCCAGGATTTCCTGCAGCGAGGATGGAAGCGGAATCTTCGGACCCTTTGCCTTGGGCGGGGAGATTGGACTCGCCTCGGGCGCGGGGGCGTCCGCAGCCTCGGGCGTCACTGGAGCCACTTCGGCTTCCGCTGTCGCCGGGGATGGGGCTGTCTGTTCGTTTTCGTCCTGCATAGTCTTATCCGGTGTTCTGGAAATCATTGATTGCCTCACCATTCGTCCGGCGTATCCAGTGGCACGTCGTCGGCGAGCTCCTTCGATGGCAGCACGGTGATTTCGTGAAAGGCGGCGTTCTGGTAGACGATGATGCGGTGCTGGCGCAGCAGTTCCAGCAGTGCGAGGAAGGTGACGATCACCTCGCCGCGGGGCGAGCGCTCGGTGAAGAGATGCGAGAACGCCACCTGCCCGTCGCTGCGGGCGCGCTCGAGGATCATGTCCATCTTGTCCGGCACGCTCCACCGGGCGCCCTTCAGCTCTTCCTGCGGCACTTCCGCCAGTCGTGCAAGCACGTCCTGGAATGCGGTGAGCAGGTCGAAGAGGTCCACGCTGGCGAGCGCATCGGCGGCGTCGGCGGCAGTCTTCTCGAACTTGGGGCGTCCGCCACCATAGTCGAAGCGTTCCTGCACCAGCGCCTCGTATTCGCCCAGGCGGCCCGCCGCGTCCTTGAACTTCTTGTACTCGATCAGCTGGCGCACGAGGTCGAGACGGGGGTCGACCCACTCCTCGTCCGTCCCCTCCTCGGCGGCGCGCCGCGTCACCGGCAGCAGCATCCGGCTCTTGATTACCATGAGCGTGGCGGCCATCACGATGAATTCGCCGGCCACGTCCAGGTTGAGCTGGCGCATCAGGTCGAGATACTCCATGTACTGCTTGGTGATGTGGCCGATGGGGATGTCGTAGATGTCCAGCTCCTCGCGGCGGATCAGGTACAGAAGCAGATCAAGGGGCCCCTCGAACACATCGAGGTTCTCCTTGTAGTCTTCTGCTAGCAGATCCGCCTGGGCCATGGCAAGTCTAAAGTGTCAGGGGTGGAGATTGGCGTGCAGTAATCGATATCGCGTCAGAGACCGACGGCGGCGCGTACCTTGTCCATCGTCTTGGCGGCCTCGGCGCGGGCGCGCGCGGCGCCGCTACGAAGAACGTCCTCTACAAACGACGGATCCGCCGCGAACTTCTCGCGCCGCTCGCGGAACGGGGCGAACGTGCGCTCGTAGATGGCGAAGAGCTCCTTCTTGGCGTGGCCGTAGCCGTAGTTGCCGGCGCGGAACTTGGCCGCCATCTCCGCCGCTTCCTCGGGCGTGGCGAAGAGCTTGTAGAGCTCGTAGATCGAATTGCCCTCCGGCTCCTTGGGCTGCTCCATCGGCGTGGAGTCGGTGACGATGCCCATGATCTTCTTCTTGATCGACTTCATATCCTCGAAGAGCTGGATCGTGTTGTTGTAGCTCTTCGACATCTTCTGGCCGTCGGTACCGGGGATGGTGGCCACGGTGTCGGGAATGTAGGCATCGGGAATCTTGAAACATTCGCCGTAGGCGTTGTTGAACTTGATCGCGAGATCGCGCGTCACCTCGAGATGCTGCTTCTGGTCCTTGCCCACCGGCACCAGATCGGTCTGCATGAGCAGGATATCCGCGGCCATCAGCACCGGGTAGGCGAAGAGGCCGTGCGAGGCGTCGAAGCCATGCGCCAGTTTGTCCTTGTAGCTGTGGCAGCGCTCCAAGAGGCCCATCGGCGTGACGCAGGAAAGGAACCAGGCAAGCTCCTGGACTTCGGGTACGTCGCTCTGGCGGTAGAACACCGTGCGCTCGGGGTCGAGACCGCAGGCGAGCCAGTCGAGGGCGACATCGCGCGTCGCCTCGCGCAGACGCGCACCCTCGCGCACCGTGGTCATGGCGTGGTAATTGGCAATAAACAAGAACGCATCGCCCTTTTTCTCAAGTTCGAATGCATTCTTCATCGCCCCAAAATAGTTCCCCCAGTGTAATTTTCCCGAGGGTTGTATGCCTGTAAGAATCCGCATGTATACTGTCCTTCTTTGATTCCATATATTTTAGCGAATTTAGGTAGACATTTCAAGAAAAATCGTGTCAACCTGATAGTCGGTCGCTCAATACTGCCTTCCCCCCGTAGGGGCACCGACTGGCGAGATGACCATCGCTCCAGTTCCCAAATGCCCCAAAGATCAGACGCTCAAAAGCCCACCCTTTACCTCAATGTCATCACGAAACCCTTGAAAAGGATATCTATGAAGAAACGCTCGTGCTGTACACCTGGGCCACGCGCGGTCAGGCGCATCAGGTTCCAGACGCGGCTGTAGAGCCATTCGGGACGAGTCGCGGAGAGTTCTGCGAAGGCGACCCCGGTTTCGTTCGTTACGGAAAACGATTTGAACACCGTCCTGTCGCTGCCTACCAGGTAATGCCAGTCTAGAGTGCGCTCGCCTCCACTCATGCCGACATCCGCCTCCTCTATCCGTTCGTGGCTTGCAGATCTCTCGATGAAGTACCGCCCGCAGTCCCAGCCAATGACGAGATCGGTTTCCTGCGGAGAGAGATCTCCGTCCGAATCGGAATCTTTCCCGAAGGCGACCTCGACGTTGTTGGAAGCGGTCCCGTTGAAGGACAACCAGAAGTCGATCTGGCCAACGCTCCTTCCGTCCTGGTCGATGCGATGACACGCGGTGACCTCGGTATCGCTAAACTCCGGCGGAGGAAGAGGACGAATCTCCTTCGCAGTCGCAAACCCGGCGACAACGCATACCATCAGCCATATCAAACGCGCAGTGCAAACGTGTTCTTTCATTACCCATTCCCTTCTAATCGCAAATCGAACATTAACCTATCAATCGGTATCGTAGGCGAGATTGTTCGATTGTTCGGATTGTTCGATTGTTCGATTGATTGCCGTGTACTGGTTGAGGTTGTTGGCGACGTAGTGATTCGTGACGCCGTTGTAGGCGGCAATGATGGAGTTGCCGATGTTGTCGTATGTGTGTTCCTCATGATTGCCGTCAATGTTTGCGCCAGCAACTTCGCTGCGTTCGTTG
>JAZRXT010000103.1:0-52119 GCA_045600365.1 Kiritimatiellia bacterium | reverse complement strand
CGAGATAGAAGGACCAGTCGACGGTGCTGAGGTCGAGCGTGCCGTCCTCGGTGATCGTGCCGGTCTTGACGGCGACCGTGCCGTCGGCCAGCGTGATCGTGATCGTGACCGCGGCATCCACGGCGCCGCTGATCTTACCATCAGCAGGCAGGGGGACAGGCGCGCCGGTGCCGATCGCGTAGGTGGCGGTGGCGCCAGCGGGGATCGTGACCGTGAAGTCGACGGGGACGACGGGCGTCAGGAAGTTCGGCTGCTCGTCGGTGATGACGAGGTCGTCGATCGCGCCCGAGCCCTTGAAGCCGACGCCGGAGAGGGTGACGGTATAGTCAATCAGACCCACTGCGGACGGAATAAGCGCGTCGGCGTCATACAGGTCGGCAAGATCGGTGCTGACAAACGCCGCAAGGTCGGACTTGGTGACCTCGCCAGTCAACGGGAAGGGCTTGTCGGCATTGCCGTCCACAATCCTGAACGCGACACCGTCGATGTAGATTATGAAGCCCGGCAGATTCCCGTAGCCACCAGTAAATTCAGCGTCGCTGAAAATTGAGCTAATGGCCTTAACCGTCAGACGATACCAAGTACCAGGCACAAGGTCCATCGTGCCAGACTTTGGCTCAAGTCCATACGTGGCCGGCAGCGAAGACAACGACTCGTCCAACGCAGAACCCTTGACAAACAGGTTCGTGCCAACCACCTCGCCGGCGGTGTTCGTGACCGTGCCCAGCCAGATGGCGAGCTTGTCACCACCCTCGGTATCGAGGTCGGGCTCGCTGCCGGACTCGGTGATGGTGAACTGCACCATCGTGTCGACATAGAGACCGGTCTCCGCGTCGACGGCCTGGGCCTCGCCGTTCTGCCAGTCGGCATCGGGCTTGGCGGCGGGATTCACCGAACGCCATAGGATGTCGTTCTCGGTGTTGAGGTCGAGGTAGTTGCTGCCGAACCCCGTGAAGGCGCCCGGGAAGCCGCAGGCGGCGGAATAGGCCTGGCCCTGCGCGTTGGAGATCGCCGAACCCTCGGCGCCCCACCAGTAGACATCGCCGATCTGCGTGGAAGCGGCGTTATCACTCCAGCCCGCGATCTTGGTCTCGCCGGCGTTGACGTTCTCGAAGCCAGTGGCGTTCGTGAACGCTTCGGCGAAGCCAACGGACGCCAGCACCGCGGCGGCGGATGCGATCATCAGTTTCTTCATGCTCTGTTTCCTTGTTTCGGATCCCCGCGCCGGGAGCAAAAGCAGCGCTCCGCGCCCCTTGCGAGGGCACGGCTTCTCTGCTGACACCCGAATTGTAGCAAAAATGAGGGAGGTTGGCAAGAGGAAAGTGAAAGTTTCTTTTTGGGGGGTGGGTGGGGGAAGGGATTCGCGATTACACTTTCACGACCGGGGAGGAGAAAGGAAAGTGCATGAGCGCTGCTTCTTTCACGTACCAGCGCGGCGAATTTAGCCCGAAGGGCATTTATGAGCGAAGCGAATTTAACTATTTATGCGCGTAGAGAATTTAATTAATTTGACTTCAATGTCCGCCAATGATAGAATATTCCCATGGCAGAAAAAAAGCTCTTCATCATCGATCTCATGCCGTTCCTCTACAAGGGGCACTTCGTGTTCCTGCGTTCCCCCCGCATCACCTCCAACGGCATCAACGTCTCGGCCCTCTTGGGCTTCGCCAACGGCATAACCTCCATCCTCGGCGAACACAAGCCTTCCCACGCCGTGCTTGCCATGGATCCCCAGGGACCCACCTTCCGCCACCAGGCCTACCCGCCCTACAAGGCGCAGCGCGAGAAGATGCCAGAGGATCTCGCCGCCAACATCCCCTACGCCTTCGAGCTCGCCGACGCCCTCAACCTGCCCGTCATCAGCCGCGACGGCTTCGAGGCCGACGATGTAATGGGCTCGCTCGCGAAAAAGGCGGCTGCAGATGGTTTCGAGGTCTTTCTCGCCACGCCCGACAAGGACGCCGCCCAGCTCGTCGACGAACACATCCATCTCTTCCGTCCGGGCCATGGCAAGGATCCTGCCGAAATCTACGATGCCGAGCGCGTGAAGGAGCATTGGTCGCTCTCCTCCCCCGCGCAGATGATCGACTACCTCGCGCTCGCCGGCGACGCGGCCGACAACATCCCCGGGGTAAAGGGAGTGGGTGAGAAGACGGCCAAGTCGCTGCTCGCGCAATATGGCAGCGTGGAGGAGATAATCGCGCACGCCGGCGAGATTCCCGGCAAGCTCGGCGAGAAAATCGCCGCCGCCACGGAGGACGCGAGGATGTCCAAGTTCCTCACCACCATCCGCACCGACGTCCCGCTCGACATCGACTGGAATGACCTCGAGCGCCGCGAACCCGACCCCGAGAAATTCCCGGCGGTGTGCCGCAAATACGAGCTCACCGCGCTCGCGAGAAAGCTCGGCTGTCCGATAACGGCAGCTCCGCCGGCAAGTGGTGGCGCACCGGCCGCGGCTGGAGAGCACGCCTTCAAGACGCTGGCCGATGTTGCGCACGACTACCGCCTCATCGCGGATGAAGCTGCCGCCCGCGCCCTCGTGCGCGAGCTGGAGGCGGCAGGAAGAATCGCCTTCGACACCGAGACCACGGGCACCGACGCCCACACGGCCGATCTCGTGGGGATGAGTTTCGCCACCGCGCCCGGCAAGGCGTGGTACGTGACGGTACCACCACACGGCGCCGCCGCGAAGGCGCAGACCTCCAGCGGCGGCGATCTCTTCGCCTTCGCCTCGGCCAATGCCGCCGCCAGCCCGGCGGCACGCGAAAGGGCCGAGGCGTTCGTGCGGATCTTCGCGCCCGTCTTCGCCGATCCCTCGAGGATTCTCGTGGCGCACAACGCGAAGTTCGACATCACAATGCTGGAGCGCTACGGCATCGTCTTCGCCGGGACTGTGCGCGACACCATGCTCGAGCACTACGTCACCGACGCCGCCGCGCGGCATGGCATGGATACCCTGGCGCGGGAGTTCCTCGACTATGCGCCAATCCCGATCGAGGCGCTGATCGGAGAGAAGGAACGGGGCAAGGAACAGCGCTCAATGGCGGAACTCTCAGGCGACCAGATATGCGACTACGCGGCCGAGGATGCCGACGTGACCCTGCGCCTTGACGACGTCCTGCGTCCGCGCGCCACCGAGGCGGGCACGCTGGCGGCGCTTGAGCAGAGCGAGGAGCCGCTGGTGCGGGTGCTGATCGGGATGGAGCGGGAAGGGGTGCGCATCGACACCGCCGCGCTCGCCCGCTACGGGGTGGAGCTCCAGGCGGAGCTGAACCGGCTCACCTCCGATATCACCGCCGTCGCCGGCAGCGACATCAATCTGGATTCGCCCAAGCAGCTGGCGGAATTCCTCTACGGGAAGCTCGCGCTCAGTCCCGCCGGGGCCAAGAAGAATCTCAACGGACAGTACTCCACCGACGAGAAGACGCTGCGCCGCATCGCCGGCGAGCATCCGGTGGTGGAGAAGATCCTCGAATACCGCGCCTGCTCGAAGCTGAAGAACACGTACGTCGACCGTCTGCCCGAGTGCATCGACCCGCGCGACGGAAGGGTCCACACCACCTTCTCGCAGTCGTTCGCGGAAACCGGGCGCCTCTCATCGAGCGATCCCAATCTGCAGAACATACCCGTGCGCACCGACCGCGGGCGGCCTATCCGCGCCGCCATCGTGCCGCGCGACGAGAACCATCTGCTCGTATCCGCCGACTATTCCCAGATCGAACTGCGGATCATGGCGGCGATGAGCGGGGACGAATCGATGCTGGCGGCATTCGCCAGCGGGGCAGACATCCACCGCGAAACCGCGGCCAGGGTGTATGGCGTCATGGCCCCGCTGGTGACGGATGAAATGCGCTCGCGGTGCAAGATGGTGAACTTCGGCATCATCTACGGCATTTCCGCTTTCGGGCTTTCCGAGCGTCTGCACATTCCGCGCAAGGAGGCGGCGACGCTGATCGAATCGTACTTCGCGCTCTATCCGCGAATCAAGGCGTTCATGGAATCATCCATCGCGAAGGCTCGCGCCACCGGCTACGCGGTGACCGCGCTCGGGCGTCGCCGCACGCTGCGGGACATCGACTCGCGCAACGCCACCGCCCGGCAGGCGGCGGAGCGCGATGCCGTGAACACGCCGGTGCAGGGAACGGCGGCGGATCTGATCAAGCTCGCCATGGTGCGGGTGGACCGAGCACTGCGCGAGGCGAAGCTAAAGGCGAAGATGGTGCTGCAGATCCACGACGAACTGCTCTTCGACGTTCCGCGCGACGAAGTGGAGCAGGTCACAGAGATCGCCCGACGCGAAATGGAGGGCGCCATGGCGCTGGGAGTGCCGCTCGAAGTGGCGGTGGGCGCTGGAAGCAACTGGCTGGAAGCACACTAGGCGACCACCATGAAGCCACTCGCAAAGTTCACGCTTGTAACGCTGCTGCCCGCCCTGCTGGCGTTGGGGGCGTGCATTCTACTCGTCTGCTATCTTGACGGATACGAGCGCGAACGGGTCGGGGCGGCATATCGCGACAGCGTGCAGGTGACGGCCACGAAGCTTGCGGACGCCATCAACAGCGTAGGCGACGAAGAGAAGGAAGTTGAAGCGGCAATCACCGCCTGGGCGGCGCAAGACAATCGGCACACGGCGGCAGGCACGTTCAAATGGCAGCGGGGCGGTACGCTATCCATTGCGGGGAACATCCCGGCGGAAATCAAGGACCAGCTGGAGAGGATCAAGAACCTGAAGGAATGGAAGAGCCCGGGAATAAAATCCCCCAGCCGCGGACTTATGGAACTCGCCGCGGCCGACGAGGAAGGCGCGGCGCATTTCGTGCTATGGACGCGAATAAGAAGTCATGCGAAGGATAAATCCGCCAAGGGAACTGACGCCATCACGGTGCGGGGATTGATATACCCGGAAAACCCGGTCGAGGAGCCAGAACGTTTCTCCAGGGCAATACTGGTGGGACTGCTGTCGGCGGTGTTCATCGGCGTGCTCGTGCTCGGCGCGTGGATATACAGGCAGCGCGCAGAGGGGGAGGAGCGTAAAAACAGGCAGCAGACAGAGAACTTCAACAATGCCTCGCACGAAATAGCCAATGAGGTGCAGCCCATCACCAACATGAGCTTCATGCTGCAGATCGGATCGTACAAGACGGAGACAGAACGATTGGAAGCATACAAGACGATCTCCCTGCAATGCGAAAGACTGACCCGTTCAATAGGCAGGCTGCTGGACTACTGCCGGCTGGAACAGGACCTGCGAAGCTACAAGCACGAAAGGGTCGACGTGAAGAGCGTGGTGCAGGAGATGGTGAGAGCGGAGAGCCCGAACCTCGCGCAGAGAGGGCTCAAGGCCGAAACCAGGATTGAAGAAGGCCTGTGCACGTTTGCGGATCGCGATGCCGTGTGCCAGATACTATCCAATCTGCTCAGCAACGCGGCCAAGTACGCGCCAAAATCCGGAGCCATCGAGGTGGGCGCGAGAATCGGCGGCGACCAAGTCGAACTCACGGTGGCCGACCGCGGCCCGGGAATCCCAAAAGAAAAAGCGGCAAGGATCTTCGAGCAGTTCTACCGTGCCGTTGATTCCCTTGCCACCGAGGTGAAAGGACTAGGTCTCGGGCTCTTCATCTCGCGCGGGCTGGCCCGCGGGATGGGTGGAGACCTAGTGTATGCCCCGCGCGAGGGGGGGGAAGCACCTTCACCCTCTCCCTGCCGCGCGAGGCGTGACGCTCACTTCTTCTTCTCGTCGAGAGCGGCGACGCCGGGGAGCACCTTGCCCTCGAGATACTCGAGCGAGGCGCCGCCGCCGGTGGAGACGTGGCTCATCTTATCCGCGAGGCCCGACTTCTTGACCGCGCTGACGGAGTCGCCGCCGCCGATGATCGACGTGCCGCCCTTCGCCTTGACCTTGGCAACCGCCTCGCAGACGCCATACGTGCCCTTGGAGAGCGGCGCGAATTCGAAGCAGCCCATCGGGCCGTTCCAGACCACGGTCTTCGCGGTCTTGACGGCGTCCTTGAAGAGCTTCACCGACTTCGGCCCGATGTCGAGACCCATCCAGCCATCCGGGATATCGCCCGCAGCCTTCTTCATCTTGATGTCGGACGCATCCTTCGTGGCCGGGAACTTGTCGGCAATGACGCTGTCGACCGGCAGGAGGATCTGAACGCCCTTGGCCTTGGCGGCCGCAAGCATCTCCTTGCAGTAGGCGACCTGCTCGTCTTCGCAGAGGGAGTTGCCGATCTTGACGCCCTGGGCCTTCTTGAAGGTGTAGGCCATGCCGCCGCCGATGATGAGAGTGTCGACCTTGTTGAGGAGCGACTTCACGACCGCGAGCTTGTCGGAGACCTTCGCGCCGCCGAGGATGGCGACGAACGGACGAACCGGGTTCTCGACGGCATCGCCGAGGAACTTGATCTCCTTCTCTAGCAGGAAGCCCGAGACGGCCGGCTGGAGGTAGTCGGCGACGACGGCAGTCGAGGCGTGGGCGCGGTGGGCCGTGCCGAACGCGTCGTTGCAGTAGATATCACCGTAGCTGGCGAGCTTCTTCGCCATCTCGATGCGGGACTTCTTGAGCTCGGCGGTCTTGGCCTTGAACTCCTTGACCGTGAGGTGGATGCCCTTCTTCTCGTCGTCCTTCTTAACCTTGCCGTCCTCGGCCTTGTAGAAGCGGGTGTTCTCGAGGAGAATGACCTTGCCCGGCTTGAGCGACTTGACGGCCTTGTCGGCGTCCATGCAGTCCTTCACGAAGCGCACCGGAATGCCCAGCTTCTCGGAAAGCGCCTGGGCGACTGGCTTGAGGGTGAACGCCTTGTTCTCGGGCTTCACCTTCTCGCCGAGCTTGCCACCCTTCGGACGGCCGAGATGGCTCATGAGCACGAGGCTGCCGCCCTGCTCGAGCACATACTTGATGGAAGGCAGCGCGGCGACGATGCGCGTGTCGTCCGTAATCTTGCCCGAACCGTCCTTCGCCATCGGGACGTTGAAATCAACGCGCATCAAAACGCGCTTGCCCGCGAGTTCTACATCGCGGAGAGTCTTCTTGGCCATTGCACTGCCCTCTGTTGTTTGAATTGGATTACTTAGCAGCAGCAAGCTTGTTCATCCTGAGCTGCGCACGGGATTTCTTGCGGTCGGCCGTGTTCTTGGTGATCACGCCCTTCTTAACCGCCTTGTCGAGACCGCTCACGAATTCCTTGAATTCCTTCTCGGCATCGTCCTTCTTGCCGGCATCCGCCGCCTTGAAGAGCTTCTTGTGAGACGTGTGCAGATGCGTCTTGACGGCCACATTGCGCTTGTTGGCCTTCGCATTCTGACGGTCGCGTTTACGGGCGGCACGGCCGCCTTTGATATTCGCCATGGTTTTTCTTACTCCTGTTTTCCTAGAGAAATGAACTTATATTATACCGAAAAATCAGTCAAAAGTGAATAAAAAAATGAAAAAAAATCTACGAAAGTGCTTCGGTCTGAAGGGCCTCGCACCAGGACGACGCTTGCGCGACACATATCCGCGATCCACCAACTCGCTTGCGCGACACATATCCACTACAAAACCATCCAGACGGCGCGGTGGTCGCTTACATCATGGGCGGGCGAGAGATGGGGAGGCGACTGTGTGGAGAAACCGCGGTGAAGAATGAAATCAAGCGTGGAGTCCGGGAAGCGCCCAGTTCCGATGTGAGTGCCACGGTTGGCCGCCGGAACACCTTCAAAGCAGTTGATGAAGCCGGCGCCAACAAGCTTCTCCATGGTTGTCTCACCCTTGAAGGCACCCGAATAGGGGTCGAAATTGAAATCCCCCGCAATGATGAAGCGGGCACAATGACGTCCATCCGGGGTGACTGCCTTCTTCGTCAGGGCGACCAGCTGGTCGGCCGAAAGCTCGCGCTTTGCCGAATTGGCGGCACGAAGCTGGTCGGTCTTGGCGCCATAGTTGCTCTTGAGGTGTACGCAACAGCAGAAGATTGGCCCCATCGCGCCAGCGTCGAGTATCGCATAGGTGAAACCGCGCGGCGGCAGCACGCCACGGGATCGTTTCCAATACGAGAAGCCGCTGGAGATAACCGGAAGATCGGAAATAATGGCATTCTGCTGCCAACCGAGGCGCCGGTCGAAGTCACGGAAGGCGCTGATGGCCGCCAGCTTCATGCCGCAGCCCACGGCGGACACAAGATTGGAGGTGGTCTTTTCGTCGCGCAGCTCCTGTAGAAAGACAATCGCTCCACCGCTGCGGTGCACGAGATTGGTGGCGATGACCTCCGCAGCATCCAGCGTGGCCGCCATCTCGACACGCGTGGAGGCGCGGTGCTCGGCACGTCCGCTAGGGAACCAGCGCAGATTCCAGGTACCCACCGTGAGGTTGGCCAGCAGTAGCAGAACTGTGGAGAAGAAGCACATTCCAATTCCTACCAGAGTGATACCGAATCCAAGGCGTCCTTGAGAATCCTCTGGGCTGCGCCTTCGCGCTCGTGACGGCCGGCGCTGGACAGCACCACCACCACCACGCGCCGGCCGTTGCGGGCGGCAGTGAGCACGATGGAGCTTCCGCTGGCGGCAGTGTAGCCGGTCTTGAGTCCGTCACATTCCTTAACTGGAACACAAAGGCCCTTCTCGTCGCGGTTGCCGGGAACGAAGTAGTTGTGGTTGCGCAGGGTAAGCTTGTCGCCGCGACAGGTGCGCACCGTATGGAAGGCGGCGGAAGTGTAGCGCAGCGATGCGCGCATGGAGACAAGCCGGCGGGCGAGTAGCGCGAGATCCGCGGCGGTGGATACATCCCAGCCGCGCTTCTCCCCCTTCCCCGGCGGCAGACCATTCGGCGAGGCGTAGCGGGTGGACTTCATTCCGAGTTCGCCGGCGCGGCGGTTCATGCGGGCGATAAAGGAGTTGAGCAGCGAGCGATCGGTTGCGCGATCCGGCGGGAGCTCGGTGCGTCCGCTCCACTGCCAGGCGGCATATTCCGCCAGCGCCACTGCGGCGTCGTTGGCGCTCTTGACCATAATCGACCAGAGCAGATCCTCCACCGTCATCCTGCCGCCACGAAACAGGTCGACCCGGCTGGGCTCCATGGAAGAAGCATAGGCGCTTGCCGGCACCTCGTCGGAGAGCGAATACCGCCCTGCCGCCAGATCCTCGAGCACCAGTAGAAAGGTCATCAGCTTGGTAACGCTGGCGGGGCGGCCCTGGACATCGGACGAATCGGCAAACAGGATGCGTCCGCTATCGGCATCGATCGCAATCGCTCCGCGATACGGCGCGCGAGGCGCCATGGAGGGTGTGGCGGCGGTGCAGAGCAGGGCGGCGAGCGCCACCAGTATCGTCATTGTCCTACGCATAGCTGTGCATCCCCGTGAATATCCGCGACAGGTTGATCCAGGTGAGGGTGAGGGCGATCATGACCGCACCAGCGACGAGAAAAGCCCTTCCCGCGCGGGGAGAAAGGCGAGCGCGCAGATGGAAGTAGGCCAGGTACACGAACCAGGTGGCGAGCGACCACATCTCCTTGGGATCAAACTGCCACCAGTGCCCCCAGCACACCTTGCCCCAGGCAGCGCCCAGCACCAACCCCACGGTCAGCAGGAAGAAACCAGCACCCACGAGACGCCGGCCAACGCCAAGCGCGGCGCGCACCAGCAGCAGATATCCAATCACGTAGGCGCCCACGTGGGGGACGAAGAACGGACTTTGCAGCGCAGGCATGAGACGCTTCACCGATCCATCCATGAAAAACAGCACCGGCAGCGCGATGAACGCCATGAGCGAGAAGTCCACCCCCATTGTACGTTCACCATGGAAGCGACTGGAAATCCAGGTAAGGACCGGCAGCAGGGCGAGCGCGCACATCAGGAACTCGTACATGTTCTGCATCGGGGCGTGCCCCGTGATCAGCCAGCGGCGAACCAGCATGATTGCCGCCAGCGCAAAGGCGAGGGCATACAATATCCGCGTCGCGCGACGCGCCGGAGAAACTGGCGGCGGGGCGGCGGCCGGGGCGGCATCGCGCAGACCCGCCACCGCGAAAACCAGTGCGCCCAGGATCAGCAGCACGCCGCCAAGGGTGGCCGGAGCGAGGCCGATGTCGCGCACGCATTCAAGAATCGTAAAGTACACCACCCCGCCAGTATGAGGGTTCTCGGCTCCGCGGTAGGAGGTCTGGTACACCCACCAGCCAGCCTTTCGCAGCGGGTGGTTGACGGAGATTTCAACCTGTTCGGGCAGTTCGCCCGGCGCCTCGACCTCGGCCTGGCAGCGATACTGGCTAACGGTGCCGGTATCCTCGTAGCGCTCGATGGAGAAATCGCGCACGGCGAGCGTGAAGGCGTCGGCGACGCGCCCGGTCTGCCCAGCGCGAAGTTCGAGATATCCACCTTCGGGGCCGGCGGCGCGATTGTAGATCCATCCTCCCAGCACCAGCGCGAAGCCAAGGTGGAAGAGCAGCGAGGCCGATGGATGACGCCAATTGCGGGCAAGGCGGAAAAGCGCGGCGGCGCAAGCGGCGGCGGCAAGGACCGAGATGGCGACGCCCGAAACGGGGTGACGCATCAGCGCGAGCGAACGTTCGGCGCCGCAGCACGCAAGGGCCACGGAAGCGAGCGCGGAGAAAAGCAGATACACCGCCGCCGCGCGTCTGCCGATCATTCCAGGAATCCTATCCATCACCGCCATTTTCAATGATTGTGGCTAGGGTAAAAAACGCGCCCCTGGAAAGCAGGAGCGCGTTTTTCGGCCATAGTGAATGCCAGACGAAGCTTACTTGATTTCGACTTCGGCGCCGGCCTTCTTGAGCTGCTCGGCGATCTTGTCGGCCTCCTCCTTGGGAGCGCCTTCCTTGACCGTCTTGGGAGCGCCTTCGACCATGTCCTTGGCGTCCTTGAGGCCCAGACCCGTGATGGCGCGGATTTCCTTGATGACCGCGATCTTGTTCGCACCGGCGGCCTTGAGGATCACGTCGAATTCGGTCTTCTCCTCGGCAGGAGCGGCACCGGCGGCGGGACCGGCCACGGCCACGGCGGCAGCGGCGGAAACGCCCCACGCCTCTTCGAGGGCCTTCACGAGTTCGTTGATTTCGAGAACGGTCTTGCCCGACAGTTCCTTGATGAGTTCTTCGTTCGTCATTTTTCTTTTCCTTTTTTACTTGTCAACCCTTGGCGTGTTGCATCCAAGGGAAACTATTACAATTAGGCGGCGCCGCCCTCTTTCTTGGCCTTCTCGGACAGCACGCGCGCCAGACGCGTCGCGGGCTCCTTGAGGAGCATGAGGAAGGTCGCGCGCAGTTCGTTCTTGCCGGGCACCTTGGAGAGGGCCTCGACCATCGCGGCGTCGACAATCTTGTTGTCGTAGTCGGCACCCTTGACGGAGGCCTTGCCCTCGCTGCCCTCGACGAACTTCACCACGGCCTTGGCGACTGCGGTGGGCTCGCCCTTGCCCGTCACGATGGCGGTGGGACCCTGGAACATCTTGGCGACGTCCTCGCTCCAGCCCTTCTCGGCGGCAACCTTCGCGAGGAAGGTGTTCTTGACGACGAGCAGGCGGGAATCGCAGGCGCGGAGCTCGGCGCGGAGGGCGCCCAGCTTCACGACGTCAACGCCGCCGTAGTTGAGGATGAAGCAGTAATCCGAGTTCTTGA
Organism: Kiritimatiellia bacterium; assembly: GCA_045600365.1. Lineage (GTDB taxonomy): Bacteria > Verrucomicrobiota > Kiritimatiellia > RFP12 > UBA1067 > RUG572. The sequence continues at coordinate 40,502 of JAZRXT010000103.1, read as the reverse complement.
CGCGCTCGGTGACTTCGTTGAGGATGGCAATCTTTTCAATTCTCATGATGATGCTCCTTACTCGGCAGCGAGCACGCAGGGAACGCCCACGCCCATGGTGGAGGAAATCGTAAGGGAGCGGATGAACGCGCCCTTGACGGAAGCGGGCTTCGCGGACTGCACGGCCTCGACGACCGCCTTGATGTTGTCGACGAGCTTGTCGGCCTCGAAGGAGAGCTTGCCGGCGATGACGCAGCAGTTGCCGGTCTTGTCCATGCGGAAGTCGACCTTGCCAGGCTTGGCATCCTTGACGGCGACGGCGGGATCGTCGGTAACCGTTCCCGTCTTCGGGTTCGGCATCAGGCCGCGGGGACCGAGCACGCGGGCGCACTTGCGGACGCTCTTCATGGCTTCGGTGGTGGCGACGGCGACGTCGAAGTCGGTCCAGCCGCCCATGACCTTCTCGATCAGGTCGTCGAGACCTACGAAGTCGGCACCGGCGGCCTTGGCCTCTTCGGCGTGGTCACCGCCGGCGAAGACGACAACCTTGACATTCTTGCCGGAACCGGCGGGAAGCTTGACGGTGCCGCGCACGGGAGTGTCGGTCTTCGTGGTGTCGGCACCGAGGTGCATGGAGACATCCACGGTCTCGTCGAACTTCTTCGAGCCGGGGTGGGCCTTGATGAACTTGACGGCCTCCTCGATCGAGACGGCCTTCTTGGGAGCCGCCTTGAGGGAGTTGAGATAATTCTTGCTATGCTTGGACATGATTCGGATCCTTTCAGTCCACGACTTCAATGCCCATGTTACGGGCGGTGCCGGCGATCATGCGCATGGCCGCCTCGACATCGGAGGTGTTGAGGTCCGCCTTCTTCATCTCGACGATCTCCTTGAGATTCGCCTTGGTGACCTTGCCCACCTTGTTCTTGTTGGGAACGCCGGAACCCTTGGCGAGACCGGCGGCCTTCTTCAGCAGCACGCTCGCGGGCGGCGACTTGAACTGCAGGGAGAAGCTGCGGTCCTGATAGACGGTGATGATCACCGGGATCACGAGACCGGCCTGCTTCTGCGTCTTGGCATTGAATTCCTTGCAGAACTGCATGATGTTCACGCCGGCGGAGCCGAGCGCGGGACCCACAGGCGGCGCGGGATTGGCGGCGCCAGCAGGAATCTGGAGTTTTACAACTCCCTTGACTTTCTTAGCCATTATCTACCTTCTTTTCCGCGGTACCTCCCGGCGTCCCACCGGTGCAGACGGCCCGCTGAACATGATGTCTACAACTGGCTGGGCGCGCTTTCCACCTTCTCTTCAGAGGAGGCGAGCTCGACCTGCCAGTAATCAACATCGACAGGAACCTTGCGGCTGAAGACGTTGACTTCAACCTTGAGTTTGCCCCTGTCGGGATCGACTACGGAAACAAGACCCGTCAAACCCATGAACGGACCTTCGTTGATCTTCACGGTGTCTTCCACCTTGAAAGGAATCTTAGCCTTGGGCTTCTCGGCAGCCTGAGAGGGCTTGTTGGAGAATATCGCGTCCAGCTCCGCCTGGCTCATGGGAGTTGGCAGATTGCGAAGCCAGGTGCCGATCAGACCGGGAGTCTGCGCCAGGAAATTCCAGGTGCGCTCCTCAACAGCCTTCTTCTTGGTCGCGGGATCGATTCCGCGCTCATAGTCGTAAAGGGCCATCTCCATCAGGACATAGCCCGGGAATATCTTCCTGGTGACGACTTTCTTCTTGCCGTTCTTGCTCTCGGTGACCTTCTCAGTGGGGATGACTACCTGCCCGATGTATTCGCCCATGTCTTCCAGACGGACCCGGGCGTTGACGGACTCGACAACCTTTCCCTCCTTGCCCACCAGAGTCTGGAGCACAAACCATTCCTTCTTCTTCATCGGAACATCCCCTCAACAGTCTCACGCGCCGGCATGAACGACCTGGATGAACAACTGAATCACCTTGTCGCAGACAAGGGTTGTCACGGCGAGGATGAAGATGAAGGCAATCACGACGAGCGTGGAATCGTACAGCTCGTGCTTATCGGGCCAAGTCACCCGGTTCGCCTCACCTTTAACCTCGGTGAGATATCCCTTGACCTTCTCGAAAACCTTTTTCATCTGTTCCTCGTCGTATTGGCAGGGTAGGAGGGAATCGAACCCCCATAGGCGGTTTTGGAGACCGCTGCACTGCCATTGTGCTACTACCCTAAAGAGATATTTGGATCACTTGACTTCCTTGTGACCCGTGCGCTTGCGACAAAAGGGGCAGTACTTGGATTTCTCCACGCGCTCCGTCATCGTCTTCTTGTTGCGCGTCGTAGTATAGTTGCGGCGCTTGCACTCAGTGCAGGCAAGTATGGCCAAATCACGCGGCATAACAAATCTTCCTTCCGTCAATCCGTGAAATCAGCCCTGCCTCCGCACCGGTCGACCACTCGGCCGGCACGGAGACGGGCATCTCACAGAAGACGCATTGCGTTACTTGATGATCTTCGAGATCGTGCCGGCGCCGACCGTGCGGCCGCCTTCACGGATGGCGAAGCGCATCTTCTCTTCCAGCGCCACAGGGGCGATGAGCTTGACGTCGATGGAGACGTTGTCGCCCGGCATCACCATTTCGACGCCCTCGGGCAGACCGATGTCGCCCGTCACGTCGGTGGTGCGGATGTAGAACTGAGGACGATAGCCCTTCATGAAGGCAGTGTGGCGGCCGCCCTCGTCCTTCGTGAGGACGTAGACCTGGCCGTTGAACTCGGTGTGCGGGGTGATCGTACCCGGCTTGGCGAGCACCTGACCGCGCTCGACCTCTTCCTTCTTCGTACCACGGAGGAGGGTGCCGATGTTGTCGCCGGCCTGACCCTGGTCGAGGAGCTTGCGGAACACCTCGACGCCGGTGACGGCGGTCTTGGCCGTCGGCTTGAGACCGACGATCTCGACTTCGTCACCGACCTTGATGATGCCACGCTCGACGCGGCCGGTGACCACCGTGCCACGGCCTTCGATCGAGAAGATGTCCTCGATAGGCATCAGGAAGGGCTTGTCGAGCTCGCGCTGGGGCTCGGGGATGTAGGTGTCAAGAGCGTCCATCAGCTCGCCGATGCACTTGCAGGCATCGTCCTCGGCCGCAGCGGCCTGGGTGGCGGGATAGGCGGCGCCGCGGATCACGGGCGCATTGTCGCCATCATACTCGTACTTGGAAAGGAGCTCGCGGGCTTCCATCTCGACGAGGTCGAGCATCTCGGCGTCCTCGACGAGGTCGCACTTGTTGAGGAAGACGACGATCTTCGGCACGCCGACCTGACGGGCGAGCAGCACGTGCTCCTTCGTCTGCGGCATGGCGCCATCGACGGCGGAGACGACGAGGATCGCACCATCCATCTGCGCGGCGCCGGTGATCATGTTCTTCACATAGTCAGCATGGCCGGGGCAGTCAACGTGCGCATAGTGGCGGTTGGCGGTCGCGTACTCGACGTGGGACGACGCGATCGTAAGAATCTTGGTGGCATCACGGCGACCAGCGCTCTCGGAGGCCTTGGCGACCTGGTCGTACTTGATTTCGTCGCAGAGACCCTTGAGGGACTGGACGTGCGTGATGGCGGCCGTAAGTGTGGTCTTGCCGTGGTCGACGTGGCCAATCGTGCCGACGTTCACGTGCGGCTTGCCGCCGCGATCGAATGTTTCTTTTGCCATTTTATGGTCTCCTGTGAGTTGTTTCTTTACTGCCATCCGCAATAAATGGAGCCACCTAGCGGAATCGAACCGCCGACCTCATCCTTACCAAGGATGTGCTCTACCTACTGAGCTAAAGTGGCAAACTATTTTGGACAAGCCCGAATAGTATACCGAAATTCTCGGGAAAAATCAACATTTAAATTAAAAAAAATGCTATGACGGCTTTTCCACCTTCCAAAAACACACTTTTTTTGGTATAATGTCACTCTATGAAGCAGAACAACGAAACCCCGTCCAGGTCATTTATCCGCGCCCAGTGGCGTTTCATCATCTCCTCGATGATCGCCTACATGTTCTTCTATCTCACGCGCAAGAACCTCTCGATGGCGCAGCCGCTGATGCTGGACGAGGGAGTGATAACCGTCAAGCAGCTCGGGCTCATCCTCTCGGTGCACGGCATCCTCTATGGCGCGAGCCGCTTCGTGAATGGATTCTGGGCGGACCGTCTGAACGGACGCATCTTCATGGCGATAGGCCTTGCGCTCTCGGCGGCGATGAACTTCTTCTTCGGCTGCACGTCGCTCGCGGTGCTTTTCGGCGTCTTCTGGATCGTTAACGCCTGGACTCAGGGAATGGGCTTTCCCGCGTGCGCGAAGATGCTGACGCATTGGATCCATCCGAAGGAGCTCGCCTCCAAGATGTCCATCTGGAACACCAGCCACAGCTTCGGCGCGGTGATGGCGCTCGGGCTCTGCTCGCTTCTCTTCGCCCTGGGATTCGGGTGGCGCTGGTGCTTCTACGTGCCGGCCGCGCTCGCGGGGCTCGCGGCGGTGTTCTGCTTCTTCTGCGTGAAGGATTCGCCCACCGAGGCCGGCGTGCCGGAGCTCGAGCTGGGCGCGGCGAAGCCGTCTGCCGCCAGCGAGAAGCCAATGGTCACCACGCGCGACCGCCTACGCCTCGTCTACGGCAATCCCGTGATCTGGGCCATAGCGATCGCCAACTTCTTCGTCTACGTGGTCAGGTTCGGATTCCTCGACTGGGGTCCAACCTTCCTGCGCGACTACAAGGGCATACCTATAACAAAGGGCGGGCTCATGACCATCGCCTTCGAACTCGCCGCGGTGGTGGGCACGGTCTTCGCCGGCTGGATCACCGACCGGGCGTTCAAGGGACGCGGCGTGCGCACGTGCGTCTTCTGCATGCTGTTCGCGGCGCTCTTCTCGTTCGGCTTCTGGTATCTGCCCAACGGCGCGCCGATCTGGCAGTCGACGCTGCTGCTGATGGGGGCGGGATTCTGCATCTACGGTCCGCAGGCCCTCATCGGCATCGTCGCCGCCAACCAGGCCACCAACGAGGCGGCGGCGATGGCAAACGGATTCACCGGCATAATGGGCTATCTCTCGACTGCGGTGTCGGGCTACGGCATCGCCGTGATCAAGGAACACTACGGATGGGGCGTGGCGCTCGGCACCATCGCCGCCTTCGCCCTGGTGGGAATGGTGCTCTTCCTCCTCGTCTGGAACGCCAGCGCCGATGGCTACAAGAAAGCACGCTAGCCGCCACCTCCATTTCTAAATGCCAACCCAACAGACATACACCATGAACACGAACCTGCTCCGCCGCGGCTCCTTCCTCGCCGCCCTCGCCGCCGCCGCCCTCCTCGTTGGGTGCGCGTCGACGCCATCCTCCACCACGTCCATCCGCGTTGGTACCTACAACATCCGTCTCCAGCCCGGTGACAAGGGCACGCCAAACGCCTGGGACGAACGCAAGGAGGACATGGTCAAGCTCATCCGCGAGATGGACCTCGACGCCTTCGGGCTCCAGGAGGTCTGCCCCGGCCAGGCCGAATTCCTTCGCGAACGACTCCCCGAATACGCCTATGTGGGCGAGCACCGCGAGGCCGACCGCAAGAGCGGCGAGGCATCGCCGGTCTTCTTCCGCAAGGACCGCCTCGAGGCCGTCACCAACGGCACCTTCTGGCTTTCGGAAACGCCAGAGGTCCCGGGACGCCGCGGCTGGGGGGCTGCCTGTCCCCGCGTTTGCTCGTGGGCCCGTCTGCGCGACCGCGGTACCGGACGCACCTTCTGCTTCGCCAACACCCACACGGACCACGTCTCGGCCCTCGCGCGCAAGAACGGAATGCTGCTGATAATCGAGCGCATGAAGGAGTTCGGCGCCGGCGACCCGATAGTCTTCACCGGCGACCACAACTGCAACGAAACCGAGGAGCCCGCCCGAGCCGCAGCAGCCCTGCTCGACAACGCCCTTTTCACCACACTCACTCCCCCCCAGGGTCCCTGGCGCACCTGGAACGGATGGAAATGGCGCGAGCAGGAGGTGCCCACCGCCGAGGCGCTGAAGCTCGCCCCCTCTGAAAGAAATCTGCGCAAGGGCTCGCCGGACGACGGCAGGCAGGATGCCGACGGACTTGAATTCTACAAGCGCTGCGGAGGGCCGCGCATCGACTACATCTACGTCTCGCGCGGCATCAAGACGCGCGACTACCGCACCTACGGCGACGCCAGAAACGGGACGAAGCTCTACCCTTCCGACCACTTCCCCATCGCCGCCACCATAGAATTCTGAATACCGCAAGCCATGGCCGAGGAAATTGCGCGCATAGTGGTGATCGAAGACGACGACACCATCCGCAACGTGCTGAAGATGATGCTGGATAGAGCCGGCTTCGCCAACGTGCTATGTGAATCACGCGGCGACAGCGGGCTCGAGACCGTACGCAGGACAAGGCCCGACCTGGTGCTGCTCGATCTCATGCTGCCGGGAATGGACGGCCTCGCCATCTGCCGCCGCATCCGCGAAGAAGCCGAACTCGCCACGACGAAGATACTGATGCTCACCGCGAAGAGTTCGGACGAAGACATCGTGCGCGGACTGGAGATCGGCGCCGACGACTATGTGACCAAGCCCTTCTCCCGCAGTGTGCTGCTTGCCCGCGTGCGCGCCCTGCTGCGCCGCGGCGACGCCCTCGCGCCCGGGCTCGAAGTGGCCGGGCTCGCCATCGACGCCGATGCACTCGTCGCGCGCCTCGACGGCAGAAACATCACCCTCACCCGCGGCGAGTTCATGATCCTGCGCCTGCTGGCCTCGCATCCCGGGCGCGTGTACACCCGCCAGCGCATCCTCGACGCGGTCCAGGGCGACGGCAGCGATTCCACCGAACGCACGGTCGACGTGCAGATGGTGGGACTCAGAAGAAAACTCGGCGCCTGGGCGGAGCGCATCGAGACCGTCCGCGGCGTCGGCTACCGGGTAAATGCATAGAACCGTGAAAATGCTGAACCTGATATCCTTCCTGCCCTGCGCACTGGCCGCGACTGGCCTTGCGTCCTTCGCGGTGCTGCTAGTGCACGAAAGCAGCGCCTACCGCGTAAGCGTCGAGAAATGGGCGGAACGCGATCTTGCGGGACGCACCGAGCTGGCGGCGGACGCACTGGCCGAGCCCATTGCGGCGGGCGACTTCGAGCGCGTGCGGTCCTTCGCCGCCGAACGCCTCTCGCCCGGTCTGCGCCTCACCGCCATCAGCGCGCGCGGCGGCGTCATCTGCGACACCGCAGCCGCCTTCGGCAACCACAGCTCGCGCCCCGAAGTCGACTGCGCGCGCAGGGATGGCGCCGGGGCGAGCATCCGCATTTCGGCCACCACGGGCAAGCGCACGCTCTACTGCGCCAGACGTCTCGCCAACGGCGAAGTGGTGCGCCTGGCGCTGCCATACGAAATGGTGGCCGCCCCGCTGGAGAAGACGCGGCCGGCCATGATCCTCGCCGCCCTCACCGGTGCAAGCGGAATCCTGATGATACTACTCTTCACCGGGCGTCTGGCCGCACGCAACCGCGAACTTGCGCGGGAGCGCGACCGCCAGCAGGCGATGCTGGAGGAAATGAGACGGGAGGCCGATTTCCGGCGCGACTTCGTGGCGGATGTATCGCACGAGATAAAGACCCCGCTCACGGGAATTCTCGGAACCGTGGAGATGCTAGAGGACGAGACCGTAGACGTGAAGGAACGCGGCGAACTGACGGCGATGCTGCGCCGGGAATGCGGGCGCCTCGATTCGCTCGCCCACGACATCCTGGCGCTAGCCCGCCTCGAACACGGAACCGAGGAACTACGCCGCAAGTTTATCCAGGCGAATCTGGCGGAAATCGCTACCTCGGCCATCGACGCCTGCCGCGCCGCGGCCGCGGAGGCAGGAATGGCGATCGAGTTTGAAGGACGTGACAAGATCGTGTGTGCCTGCAACGCGCAGCTGATAGAGCGAGCCATAGTCAATCTGCTGTCCAACGCAATCCGCCACTCAGGAGCGCCCAGCGTGAAGCTGACGCTCATGCAGCATGATGCCACGGCCAGCATCGTGGTGGAGGATCACGGGGTGGGCATACCCGAGGCAGAGCAGGAACGCGTCTTCGAACGTTTCCACCGAGTGGACAGGTCACGCACCGTCAAGGGCACCGGGCTTGGCCTTGCCATTGTAAAACACACAGCCCTTCTCCATGACGGGGAGATAAAACTCGAAACACCGCCCGAGGGCGGGGCGCGCTTCACGCTGTCGCTGCCCATCGCCGCCAACATCCAATGCAGATGAAGGAAAGTATACGCATTCACATCGTCGGTGCACTGCCGGCGTCAACTAACACGAGCCGCAGAGAACTGAAGGCGGCGGCAAGCTTCTTCGCCGAACGCTCACACGCCAGGGCGGAACGGGAACTCGGCGGCAGGTGGAAATGGCACGAGGTGACGGTCCTGCTCGTGGACAACGCTGGCTCCGACATGGCACATCAGTCCATAATGGGAATCAAGGGGGCCACCGATGTCATCACCCAGGCCTATGACGCCATCCCACCCGAAAAACCAGGCCTTCTTGGCGAACTAATCGTGAACGTGGATAGAGCCATCGAGGCCGCGCCGGCAAGACGGGGCTGGAATGTGGCCAGCGAACTCATGCTCTACATTGCGCATGGAATGGATCATCTCACCGGCGCAGACGACCACGACGAGCCTGGCTATCTGCGTATGCGCAGACGCGAGCTTGGGTGGATACGGGAGTTTATAAAAACCACGAAGCCGAACCGCTAGGAATCGGTTCGGCTTTCGCGCAAGGTTAAGGAAGAAGAAGCTTCCGGAGCGGGCTTTCATTTCCGCATCCACCATATGATATGCGCCTTCTATCCTCGCTGACAACTTTTTCTAAATATTTTTTAAGATTCTACAATATTCTCATCGCCTCAATGTCACGGCGACGATTCAGTACATACTCTTCTAGATTGATTCCACTGGGAAGAACCGGGGTAACATAGGACGATCCACATGCGGCGCAGCAAGCACCATCGTTCAGCGGAGCACCGCAGGTTGGGCACCTTAATTCCAATAATTCGCCACATACTGTGCAATATTTGCCACAATTTGGCGATGACACATGTCGCGCCGGACGGAAAAACACACGACTGCCTATTATGTAAGGAACATTGGAAAGACAATTGCAGTCAGGACAGAAACCACGAACCGCCAGGTTAATGACCATGGGGGAAGAAACATCTACGGAACTCAGCCCTTTTTTCTCCACCTCTAGAGGCACCTCGAGAAACTCGGAAAGTTTTTTTACGGTATCTTCCGAAATCTTGGTGGTCAAACCTCCCTCAAACATCGATATGGCGCTTTGCCTACAACCAACAATCTGCGCAAGGGCCGATTGATTCAGTCCTTTCGCCTGACGTGCCGCTTTGAATTTGGCACAGATTTCCTGAGGTAGATTAAGCATTTATGTTTCTGCCGTGTTGGCGGCACATATTATCCCATATTTCAAGCCACTCTTCAAGACTAAGTTATCAACAGTTATCAACAGGTTTATCAACAGTCAGTTATAAACAGTTGATAATAAGGTTGTAGATAAGTATTTTATAAACAATGTTATGATAAGCTGTTGATAATATCAACGTAGAAACAATCTTAGCGCGGCGGCATTTCCTGTGCTGGAGCATGTGCACCCTTGAGCTCGCAACCAGGATAAATGAACAATCTACAGTCGATAGGACCGTTATAGAATGGAATCCTCGTCTGGTAGAAAAGATTGACCATTTTGGAAAGTTCAGGATTACCGGTAATGAGGCCACCCATGAAGCCGCGGCACTTTTCATTCATAAAAGTGCCGATGCGTTCGTAGATTGGAACCAGCTCGACAGGATCTCCCAATCGGATACCGTATTCTGGATTGAAAAATACGCATCCCTCGTACTTTGCCTTGTTTCCCTCCAGCCGTGGAATCGGCGTATCGCCGAAGTCGCACGCCTGAAAGGTTATGTATTCGCTCACTCCTGCACCATGGGCGTTTATTCTGGCATTTTCAATGGCTTCGGGCGAGATGTCGGTAGCCACAATCGGCGGCACCGAATCGGTTCTTTCGCCTTCGGCGGCCTCCAGCACCATATCCTTCCATATCTGCTCGGGCGAGGCGCCGAAGCGCTGGCGAGGCGCCGATCTCGGTGCCTTCTCGCCATCGATGATAAGATGATAGCCCTTGAGCGACATGAATGCGAAATGCGAGCGCAGTGACCCAGGAGCCCTGCCAATTGCCGCCAGGGCGGCTTCAATGGCCGGCGTTCCGCTTCCACACATTGGGGAGATGAACGGCGTGCAGCGATTCCATCCCATGGCGTCGATGCAGGCTGCGGCCAGGGTTTCCTGCATAGGAGCGGATCCTGGTATCATTCGGTAACCGCGTTTGGAGAGGGGCGAGCCGCTGGTGTCGATGTAGATGATGACGCAGTCCTTGTCCCAATGAATGAAAATCGCCGCGCCACGATCATAGTCCGGGCCAGAATCCGGGCGTCTTCCGCACTTGGAGCGCATCCTGTCGGCTATCGCGTCCTTCGCCACCAGCGAGGGCAGACGAGTGTCGCGGACGGTGTCATTATGGACAATCGACGAGATGCTGAAATAGCCATCCGGTTCGAGTATGTTTTCCCAGTCGATGGACCAGACATGCTGGTAAAGTTCCCTAACATGGCGACAGGTAGCCCTTAGCAGCGGAACCAGCACGCGGTGGGCGCAACGCAGACGAAGATTGAGCTTGAAGACGTCGCGTAATGAACCCTCCACCACCACCACGTTTTCAGTGACCTCGAGTGGCCTGTAACCAAGTTCCTCCACTTCGCCCTCAACCCACGGAGAAAGGCATTTTGCGCAAGAAAGTATTATCGGATATTTTCTATCCGTCCAGATGTTCATGACACCACCGTCTATGTAGAGGAAGAAAGACTACTATGCCTAGGTGCGAAGCGGCATCATCACATACAGGAAGGGCTTGGAACACTTCATCATGGCGGGTGATCCATTATTGTTGAAATTAATGGACACCTCGTCATCGTCGATCGCCTTGAGCGGATCCATCAGGAAGTCGGGGTTGAACGCGATGTCGATCGATGGGCCTTCATACTTGATCGGAACCGAATCGCGTCCCTTGTTGCCGGAGTCGGGCGAAGATTTGACAATGAGCTCGTTCGACAAGAAAGAAAGGGTGATGGAATTGGATTCGCCAAACGACATCACGCTCACGCGGTCAATGGCCGAAAGCAGAAGCTGACGGTCGACCTTCACGCTCTCGGCGCATTCAGCCGGTATCACCTGGCGATAGTTGGGATAGACATCATCAAGCACCTTAGAATAGATTCTGGTGTCGCCAAGGTTGAAGGATATCTGGGAATTCTCCACCGATATCCGCACGCTGCCATTGGTTCCAAGCGCACGCTGAAGTTCGGCCACGACCTTTACCGGAAGCACAATGTCCTTTGAGGCGTTTTCAGGGAACTCAACTTCGTTCTCGATCATGGCAAGACGACGACCATCGGTGGCCACCATGGTGAGCTTGCCGTCGCGGAAACTCATCAGCACGCCCTTGAGCGTCTTGCGGGTCTCATCCTGGCTAGCGGCATAGGCCGTCTTCCTGAACATGTCGCGGAGGTTTTCCTGGTCGATCACGTATTCGAATGAGTTACTATCCTCAGGTAGGCGAGGATAGTCGATGACATTCATGCCAGTGATGTTGAAAGTAGCCGAGGCGGCGGAAATCGAAGCACGATCGGCTTCATCGACGTCAATCTCGATTACACCCTCGGCAGCCCTGGAAATCATTCCGACAAGGAGCTTCACCGGAAGAGTAGTCGCGCCCTCCTTCTCGACCTCGCATGGAACAGTGGAGCGAATCGAAATATCGAGATCCGTCGTAGTCAGCTGAAGCTTGTTGTCACTAGCCTCCATCAGAACATTCTGAATAATCTGGAGCGAACCCTTGGCACCAATTACATTCTGAACCTTCTTGAGGCCATCGAGAAAATTCGACCTCGTGATCTTGATCTTCATTGACTAACTCCTTTTGGCTATGCCGGATGAGATTTTTTGCTTGGCTAATATTTTACCTAATATATTAATCAAAGTAAAGAATAAAATATAGTAATATTAGAAGTGTTAGATATGTTGATAACTCCAGTTGGCCCTTATTTTAAAAGGGATGAATGACTTTGCGGCTGTAGATATCCGTGTTGATCGGCTTTCAATAAAATAAGATATTTTCATCGCGTCACGAAATCTTTCGATAACTGCGCCAGATGTGAACAGCTTGCCGAAAGAATCTTCACAGCTTGTCACTCGGTGATATCCGTGTATTTTCTTCCCAGCTTCACGGTTATCTGCTCGAGCGCCCTTCTCAGTTCTGACTCAACATCCATTCGCTTCTGGATGGCCTGCATACCGTGGTGTACCGTCGCATGCGTCTTGTCGAACACCTTGGCGATTTCTGGAAATGAAAGCGATGTAAGCTTGCGCGAAAGGAACATGGCCACCTGGCGGGGAGTGACCAGCGTCTGGGTTCTACGATCTGACGAAATCTCGTCCACTGTAACGTTGTAGAATTCTGCCACGGTCTTGATGATCTGGTTGACCGTTAGATCCTTGATGGTTTCCTCTTCCTCGATGGAGTCCTTCAGCAGGTGCGAAAGAATTTCCACGGTCAATGGAAGGCCGGGATTGATATCCATGTAGGTAACCACCCGCAGCAAGGCGCCTTCGATGGCTCGCACGTGCGACCTGATGTGCTCCGCAATGTAGTTGAGAATCTCGTCTGGTATGACGTGCTGGGTGCCATGCGCCTTGAACTTTAGAATGGCCAGACGTGTTTCGTAGGTTGGCGTTTCGATTTCTACCGCCATTCCCTGCTGAAAGCGACCGATCAGTCTTTCTTCACAGTCCTTGATGTCCTTTGGCGCCACGTCGCTCGTCATTACAATCTGCTTGTGGTAGAGCATTAGGGAACTGAAGGTGTTGAAGAACTCCTCCTGGAACTGCTTCTTGCCCGCAATGAACTGCACATCGTCCAGAAGGAACACGTCGACGTTTCTGTATCTTTCGCGAAAGGCTGGCATCGAATCGTTGGCGATGGCGTTCACGTATTCGTTGAGAAATGTTTCCGAGGTTATGTAGCAGACCGATGCGGACGGATTCTCCTTCAGTACCTGGTGACCAATCGCCTCCATGAGATGGGTCTTTCCCAGACCGGTGCCGCCATAGATGAACAGGGGATTGTAGGATGTTCTACCCGGACCTTTCGCCACAGCCTTCGCCGCCGCGTGGGCAAATGAATTGGACGGACCGCGAACGAAGTTATCAAAGGTGTAGTTCTCATGCAAGGGCATTGTGGACGGTATTCCGCGCACCATCGGAGGTTTTGCGTGCGGGTGCGGGTCAACATCTGCCGGCGCTGCATTCGCCTTCTCTTCTTTTTTATCACCTCGATCGCCATACAGGATGTTTGGAGAAAGCTCGACATGCCCGGAATTTTCATCCCTGACTATGAACTTGACCTCGATTCCATCGCCAGCCCCGAGTTCCATAAGCGCCTTTTCAAGCGGCTTCGTGTACAGTGGAGCAAATAGTTCCGCCTGAATCTGTTCTGGAACCCCGATGACATACCTTCCATCCTCCAGCATGTGCGAGGTAACGCCGTGAAGGTATCGGTCAATGCGGCTTTTCTCTTGTTCGCTGCCGAGATACGACCGAACTTTTTCTAGCAGTAAATGCCAGAACATATCGCTGTTAAACAGTTCTTTGTCCACTTTGAACCTTCTTCTAAAAAAACTTTTTTTCAAGAGCGCTAATATTCAACCATATTTTATCTAAAAAATCATCAAAAAAAAGTAATACAATATCTACATGTTATCAACAGGTTATGTTGATAACTGTGTGGATAATAATATATATTAACAAAAATTACTTTTGTTTGAAGAAATTCTTCATTTGCTCGGGAGTTTTACATTCAAGCAGCTGTTCATGACCGTTTTTGCATTTGAGCTTCGTCGTAATGCTTGCCATCAGCTGGAGATACGGCGCCTGTCCGCTTGTCGGCGCGAGCGTAAGAACTATTATCTGAATGGCCGAATGATCGATGGTTTCGTAGTCGGGAATGATGCCGTTGTCATTGGATGAATTATCCACAATCGCAACAGCTCCGATAATTTCCTTTACGGCATCAGTGCGGCCATGGGGAACCGCAATTCCGTTGTTAAGCCCAGTTGGCATTGATTCTTCTCTAGCAAATACAGCCTTACGAACCTTTTCCACATCGGAGATCATGCCAGGCCGATTTTCGTTGATTTTGTCTATGAGCTTGTTTATCGCGTCAACCTTGCTGGCAGCCGTGAAATTCGGAATCATCACGAACTGCTGGATATGGCGGGCCGAGGTGTTCTGCTGCATCATCTCGCTGGCCTCGTTCTTGAGGATGTCGCCAATCTCCTTATTGCGGATAGGCTTGGAAATCGCGTTGGCCAATTCGTTGATTTCCCCGGCAGCCTCCATCCAGGCACTGGTTATCAATGCCTCCTCGTTGGGGGTGGACTCAAAGCAGATCTTGTCTTCCTCGCGTTTGATGGAAATCTCTATGTCGTTCATCACCACTTCCCAGATGTTCTCGCGCGCATTCAGACAATAGGTGTAGAATCCCTCGTGCCTGAAAGTGTTGATCAGGCGATCGAGCATCAGCTTCGCCGTCCAGATGTTGGGCAGCGTGAAGCTGAACGGACTTGAACCTTCGGTGTTCGCCTTGCGCCTGCCCCTCACGCCAGATTTCCTGGTATTGAAAAGTGCAACCAGGCAGGGCGGGGCGATGATGGTGGTGATGAGCGTCATCATGATGCCGATGCCAAACACCTCCTGAGTCAAGAACCCGTTGGAAAGACCGATGCCGGCGATGATAAGGGCAACTTCGCCACGCGGAATCATGCCCGATCCAACCCGCAGCGAACCCAGAATATTGAATCCGCAGAAGTACGATGGAATCGCGCATCCAAGCACTTTTGCGAACACGGCGAGGATGGTGTATATTCCGCCGAATATCAGGACTGGCTTCGAACACAGGGCGTTGCAATCGACCATCATGCCCATTACGCAGAAGAACACCGGCACCAGGAAGGTGTAGACCGATTCAAGGTTTTCCTGAATCATGTGCTTGATGTCGGTCTTGCTGAGGGCAAGACCAATGACATAGGCACCGATGATCAGCGTGAGTCCCAGCGCTTCGAACAGACCGGCGATTACCAGCGAGAGACCGAAAGCCAGCGTTCCGATCGCCACCGGACTGCGGAACATCTTCAGCAGGAACGAGATCTTGCGGGCGAACACTATCCCCAGCATGGTGCCGCCAAGCCAGATGCCGATTGCCTTCAGCGCCGTCATCCCGATATTGCCCCAGGGAATTCCCGCCTTGGCGGTTTCCTGTGCCGCCGCGTTGGCTTGCTGCGAACCGATAATGCCCATGCCGATGGCAAGCACGATGATGCCCAGCACGTCGTCGATCACAGCCCCGGCCATGATGGTCACCCCCTCCTCGGAGTCCATCTTCCGACGCTCCGAGAGAATGCGCGCCGTTATTCCCACGGAGGTAGCCGTGGACATGATGCCCATGAACATTGCGGCCGGCGAGAGGATGGCTCTCATTATCTGGCCAGAACTGACCATGTCCCCTAGCTCCTTCAGGCAGGCGATGTTGCCAAGGAGATCGGGAAACACCTTCACCGCATAGATGGCGCAGAAGTCGCCGAATAGAAATGAAAACACCACACCGCCGATACCCACCAGCGAACCGGCAAAGGCGAACCGCAGAAACATCTTGAGATCGGTTTCAATGCCAGACATGAACAGCAGAATAACGCTGGCGATGGTGCAGATACCGTACAGTTCCGGAGTAACGGCAAAGGGAACGTTGCCGGTGGCCGCAGCCTGCGCGGCAAGTTCGCCGCCACGGAAAAGACCGAATTTGAACAATCCGGAACCGAAGCCAATCCCACCGAGCGCCCAGGGACCGATGACCACGCCGGCCCCGAGTTCGCCCAACACCGACGGTAGCTTGAACAGCGACGCGAGCATACCGCCCAGTTTAGCCGCAAATAGAATCAAACCAATTTGCAGCGCCAGCAACGTCATCTTCTCCGTGAGCGGAAGCTCCTCCGGCTGGAACAGGGCCTTGGTGGCCCCATCGGTCGCCTCCGTTGATCCTGCGGCCATCAAACCAAAGGAGATCACCGCTAAAAGCGCACAAATCCAGAATTTTCTATTTTTCATGGTTTTAGATTATAGCAAAAATGCCTGGGTATGACAAGAAATAAATATGTCGCATAATCTGTGCATTAGAGATTTACAGCAAACCTCTCTGACCTTACACCCACCCATCCACCATCACTCCATCCACCACCCACTCTAACCAGTTTAAGCATTTAACCATTTAACTGTTTAACCATCAACTATACGTGCCCACGTCTGATGATAATCGCCAGGATGGCAACATCTGCCGGATTGACACCTGGAATGCGTAATGCCTGGGCAAGATTTTCCGGCCGATACCGCTTGAGCTTTTCCCGGCTCTCATATCTTACCGATGTGCATTTATCATAATCCAGCCATTGGGGTATTACGATAGCCTCATCTTGTTTTGCCCGCTCGGCGGCAATCTCCTCCTGCTTGATATAGCAGGCATAGAGTTTTCTGATTCTAAGCTGCTCCACCACCTCCGGCGGTATGGAACCATTTCCGTCGTGGGGATTCTCCAGGACATGCGCAAGCACCTTTTCGTCCTTTTCGATTTCCTCTATGAGCGTGGCAAAGCGTCTGGTTTCATTCCTTATTTCCTCAGGAAGCACGCCCACTCGGTCAGCGGCATCGGCAAGTCTGTATCGGGCATTATCCTGGCGTAGAATCAGACGCCTCTCCGCCCTGCTGGTGAACATCCTGTACGGTTCATCTGTTCCTTTGGTAACCAGGTCATCGATCATCACTCCGATATAGGCATCCTGTCGGCTGAGTACCAATGGTGCTTTGCCCTGGGCAGCAAAGGCAGCGTTTATGCCGGCAATTATCCCCTGGGCTGCAGCTTCCTCATAGCCAGTCGTGCCATTGATCTGGCCGGCAAAATACAGGCCGCCGATTCGCTTTGATTCGAGGGTGTGTTTCAGTTCCCGAGGGTCGATGCCATCGTATTCTATGGCGTAGGCATAGGCCAGAAATTCGGCGTGTTCAAGGCCAGGCACCGAATGAACCAGCTCCTCCTGCACGTTCCGGGGCAGACTGTTGGATAGCCCGTTGGGATAGATTATCGTGCCAGCGCGGTCTTCGGGTTCGAGTATTACATGGTGGCTTTGCGCATCCTTGAATCTGACTATCTTGTCCTCGATGGAAGGACAATATCTCACCCCAGTACCGGTGATAGGTCCGCCATAGAGAGAACTGTCCGCCAGATGGTCTCTAATTATCCTATGGGATTCCGGTGTGGTATGGGTAGCCCAGCAACTGAGTTGTGGCGAGTTTGGCACCCAAGGAGCGTAGGGATAGTGTTCTTCATCGCCAATGTGCCACGTGGCACATTCCTTCAGAACGGAGTATGTCATTAGTGAAAAGAACGGCGGATTGTCTTCCCCGGGTTGCTGGATGGTCTTGGAAAAGTCTATACTTGACGCCTTCAGGCGCGGTGGAGTTCCGGTTTTCAGTCGTATGAGTTCGAATCCAAGTCTCTTCAGCGAGTTGCTAAGCTCGTCCACGGCAGGCCTGCCATCGCCGCCGGACGGTGTACCGTCCTTACCAATCCATATTCGTCCCCTCAGCGAGGTCCCAGAGGTTATAATTGCATTATTTGCGAGTATTATACCACTACTTTTAGTTATAACCCCGTATAGATGGCTTTGTCCTGTTTGGCCGTCGTTCGCGATGTGCCACGTGGCACATTGATTGGATTCATCCAGCAGGATGTCTACTACTGCGTCTTCTAGCACGGTTAGGTTGGCTTGCTGGGCAATTACCCGCTGCATCCTCTGGGTGTATTCTGACTTGTCACACTGTGCCCGAGTTGCTCGCACCGCAGGCCCGCGGCTAGTGTTCAGGGTCTTTTCCTGGAGCGAGGTGAGGTCGGCATTGAATCCCATTTCACCGCCCAGGGCGTCCAGTTCGAATACAAGGTGGCTTTTGGCCAATCCGCCAATCGATGGATTACATGGCATACGCGCAATGGCGTCAGTTCTACTGGTTATGAGCAGGGTGCTCACCCCCATCCTGGCGCATATCAAAGCAGCTTCGGCGCCAGCGTGTCCGCCACCGCAAACCACCACATCGTATCTTTTGTTTTCCATAGACTTATTATAGCATAAAACCAGAGAGAGTTAAATAGTTAAATGGTTAAATAGTTGAATGGTTAAATGGTTAAATTTGCTGGTGCTGGTGTGGACGTAGTTGCGTAGGTGTGGAGTTGCTAGTGTGTAGCCATTTATGAGCACTGCGATTTAATCCTAATATGGTGTCTGTTCCCGCTGCGGGGGGTGCTGCCGCCATGCGCCCTTTGTTTTTTTGACCACGGAATCACGCTTCGCGCGGCACGGAAAGAGGTTGGGAAAAGAATGTCCTTTCGGGCAATCCAACCGTCATACACCCACATATTCATAAATGTTTAAATTCGCTTCACGAATAAATGCACTTCAGATAATAATCCAATCATCACATCCACAAGAACCATTTATGAACGAAGTGAATTTAGCCCGAAGGGCATTTATGAGCGCAGCGAATTTAACTTGTGGCTCCCATTGCCTCCCCCCCATTGTAGAGTTTTCGTTTTCCCTTGTGGAGAATCGCGTCTCCCCTTGTGGAGTTTTCGTTTTCCCTCGTGGAGTGATTTCAGCCCTATGGCGTTACTGTCTACTATTATCAACAGTTTTGAATGGTGTTCGCAAGATTTCGTTATGCGACAAAATCCGAAGGTCAATGTTGATTTTGTCCAATAAAATAAGGGGGTTTGTAAAGTCAGCGTAAAAATCAAGCAAAAGATATATTAAATCATGCCGAAGTTATGATAAAGTTATCAACAGCCTTGTAAATTATAAATGAATTAGGAATTAGGAATGGAGAATTAGAAATTAGGAATGAGGAATGGGATTCGCGCCATCCTTTAAATTCATGCAAGCCAGTTGGCGCGGCAGAAGATGCCGGAAGGGCAGTGGCGTTGGGGGGTGGAGCGGGTGGACTGTTCCAGCAGCATTTCTCCGCTCTCGACCTTCTTCGCCGTGGGGAAGGCCTGCGACATGATGTTCTCGGCCACTATGCAGGATAGACCAGGGGTGTGGGAGGAAAAGAGAACGAACAGCGGGCTGGGCGACAGCACGCCCTTCACCAGTTCGATCGTGGTGTGCAGGTCGCGTTCTATCTTGTACATTTCCCCGTTGGCGCCGCGTCCGAACGTGGGGGGATCGAAGATCACGGCATCGTAAGTGCGGCCCCGTCTAGCCTCGCGGGCGAGGAACTTGTGGGCGTCGTCGACAATCCAGCGAATGGGATGGTTGTCAAGGGCGTTGAGCGAGGCGTTGGTGCGTGCCCACTGCACCATGCCCTTGGAGGCGTCGAGGTGGCAGACTTCGGCGCCACCTAGCGCCGCGGCCAGTGTCGACCCGCCAGAATAGGCAAAGAGGTTGAGCACGGTAGGCCGTTTTGTCCCTTTTGCCGCGGCGGACACCGTATCGCGAATCCATCTCCACTGGGCACGCTGCTCCGGAAAAATTCCCAGATGGCCGAAGTCGGTTCCCGAGAGGCGGAATCTGATGCCCGCCGTGGTGATGTTCCATTCCTTGGGCAGGGCGCCGCGGCCATGCCAGCAATTGCCGTCTTCGCGGTCGAAGCTGGCGGTGGCCCGGTTCCAGGTGGATGGACAGGATGGGCGCCACAGCGCCTGGGAGCAGGGCCGCACTAGCGACACGTTGCCGAAGCGCTCGTATTTCCTACCGTCGCCTGAGTCAATCAGCTCGTAGTCGTCGATGGGCATTTGCCGGTTCCTCAGTTGGCTTCGAAATATCTCTCCTGGTCGGTCGAGTCCATTACGCCGCGCCAGAGTTCGCTTGAGAGGTCAATGCGCTGGCGCTCGATCGTCGCCAGCTTGATGGGGACGAGCGTGTAGTAGTCGCCTACCGAGCCGACGACGCAGTCGGTGCGTCCCGCCATCGCCGCGTGCACCGCATTGCGGGCGAGCATGTAGCAGCGGATGGTGTCGGTGCCGCGCGCCGGCACGCTTCTGATGGTGTACGAGGGATCGAAGTACTTGACGCTCGATTCTATGCCCCTGGTCTTGAAGTACTCGGTTATGCGCCGCCGCAGGAATTCGCCGATGTCCTTCTTCAGCACGTTGCCGCTCGCGTCGCGCCCGGCGTCGCCTTCGAGAAGATGCTGGCCTGCGCCCTCGGCCACCACCACCACCGCATGGTTCTTGCCCGAGGCAAAGCGGCGCTCGAGGGCGGTGAACAGCCCGCGGGGACCTTCGAGTTCAAAGTCGATCTCCGGCACCAGGCAGAAATTCACCACGCTGTTGGCGAGCGAGGCGCACGTCGCGATGAAGCCGGAGTCGCGTCCCATCAGCTTTACCAGGCCGATTCCGCGCGGTGTGCCCTTTGCCTCCACGTGGGCGCTGCCGATTACGCTGCCGGCCTCGTCCACCGCGGTGACGAAGCCGAAGGAGGGTCCCACGAACTGGAGGTCGTTGTCGATGGTCTTGGGCACGCCCACCACCGAGATGGACAGGCCCTTCTTCTGGCAGGCAACCGCTATGTCGTGGGCGCAGCGCAGTGAGCCGTCACCGCCGATGCAGAACAGGACATTGATGTTCATGCGCATCAGCGTGGTCACGATGGTCTCCGTGGACTGGGTGCCGCGCGAGCTGCCGAGGATGGTTCCGCCCGTGGTGTGGATGGTGTCCACGGTCTCGAGGTCAAGCAGCATCGGCTCGTATCCGCGGTCGGGGTTGAGCCCGGCGTAGCCGTAGCGGATACCGTAGACGGTCTTGATGCCGTAGTCGGCGATCAGGATCTCCACCAGGCCCTTGATCACGTTGTTGAGCCCGGGGCAGAGTCCGCCGGCCGTCAGGATTGCCGCGCGCGTCCAGCTGGGGTCGTGGAATATCTTCTCCTTTGCGCCTGCCCGTTCGAAGGACGCCTCGTGGCCGAGGCGGCTGGCGAGTTCAGCCAGCAGTTCGCGGCTTTCGCCGATGAAGATCCGCTCGCCGTCGGGGACGAAGTCGTGATGCCTTATGGGGGAGGAGATGGTGCATTCCCCCAGTGTCCCCACATCGAAGGGATACTCGTTCGGCGCGGCGGCGATCTTTTCAAGCGTACTGTTCACTGGCTGATCCTTTACTCGGCGGTTTTCCGCTCGTTTCTGGCAAGGCGGCAGATGACGCGGTCGGCGCCCAGGTTTACCAGGCCGAGCCGCACCAGTAGGCGTCCAAGGAGGTTGGACGACTCAGCACGCACGCTCTTGATCTCGATATTCTCCTTTTTGCAGAGTGCACGGAAGTCGCGGTAGGTGAAGAAGTGCGTGTTCGGCGTGTCGTACCATTCAAAGGGAAGTTCGCTGCCCACGGGCATTCTGCCGGTGAATGCAAGGTGGAGGCGGATCGGCAGAGATGCGAAGTTGGGGATTGTGACCACGGCCTCTCTGGCCTTGTCCAGAATCCGCACCAGAATCTCCCTTGGCTTGCGGACCGTCTGCAGCGTCTCCGACAGCACGGCGAGGTCGTATGCGCCGTCCGGAAGTATTTCCAGGCCCTCGTCGGCGTCGTCGTGGAGTATGCTCAGATCGCCCTTGACGCCATTGACGATCTTCTCCGGATCGATTTCCACGCCGGTGCCCTCGATTCCCTTGGCGCGGAGCAGCGTGAGCAGCGAACCACTGCCGCAGCCGATGTCCAGCACGCGCGCGCCCTGGGGCACCATTGCCACGAGAGGCGCGAGCTTACGGCGCTTTTCGTCCGCGACCTCGCGCGTGGCGGGGGCGAAGAAGCTTCCCATAACGCGCCCGAGTTCGCGGGTGTGGGTTAGAAAGCCGTCATGGCCCACCTTTATGTCGAGATGGGCGTATGAAACGTGCTTGTTCTGCCGAAGCATGGCGGCGGCGATGGTGCGGCTCTGCTCTTCGCTGAAGAGCCAGTCGCCCGATATGGAGATCAGCAGCAGCTTCGAGGTTATGCGGCGGCACACCTCGTCGATCGAACCATACTTCACCGCGGCGTCATAGCGGTCCATCGCGTGCGTGATCTGGAGATAGCTGTTGGCGTCGAATCTCGCGAGGAACTTCTTCGCCTGGTAGCCAAGATAGCTCTCGATCGCGAACATCGTGCCGAATCTATCGGCATGCCGCCGCTTCCAGTCCTCGTCGCGCTCCAGCCAGTCCTCCTGCAGCCGCCGCCCGAAGCGGCGGTTCAGCAGGTCCAGCGAAAGGTAGGTTATATGCGCAACCTGGCGGGCCTGGGCGAGGCCTATGTTGGGGCGGTCCTCCTGCGGCTTGTCGTAGTAGTCGCCGTTGTGCCAATGGGGGTCGAGGGTGATCGCGTAGCGGCCGACGATGTCGAACGCGAGCGCCTGCGCATTGAGCGCCGCGCCGGACGCGATCATCACCGCGCGGTCGACTTCGCCCGGATGGGCGGCGATCCATTCAATCACCTGGATGCCGCCGAAGCTCCCGCCGACGAGACCGGCCAGATGGGTGATGCCGAGCTGATGGAGAAGGGCGCGGTAGACCTCCACCGTGTCGCCCATGGTGAAGCGGGGAAAATCGCCGCCCCAGGGTCTGCCCGTGGCGGGATTGACGCTGGACGGCCCGGTCGTTCCCTTGCAGCCACCCAGCACGTTGGCGCAGATCACGCGGTACCGGTTGGTGTCGATGGCCCGCCCGGGGCCCACGATCGACTCCCACCACCCGGAATTCTCGCTTTCGCCGGCGTAGCGGCCAGCCACGTGGGCGTCGCCGGTGAGTGCATGGCAGATGAAGACCACGTTGTCGTTTTCCGGTCTCTCGAGGCCAATCGATTCCCAGGCAACCTCGACTTCCGGCAATGACCCGCCCTCTTCGAGCCTGAAGCCACCTTCATCCAGCTGAAGCCGACAGATCTTCTTCTCCACCACACAGTGGGTCTTTGTATTGTTGTCTGACATATGCAGGTTATATTATACCATAATTGACCCGCTCGCCGCAAGCGTGTGATATCTGTTTGTTTTGACTTGTGGTCGAATGTTTGATAGAATATCTCGTTGTGCGGCACATTGCCGCAGGTAACGAAAGGACATATCAAGATGAATCTCATGCTGGCGGCGGCACTCAAGGTGCTGATGATCGGGAACAGTTTCTCGATTTCCAACGTCCACAACATGCCGCAGATCTGCGACTCGATGGGTCTGGAGCTCGAACTCGGATCGCTCAACATCGGCGGCTGCTCCCTGGAGCGCCACTGGAACAACGTGGTGGCGTCGACGAACGCCGAGTTCCGTCCCTACGGCTACTGGCTTTCCAGAAACGGCAAAAGGGTAAAGGACGCGCCCGCCCAGGCGAACATCCCCGAGATCGCAAAGGGGTGCAAGTGGGACATCATCACGATCCAGCAGGCATCGCACTACTCCTGGCAGCCCAAGACCTATCACCCCTTTGGCGACGATCTGGTTCGCAAGCTGAAGGAGTACTGCCCGGGCGCGGAGATCGTCGTGCAGGAAACCTGGAGCTACACCCCCTGGGATCGGCGCCTTGCGAACTGGAAGATCGACCAGCACGAGATGTATGCCCAGCTGCAGAAGGCATACGGCGATTTCGCGGCCGGCTACGGTTTCCGCGTGATTCCAACCGGAACCGCGGTGCAGCTGTGGCGTGAACGCCTGCCGGTCAAGTACACCGAGAACTCATTCGGCGGCGACGTCTGCGGCAGCGCGAAGTTCGAACAGACCGAAGGTGGCGGGTGGAAGCCCAAGGGCGACGTCTTCCATCTCAACAACCGAGGGCAGTATTTCCAGTCTCTGGTGTGGACTGCCAAGCTCTTCAAGGCCGACGTCACCAAGTGCACCTGGAAGCCGAACTTCGTAACCGATGCCGACGCGAAGCTGATGAAGGAGGTCGCCAACGCCGCGGTGCGCGGTGATCGCCCCTCGGCGGCGTTTGGCGGCAAATAGGCTGAAAGCCAGGGTTTTTCTCTCCTTCCGGCAGCGGAGATGGTTTAATGGGTAGACATCATGGGCATGAGCCCCGGCGCTACGCGCAGGAGTTCTTTGATCGCGAATACACTGCGCGGGAGGTGTATGGGCGCCTGTGGCGCTATGCCCGCCGCTATCGGTTGCGCATCGTGGTGGGCATCGTCTGCGGGATTCTCACCGCGGGAACGCTGGTGCCGCTCTACCAGGTCGTGCAACCATCGCTTACCGGCGTCCTTTCGCACGAGAATCCGCAGAAGGCCGCCGAGTCGCCGGCAGCCGCTCAGGTTCCCGAGCAGACGGCGAAGCGCGGCCAGGGCGAGCAGAAGGCCGGGCGGGCCCATGGAAAGCTGGCGCGGGAGCTGGAGAAGGCCTCCGAGCTGCCCGGCTGGTTCCCCAAGGCCGAGAAGCTTGCCGCCAAGTGCGGCATAAAGCTGCAGAAGGAAACCGGCGAGATGGGCGGCGCCCTGGTGGTGCTGGCGCTGTTCGTGGTGCCGCTGCTGGCGTTTCTGCGCCTGGGGCTCACGTTCCTCAACCACTACTGTCTCGCCTGGGCCGCGATGAAGGTGGTGGCCGACCTGCGCATCGACGTGCTGAAGCATCTTCAGAAGCAGTCGCTCCAGTTCTTCGGCCGCATCGACGTGGGCCAGCTGATGAGCCGCTCCACGTCCGACCCCCAGCAGGTACGCCAGATCATGCAGCATGTGCTCCAGGAGCTGGCGCAGGGTCCCTTCGAGATCATCGTGTCGGTTGGATTCATAATATGGTTCGCGATCGCCAACCACATGCTGCCGACGCTGATGATGATCTGCATCGGCTTTCCGATGTTCATCGTGCCGGTGGTTGCGCTCTCGAAGCGCATCCGCAAGTGGGCGAAGCGCGCCCTGAAGCGGTTCTCGGTGGTGGGCAGCCGCATCCACGAGATTCTCACCTGCGTGCGCGTGGTCAAGGCCTACAACACCGAGGAGTTCGAGAACGCGAAGTACCGCCGGGTCGTGCACGATCTGCTCAAGGCCACTCTGCGGGCCGTGCGGCTGGGTCTGCTGGTGGGGCCGGCTGTCGAGACCGTCGGCATCCTGCTGCTCTGCCTCTTTCTTGTCTGGTGCTATTTCGAGCATATCACCGTTTCCTCGATGATGCCGATGCTGGCGCCGCTCGTCATCATCTACAAGCCGCTGAAGCAGCTGTCCAAGATCCAGGTGCAGATCGAACAGGGGCGCGCGGCGCTCGCGCGCATCTTCTCCATCTTCGACGTCGAAATGGCCCTGCCGGAGAAGGCCGACGCGGTGGAGAAGAAGTCCTTCGACTGCGGCATCGTCTTCGACGACGTCACGTTCCGCTACGACGCGACCGACCACGACGCAGTCTCCCACGCCTCCTTTGAGGTTCCCCGCGGCGGCTTTGTGGCGGTGGTGGGCGGCACCGGTAGCGGCAAGTCGACCATGAGCGGACTTCTGGCGCGCTTCTACGATCCATCCTCGGGGCGTGTCACGATGGACGGAATCGACCTGCGCGACATCCGCACCGCCGATCTGCGCTGCCTCATCGGCGCCGTGATGCAGGAGACTCTGCTCTTCAACGACACGATCGAGGAGAACATCCGCTACGGCACTCCCGGCGCCACGCACGAGGAAGTGGTTCGCGCGGCCAAGCTCGCCAATGCCCACGACTTCATCATGGCGCACGGCGAGGGCTATGCAAGGATGGCGGGCGAGAAGGGGTTCTCGCTTTCCGGCGGCGAACGCCAGCGCATCGCCATTGCCCGCGCCATTCTGCGCAATCCGCCGGTGCTGATTCTCGATGAGGCGACCAGCGCGCTCGACACGGTTACGGAGCGTCTGGTCCAGGACGCTATCGACAATCTGATGAAAGACCGCACCACCTTCGCGATTGCGCACCGGCTGTCCACCGTGCGCAATGCCGATCTCATCCTGGTGATGAACGACGGCGAGATCGTGGAGCGCGGCACCCATGACGAGCTGTACGCGCTCGGCGGAACCTACCGCCATCTGTGCGACATGCAGAAGACATCCTGAGAGAGTTGGAATGCAAGACCCTGATATATTGTCGGATGTGTCCGTCCCTGGCGTCACCAGGCGCGAATTCGCAATTGGCGCGGCCGCCCTTGCGGCAGTTCCTTTCGTTGGCTGCACCGCCGGCGACGATCCCGCCGCCAACGCCCAGGCCGGCATCGTCATAGTCGGCGGCGGGGCCGCCGGCATCACCATGGCGTCCCTGGTGCGCAGGCGCATGCCAAAGGCGAACGTGACGATCGTCGAGCCGGCCGAGCGCCACTTCTACCAGCCGGGCTTCACCATGATTGGCGCCGGGGTGTGGAAGTCGGACGACATCTGGGTGCGCGAGGAGAGTCTCATTCCCAAGGGAGTGCGCTGGATCCGCGAGAAGGCGGCGGCGGTTGAACCCGATCACAAGGTGGTTGTGACGTCGGGCGGGCAGCGCCTTCGCTACGACTTCCTGATTCTCGTCCCCGGCATCCAGGAGAACTGGTCGCTTGTCGACGGCATCTCCAAGGCGACGCTGGGACAGGGGAACGCCCATTCGATCTACGACTTCGAGGGCTCCATTCGCACCCGGGCGGCAATCGAGCGCTTTGTCGAAACCGGCGGACGCGGCGTCTACGCCGACACCTGGACCAAGCTCAAGTGTGGTGGCGCACCGAAGAAGATATGCCTGCTCACCGAGCACCTTGCCCGGAAGAAGGGTACCCGTGCGCGGCTCAAACTGGATTATTTCACCGCGTCCAAGGAGCTCTACGACGTACCGTTCTACACGCCGCGGCTCGAGGCGATCTACAAGGAGCGCAACGTTCCGATCCGCCTGAACGCCAAGCTCACCGGCGTCGACGTGCAGGCCAGGCGGGCCTATTTCGAGGATCGCAAAACCGGTGCCAAGTTCACCGAGGAATACGACTTCCTCCACTTCGCGCCACCGCAGAGTGCGCCGGACTTCGTGCGCGAGTCCGGGCTCGGATGGACCGAGGGGAAGTTGGCCCGCGAGGCGTGGGTGGAGGTTGACTCCAAGACTCTTGTTCACCGTCGCTTCCCCGACATCATATCTTTGGGCGACGTTGCGGGCATTCCCACGTCGAAGACGTCGGCGTCCATCAAGAAGCAGGCACCGGTGGCAATGGAGAATCTCGTCTCGCTCGTTCTGGACCGCAAGCCCACGGCGGAGTACGATGGATACGCCGCCTGCCCGATCATCACCGACTACGGCCACGTGCTGATGTGCGAGTTTGGCTACGACAAGAAACCGCATCCCACCTTCCCGCTGTCGCTGCTCGACACGTCGAAGGAGCTGCGTTCGGGATGGTGGCTGAAGAAGTACATGCTCAAGGCCTATTACTTCAAGATGATGCTCAAGGGCATCTGCTAATTGGCTTAAACGGAAAGAAGGTCTGCAATGAAGATGATTGAAGGCGGGATTTGCGCCGCCAGGGGTTTCAGGGCCGCCGGCGTTGGGGCCGAGATCAAATACAAGGGGCGCAACGACGTTGCGCTACTGGTGGCGGATCGTCCCTGCGCCGCCGCCGCCATGTTCACCACCAACGCCGTCGCGGCCGCTCCCGTGGTCTATGACCGCGCAGTGGTCAGGCGCGGCCGCATCCAGGCGATCCTCGCCAATAGCGGCTGCGCCAATGCCTGCACGGGCGAGCCCGGCTATCATGACGCCGAGCTCTCGGCCCTGGCGACTGCGGGCGAGCTTGGCATCGATCCGCACCACGTTCTCGTTGCGTCCACCGGCGTGATCGGGCGTCGTCTGCCAATGGACCGGCTGCTCGCCGGCATGAAGGACGCGGCTGCGAAGCTCGAGCGTTCGCCCGCCGCCGCGCTGGCTGCGGAAAGGGCGGTGATGACCACGGACACGCGTCCCAAGCAGGCGGCTGTGAGCACTCGCATCGGCGGGTGCAAGGTCGTCGTTGGCGGAATGTGCAAGGGATCGGGGATGATCGAGCCCAACATGGCCACCATGCTGGGATTCATCACCACCGACTGCGCAATCACGCCGGCGATGCTGCGCCGCGCTCTGAAGCTCGCGGTTTCCGTTTCGTTCAACCACGTGGTGGTGGATGGCGACGAGTCGACCAATGACAGCGTGTTCCTGCTGGCGTCGGGGGCGGCCGGCAATTCCACGATCGACCGGGCGGGACCCGACTTCGATGCCTTCGTGGCCGCGCTCACGGCGGTTGGCGTAGCGCTGGCCCGACAGATGGCGGCCGATGGTGAGGGTGCCACAAAGTACGTGGCGGTCAAGGTCAGGGGGGCGAAGTCGGCGCGCGACGCCGAACGCGCCGCCAGGGCGATCGCCAAGAGTCCGCTGGCCAAGACCTCGTGGTTCGGCAAGGATCCGAACTGGGGGCGCGTGCTTGCCGCCGCCGGATATTCCGGCGCGGCGGTGGACGATCGCCTGGCCGAAGTTTTCTACGGCCGTACCTGGGCGTATCGCCGCGGACAGGTCGCCGACGCCCAGCAGCTGGCTAAACTCGAGAAGGAGATGCAGGGCCCGGAACTGGAGGTCACGGTGGACCTTCATCTTGGCGATGGCGAGTGCATCATCCACACCTGCGACTTCTCGCTGGACTATGTGCACATCAATGCCGACTACACAACCTGAGGGGAGACTGAACAATGACCGCTTCTAGAAGGGAATTCGTCGCGGGGATGGCTGCCACCGCCGCCTTGGCTTCATCCGGCGCGGCAGACGCCGAATCCGACCTCCACGCGAAGCTGGACCAGTGGCAGAAGGAGACTGATCTGGTCAAGCCGAGCGACTATGTCGCCTATCTGAAGGACGGCGACGCCCATGGCTTCGCGTCGCTCGAGAAGCTCGAGCGGGGATTTGCCTCTGCCCTCGAGGAGATTCGCTCCTGCAAGGTCGGCTCCGTTCCCGCCATCTGGCATATCTACAACATGGGCTATGTGGTGAAGACGCGCGATGCGCTCTTCTCGATCGATCTCAATCACCGGCGCGATCTGGAGCTGGCGTCGATGCTTGACTTCGCGCTGATCACCCATAATCACAACGACCACTATCGCGAGCCATTCTATCGTGCAATGAACGGCGCGGGCAAGACGGTGGTCAACAACTTCCGCGACAACTACGGCGCCGCCGACTGGCGGAAGGGCGGCAAGTGCTGGTGGGAGGCCGGCGGATATACGCGCGCCGAGAAGACCTTTCGGATCAAGGATGTGGAAGTTCGCACCTCGCTGACCGACCACAATCAGTATCTGGTGGATTTCACCACCACCTTCGAAATCAAGGTCGGTGACTGGAAGCTGTTCCATTCTGGCGATTGCGGCAATTCGAAGAAGCTGAAGACCGTCCATGGATCTCCCGATATATGGCTGGTCTTTCCCGGCTGCGGGCTTGACGTCGCCGACGCCTATCGGCGCATTCGCCCGCGCAAGATGGTATTTGGCCATCTGTGGGAACTTGGTCATTCGACCGGGCGGCTGACCACGCCGATGGTGAAGACGGCTCTGGCCAGGGTCAAGGCCGAGGGCGGTAGGGTGGTTGTGCCCATGTGGGGCGAGCGCGTCGTCTGATGGAACGCATCCGCTTCATCGTCTCGTGTTTTGCGCTGGTATCGGCGATGGCGTGCGTGGCGGCCGCGCCGACGGTCTCGTTTCCCGCCGAGCGGCAGCGTCTGCCGTTTGTGAAGGAGACCTATCTCATCGGAGCTGCGGAGCCCGGGCAGGTCGTCTACGTGAATGGCACTACGGCCGATGTCCACCGCACTGGCGCCTTCATCGCCATGGTGCCGGTGGCCGCGGGCACGAACGAGGTTGTCGTCAGCAGTGCGGGCGGACGCCTGGTGCGCACTTTCGTCGTCGCGCGGGAGTCGCCACCTCCAGCCGATTCCCCAGTGCCGATGGTTACTGCGGACGATTCCCGTCTGGGAAAGTACTCTGCCTGGCGGACTGTGGGGGAATCGATCTTCGTCAACCGTGTGCGAACGGCACCGAATGATGGCGACACCATCTTCTATCTGCCGAAGGGGTTCGTTCTCGGCGGTTCTGCCGTGAAGGGGCTGGACGTGGTTTCGGTGTGGCTGGAGGGGAAGATGGGTTTCATTTCCTCGTGGCTGGTTTCCCCGGTACCGAAACTGGAAGCACCGCCCCGCATGCTGGCGGCGCCTGATGTCACCGCCGGATTTGCCGATCATCCGCCCTACGGGAAACGCCCCGAGGAGGTGCGCATCTGCGTGGATGCCGGTCACGGCGGCCGCGACTCGGGGGCGCTTTCGCCGCATGGCTGGCGCGAGAAGGACGTGAATCTTCTACAGGCGCGGGCTATCCGCGACGCCCTTGAGAGCGTCGGCTTCCAGGTGGTGATGACTCGGGACGGCGACTCGCTGCCGTCGCTGCTGCGGCGTCCGCAGTTGGCATTTGACGTGCGTGCCGACGCCTTCATTTCCGTGCATCACAACTCCACCGCTGCGCACCGCGATCCCCGTCTGGCGAGGCATGTCGTCTCGTACGCTTCGCACACCAATGGCCTCGCGCTGGCAAAGGCGATTCATCGCCATCTTGCCGCCGCCGTTGCACCGGTGCCCGATTCAGGTGCCCAGCTAAAGTCGTTGGCGGTCTGTCGCAACCCGTGCGTGCCGAGCTGTCTGCTGGAAGTCGACTTCATCAATCTCCCCGAGGGCGAGGCGGCAAGTTGGGATGCAGCCAGACTGAAAAAGGTGGCGGACGCGGTGGTGGCCGGTGTGCTTGACTGGATGTCGCAGCCGGCGATTTTCTAGAATTGCTTATCAACCGTATTTTTGATAGAATATTAGGCCATGGAAACAATATTGACAGTGGGCGCGATCGTAGCCTGCATACTGCTTTTCTCGTTCGCCATCTTCATTCACGAGTTCGGGCATTTTCTCGTTGCCCGTCTGCTGGGATTTCGCGTGGACGTATTCTCCATCGGCTTTGGCCCCGCCCTCTGGAAGAAGAGATACGGTGACGTCGAGTATCGCATCTCCGCCATACCTTTTGGCGGATATGTGGCATTGCCCCAGCTGGACCCCGAAGGCACCAAGGGGCTGCAGGGAACGCGTGATGGCGAGAAGATAGATGAAGCACCGCCGTGGAAGCGCATTGCGGTGGCCTTTGCCGGACCCTTTGGCAACATAGTGCTGGCGGTGGTGCTCGCCTTCCTCCTGGCCGCTGTGCCCGGCGCGCGTTTTGGCGAGTTGCCCGCCGAGGTGGGTTCGGTTCTCCCCGACGGACCGGCGGCGGAAGCCGGCATGCAGAAGGGCGATATTGTGCTTTCCGTCAATGGCAACACCGTGCGCACCTGGACCGAGATGACCACGGAAATCCAGATTGCCGGCGAGAAGCAGACCGTGTTCACGGTCGAGCGGGGTGGCAAGCCAGTGGATCTGAAGATCGCGCCCAAGCGCGACAAGGTCACCGGTGCCTGCTACATCCTCGCCGCCTCCATCACCAATGGCGTGAACGCCGCCGCCTGGATGCCGTCGAGGAATCCGCTCAAGCAGCTTTCCTGGGACGCCGGGCAGATTGTCCGTACCCTCAAGGCTCTCTGCACGCCGAAGGAATCGAAGGCTGCCGCGCGTGCGCTGGGCGGCCCCGTCATGATCGCGGAGGGGCTCTACAACCAGGTTCGTCGCAATGGCTGGGACGCCATCGGCTTTCTGCGCTTCCTCAATGTGAACCTCGCGATGCTGAATCTGATGCCGATTCCGGTGCTGGACGGCGGGCTCATTCTCTTTGCGCTCTTCGAGCTGCTCTTCCGCCGCAAGCCCCCGAAGAAGTTCACCGATCTGCTGACGATGGGCTTCATGTGGCTCTTTCTGGCGCTGATGCTGTTCCTGGTGTGGCGCGATGTTTCGCGCAGCCGGCGGATCCACATGGCAATGGGCGAGCACGAGCGTCTGCTGGAGTTGAAGGAACGTCGCGATGCCGTCATTGCGGATTTCCGTCCCGCCTTCGACGTGCCGCCGGCCTGTACCAACGCCGCCGAAACAGCCAAAGGGGAAAAGACAGGTGACTGATCGCCGCCATACGCGGAAGATTCGCGTCGGCGACCTGGAGATTGGCGGTGGTGCGCCGGTGTCGGTCCAGACCATGGCCAATGCCGACGCCCACGACGCGGCGGCGGTGAAGGCGCAGGTTGACCGCTGTGTCGCCGCCGGTGCCGATCTGGTACGGCTCGCGGTGCCTGACGCGGCTGCAGTCGACGTCTTTGCCGAGGTGCGGAGTTCCAGCAGGGTGCCACTGGTTGCCGACATCCATTTCGACCATCGCCTGGCCCTGGCGGCGCTAAAGGCGGGGGCGGACGCCCTGCGCCTGAACCCGGGGAATGTGGGCGCGGCGGAGAATGTTCGCAAGGTTGCCCGTGAGGCGAAGGCGATGGGTGTGCCGATCCGGGTGGGAGTCAATGCCGGATCGCTGGAGCGCGAGGTGCTGGCGCGCCACGGCGGCGCAACCGCCGCCGCGCTGGTTGATTCGGCGCTGGCCCATGTTGGACTGCTTGAACGCGAGGGCTTCGAATCAATCGCCATTTCCGTCAAGGCAAGTGATGTGCCGCGCACGCTCGAGGCCTACCGCCTGCTCGCGGCGCGCACGGACTATCCGCTGCATCTTGGCGTAACCGAGGCGGGAACCCTGCTACCAGGCACGGTGAGGTCGTCGGTGGCGATGGGCATTCTGCTTGCCGAGGGGATTGGCGACACCATCCGCGTATCGCTGACGGATTCGCCTGAGCGCGAGGTGAGAACCGGCATCGAGATCCTTCGGGCGCTGGGTCTTCGTCCGCGAGGCCCCTCCGTGACCAGCTGCCCCACCTGTGGTCGTACCAGGGTCGATCTGCAGCGTGTGGCGGGGGAAGTCGAGCAGGCACTGGAGGCGCTTGCGCGGCGGCATCCGCAGGCGGAGTTTCCGAAGGTTGCGGTGATGGGGTGCGCGGTGAATGGTCCGGGCGAGGCGCGCGATGCCGATGTGGCGCTCTGCGGCGGCGACGCCGAGTTCCTGCTCTATGTCGGGGGCGCCTTCCGCTGCAAGGTTCCGGAAAAGGAGGCGGCTGCCGTTCTGGTTGCCGCGGTGGAGGATATGTTCTGAACCCTGAAGGCATCGGTTTCGTTTGAACTGGTGAATCGGAAAGGAAACAATATGAGAAAATCAATTCTTCTCGTGGCCGTGGCGTGTGTGCTGCCGCTCCTGGCAGAGGTGTCCCCGACTGGTGCCGAAATTGACGCCGCCGTGAAGAAGGGAGTGGCCTTTCTCCTGACGAAGCAGGCGGAAGACGGTCATTTCTCCGATGCGCAGATGCCGGCGCTGACGGCATTGCCGCTATGGGCTCTGGTTCGTGGCGGCGAGGGTGGCGGCGAGGCCGCTAAGAAGGCGGCTGCCTTCGTGGTTGGGACGCAGCGTCCCGACGGTGGCTTCTACGTTCCCAAGCCTGGGCGTGGTGGTTCGGGACTCGGCAACTACAATACATCGGTCTGCGTGAGCGCGCTCTATGAAAGCTCGCTGGCCCCGATGCAGGCGATTCTCGATGCCCGTACCTACATTGCGTCCAGCCAGCTGACGGGTGATGACACGATGGCTGGCGGTTTTGGCTACGATCGCGCGAGCCGCCGACGCTATGCGGATCTTTCCAATACGTCGTATGCGCTCGATGCAATGCGGCGTACCGAGGCGGCGGAGGATTTTCGTCCGAAAGGGCAGAAGCGCGCCGACCTCGACTGGGCGAAGGCGGTGGAGTTCGTCACCCATCTGCAGGAGCACACGGGCGAAAGGGCCGGCGGTGCCGCCTACAACGACCGCACGCCCCAGGGTGGCGTGGCCACAAACTCCTCCGGGCGCGTGCAGCTTCGCGCCTATGGTTCCATGAGCTATGCCGCTGTGCTGTCGCTGTGTCACGCGAAGCTGAGCCGCGGCGACCACCGTGTCAGGAGCGCGCTTGAGTACTGCTCGAAGTTCTGGACTCTGGACGAGAATCCTGGCCAGGGCAACCAGGGGCTCTACTACTCCTACGACATCCTGGCCCGTGCGCTTTCCGTGACGGGACTCGAGGAGCTGACCCGTCCCGATGGCACGAAGATCGCCTGGAAGCGGGAACTGGCGGCCAAGCTGCTTTCGCTGCAGGCAGCGGACGGTTCGTGGTGCAACGACAACAACCGCTTCTGGGAGAACGACCCGGTGCTGGTGACCTCGTTCGCGGTGCTCACGCTTTCGCTCTGCCGCTGAGGAATGCGAAGCATGGCATGGTTCCGCGATACGCCCGAAGGAACTGTGGTGAACGTGCGCGCCAAGCCACGTTCATCCCGGCCAGGGGTTGACGTGACCGACGATGCGCTGGTGGTGAGGGTGCGCGCCTCGCCCGTTGACGGCAAGGCGAACAAGGAAATTATCGGCGTGCTCGCTGATCATTTCGGTCTTCCAAAGTCGGGAGTTGCATTCCTCGGTGGCGAGACCTCGAAGACCAAGCGTCTGCTCCTGCGCGGCTTCAAGGTTCAGGGCAGCGGATCTGCCGCCGGCTAGGATACGGCTGTCAGATTAGCAGCTCCTGCTGTATCAGATCCTTCTTCTCCTCCATGGCTTCAGGCGGGGGTTCGTGGATTTCCTTCGAGGTGGCGATATCGGCCTCTTTGGTGGCTTCCGCGTTCGCCTTGGCGCCGCGCTGGCCCTGGGGACGGTCTCCGAAGCGCGTTCCCTCTTTGAAGAAGTTGAGGTCCACCTCGCCGGTTTCGCCGTTGCGGTTCTTGGCCACGTCCACGATTGCGAGCAGTTCGTCGTCGTGCCACTGGGCAGTTTTGGATCTGCAGGGGCGCCGCAGCAGGAAGACCATGTCGGCATCCTGTTCGATGGCGCCGGAGTCGCGCAGGTGCGAGAGCTTGGGAATTTCATCCTTGTCGCCATCCTTTTCGTTGGCGCGCGAAAGCTGCGACAGCACGATTACCGGCACATGGAGCTCCTTCGCCATTGCCTTGATCTGGCCTGAGATGCGCGAGGTTTCGAGCTGGCGGCCCTGCCGGGCGAACTCGCGGCAGTTCGCCAGCTGGAGGTAGTCGATCACGATGAGCTCAATGTTGTGCATCCGCTTCATTCGGCGTGCGCGTGCGCGCATGTCGGCCACGTCGATGCCGGCCGTGTCGTCGATGTAGATGGGAGCGTTGCGCAGCACGCCCGCCGCCGCGAGCAGGCGCTGGCTGGAGGCGATGCGTTCATCCGAATGCAGCATGCCGCGCTGGAGACGCCAGGTGTTCACGGCCGCGCGACCGGCCAGCATTCGCTTTGCCAGCGACTCGGTGCTCATTTCCAGAGAGAAAATCAGTACTGGGTGGGGATGGTTGTGGCCACCCTTCATCGGCATGCCGTTGATGTCCAGGCCGAGGGCGATGCACTCCGCAATGTTCATTGCGAGCGATGTCTTGCCCACCGATGGACGTGCCGCGACCACGATCATGTCGCCGCCCTTGAGGCCCATGATCTTCTCATCCAGGTACTTGTATCCTGTGGGCAGACCGTCGAACTGGTCAGAGCCGCCTTCGAAGAGACGGTCCATCGCCTTGAGCGTGTTCTCGACCGCGGTCCGCCAGTCCACTCGCGTCGAGGCTGCACCACCGATATCGAGGAAGCTCTTCTCCACTTCGCCGAGCAGCACGTCGGGGTTGGCATTCTGCGCGTCGTCGAAGCAGCGGCCTTCTGCCTCGCGGGCCCGGTTGATGACCATGCGAAGAAGGTGTTTCTGGCGTACGATGTCGATGTAGTATTCGGCGTGTGCGCTGACCGGGGTGTTCTCCACCAGGGCCTGGATGGCGCCAACTCCCCCAACTGCGTCCAGGCGGGACGTCGTGCGCAGACGTTCGGTGAGCGTCACGGCATCTATTGGCGCCGACGCGGTCGTCATTTCGATGAAGGTTTCGAAGAGCAGGCGATTTCTTGGATCGTAGAATGATTCCGAGGTAAGGCCCTTGGCTTGGCACAGGTCGAGCACGCGGGCGCTGTCGCCGAGCGTGGCGTCGAGGAGGATCGAGCCGATGATTCCGTTCTCCGCCTCTTTACTGTGCGGAGGTGTTCTAAGTTCTTCTGCCATGCAAAATATTATACCAAATCGGCCGCCCGATTGGGCGGCCGAGATGTCGACAGATGTCGAACGGTTGTCAACAGGTTGTGAACAACGCTGCTATTCGCTGGCCTTGATCTTATCCCAGGCCTTGATGTAGAGATCGTAGATCTTCCGATCTGCGCTGAGGTCCTTAAGCACTTCGCCGTGCTTCAGGGTCTCGGGGTCGATCACGATGGCCTTTTTGAGCTTCGGTTCCAGCGCCGCGAGCGCGGGGGCCACCGGCATCGGGCAGCAGACGCCCTCGATGTTGGCCTTGGCGATATCGGCCTCGTAGACGAAGTTGATGAACTTGTGCGCGAGCTCGGGCTGCGGGGCGTTGGCAGCGATCACCATTTCGTCGAATGCGATGGTGAAGCCCTCCTTGGGCAGGGCGAAGCCGATGTGTTCAGGATCCTCGACGACGATCTGGCAGGCGTCGGAGGAGTATCCGTGTCCGATGAACCACTCGCCGGAGGCGACGGCGGTCTTGTACTGTTCGTTGTCGAACTTGGCCACGTTCTTCTTCCACTTGAGCACCAGCTCCACGGCCTTGTCGATCTCGGCGGGATTGGTGCTGTTGAGCGAGTATCCAAGGCACTTGAGTGCGCCGCCGATGGTCTCGCGCATGTCCGAGAGCAGCGAGGTCCGGCCCTTGAATCCCTCGTTCTCCAGCACGTGCCAGGTGTCTACGGGGGTTTCGCCGAGTTTGTCCTTGCGATACACGAAACCGGTGTAGGTCACCATGTAGGGGACATTGTAGGTCATCGACGGGTCGAGTACGCAGGCAAGGTAGCTCTTGTCGATGTTCTTCGCCACGTTGGGCAGCTTCGACTGGTCAAGCTTGCGGATCATGCCGTTCTTGACCATCATGGGGATCTGGTAGGAGCTCGGCATCATGATGTCGTAGCCGGTGGATCCTGCCTGCAGCTTGGCGTACATGGCCTCGTTGGAGTCGAAGGTGTCGACCACCACCTTGCAGTTCTCGCGCTGTTCGAACTGCGCTATCACCTCTGCGTCGATGTAGTCGCTCCAGGTGTAGATGTGAAGCTCCGGCTTGGAGGGGCCGCAGCCCGTGGCCACACCGAGGGCGAGCGCAACGCCCGCCAGGGTCTTGATGCTGTTCATTGCTTTGTGTCCTTTCGTGTTTTGTCTGTGGTTGTCCGCGCACCCCCTGGCGGGGGCCTGCGAAACTCTCTTTAGAGCGCTCCAGTTGCGAGAGAGCCGAACGTGGTGATCGGCGTGGTGTCGCGCCAGTTGTCAACGATCTGTCTCACGTCCTTGATGAGGGCGTTCAGTTCATCGTACATTCCGCGATCCGAAACGATCCGGCCGAGCGTTCCCTCTCCTTTCTCGAGGCGGTCCGAGACCGTCTTGAGATTGGCGACGAGCCGGGCGGCGTCGTCGGCCAGCGTCTTGTCGTTGGAGAGACGTCCGATGAGGCCGTCTCCGCTCTTGAGGCCTTCGGTGGTCGCCTTGAGATTCGCGAGCGTGGCCTTCAGATCGGTGAAGACGGTCTCGTCCCGCGAGAGGATCTTGCCAAGCGTTCCCTCGCCCTTCTCGAGGCGCTCCGAGATGGCGGCGGCGTTTTCCATCGTCTTCTTGATGTCGAGATAGAGGTCGTCGTTCTTGGACAGCAGGCGGCCGAGCGTTCCCTCGCCTTTCTCGAGGCGCTCCGAGATGATCACGATGTTGGACATGGTGTTTTCCGCGTTGGTCACCACGCGCTTTGCACCTTCGACGGTGTCCTTGATCTCGTTGTAGACCGAATCGTCGGCGGAGAGCAGTCGCCCGATTGTGCCCTCGCCGCGCTCGATGCGTTCGGCAATCCGGTTGAGGTTTTCGCCGACCTGCCTGAACTCGGCGATCACGCCGCCGGCCCCCTTTTCGCCCCTGCCTTCAAGACTGGCGGCGAAGTCGCCGAGCGTGCGCATGAAGTCGGCGGGGCGTTTTCCGTGCACGACCGTGGAATCGAGCGGGACGATCTTTCCCTCGCCCTCGTCCAGCAGCAGATAGTTGCCACCCAGGAGCGACAGCGCCTGAACCGAGGCGCGGGCGGAAGTTCGCAGTACCACGTCCTTGTCCACCACCATGGTCACGGTGACGTTGGTGTCGCCGAGCGCGATGTTCTCGACCGTGCCCACCTTCATGCCGCGGTAGATCACGTTGTCGCGCGTCTTGAGTCCGCCAACGTCGTCGAAGGACGCCCGCACGGGCACGCGGGCGCGTCCAGAGAACAGATCGATGCCCGAGATTACGATGGTGAAGTATGCCAGCAGAGCCAGCACCGCCGTCATGAAGACGCCGGTGATGGCTTCTGAAAATGCATCACGATTTCTTTTCATGGTTCTCCTTCATCCTCATGTAGGATTCTTCGGTTATAAACTGTGCGTCAAGGAATTCCCTCGCGGAGGGGACTGGCGAGCGGACGAAGTCGTCGGGCGTGGCCGACTCAACGACATGGCCATTCTTGAGCATGATGATCCGGTCGGCGAACAGCAGTGCGCTCTGCAGGTCGTGGGTCACGACTATGGAGGTGATTCCGCGCTCGCGGTTGAGTCGCCGGATCAGGCGGTTGATGGTGATCGATGTCACCGGGTCCAATCCGCTCGTGGGTTCATCGTAGAGGATGATGTCGTTGCGCCGCACTATCGCGCGGGCGAGGCCGGCCCGCTTCTGCATTCCGCCGGAGATTTCGGCGGGATAGCGGTCCGCTGCGTCCGTTAGTTCCACGGCGGCGAGCGCCTCCGCGGTGCGCGCGGCGATTTCCTCTTCGCCGAGGTGGGTGCGTTCGCGCAGCGGGAGCGCCACGTTCTCGGCCACGGTCATCCATCCGAGCAGGGCGCCGCCCTGGAAGAGATAGCCGAAGCGCTCGCGCAGGCGTTCGAGGTCGCGTCCGGAGGCCGACGAGATATCGGTGCCCTCGAAAAGGACCTTGCCGCTCGTCGGCGTGAGTAGACCCACCAGGTGCTTGAGCGTGACGCTCTTGCCGGTGCCCGACGGCCCCACCAGTGCGAGCAGTTCGCCCTTTCGTACCTCGAAGCTCACGCCTGAGAGCACCTCGCGCGAACCAAAGCGCTTCACCACGTTTTCGAAGCGTATCATCAGATGAACTCCAGGTAGAAGGCGCGGGTTACCATGTACCCCAGCACTAGAATGAGCAGGAACGAGATGATCACGCAGCGCTGGGTGGCCCGGCCCACGCCGGTGGCTCCCATGGTGACGGTGAATCCCTGGTGACAGGATACGGCACCGATCACGGCGCCGAAAATCGTCGCCTTCAGCAGCCCCACATACAGATCCTTCGCCACGACGATGCCCATGGCGCTGGTCATGAACTGATGGAATCCCACATTCAGCTGCGTGTATCCGACGAGCCCGCCGCCGATCACTCCCAGGGTGCAGGCATAGAAGGCGAGAATGGGCGACATGGTGAGCAGCGCGCCGATGCGCGGCGCGGCCAGGAACTTGACGGGCGATATGGACATGATCTCCAGTGCCGCCACTTCATCGTTGACCGTCATTGTCCCCAGCTCGGCGGCCAACGCGGAGCCCACGCACGCCGAAAGGCAGATGCCGGTTATGAAAGGGCTCATCTCGCGCACCAGCGATAGCATCACCGCCGCGCCGAGATACATCTCCTGATTGAACTGCCGCAGCGCGAGACCAACCTGCAGGCCGAGAATCATTCCCACGAAAAGCCCCACCACCGTTATCACTGGCAATGTGCGGATGCCGGTGATGTAGAGCTGCCGGCAGAACATGGTGCGCGACGATGCGCGCGC
This sequence comes from Kiritimatiellia bacterium, assembly GCA_045600365.1. Taxonomy (GTDB): domain Bacteria; phylum Verrucomicrobiota; class Kiritimatiellia; order RFP12; family UBA1067; genus RUG572. The sequence goes on along the minus strand of JAZRXT010000103.1, from coordinate 448 downwards.
AAGCGTGGCGGGCATATAGGACAGCGATTCCACGAGGATTCTGCCGGCCATGCCTACGCTTGCGAACCAAGCATACATTCGCCTGGGGAAGGTCATCTCCCCCGAGTCGAACAGAGGTTCTCTGGTGATGTTCATGGGGGAATAGTATACCAAACTTCCACCTACACTTCAAGTTGCAATTGCGTAGTTGGGTAATAGGGCAATTGTTCGATTGTTCGATTGTTCGATTGTTCGATTGTTCGGATTGTTCGATTGTTTGATTGTTCGGATTGTTTGATTGTTCGGTTGTGTAGTTGGGTGGTTTGGCGTTCTTAACGCAATTTAACCGCAGTGAATACGCGATATTTTGCCATTATAATTTTTTCTCATTTTTCTGCTTGCGCGTCCTGCCGTTTTTTGCTATACTATTGTCTCGTTCGCCGCCCCTCTGGGCCGCGGCGGGCGGATC
>JAZRXT010000102.1:0-14976 GCA_045600365.1 Kiritimatiellia bacterium | reverse complement strand
AGGCCGCGCTGCGCCTCGGCGGCCTGCTGGAGGACCTCGAATGCTACCTCGACAACCGTCCTCGCTTCGCGGGCGAGCGCTGCCTCGGCCGCGCGGGCGGCATCAAGCGGCACCTGCAGAGGCACGCGCCGGACCTCTTCGAGCACTACTCCGCGCTCATGCGCTACAAGGCGATCGCGAGGCGCTTCCGGCAGGCCGCCGGGGTAGCCGATCCCGTGCCGGCGGATGCGTTGCTGCCAGGCACGGCGGTGGAAAGCACTGCGATGGTGGCGAAGGGAGATGTGTCTCCGGCAGAGAATGGGAAAGCCGCGCCGGCGACCGAGAGACGTGGCGCACCGACGGTGGCGTGTGAGAAGGCGGCGGAGATTCTCGCGGAGGGCGCGGGGACGGTGGTTGCGCTGGAGGCGGCACTCGCGCTGCGGCTCGATCCGGACTGCATCCCCGCGCTGGCGGGTCCAGCGTCGGTGCGCACGAAGAGAACGGCGCCGCGGATCCTCGACTGGCTGCGACGACGACGATCGGCGTGAATTGACCAATGGAGCTTCGACAGGATAGTGGTTCGAGCGATTTTGGATTGTTGGATTTTATTTCGGAACAAATTACTTCATAGGCACAGACTATCGATTGTTACAACGGGTGAGACATGATGGGGGACAAGAGACTTGGACAGGGGAAATGGTGGTTGGAGAGAGAGTGACGTGGAAATGTGGGCACACAGCGAAGAGGATTTTACAACGGAAGGGAAAATACGGAGAAACATTCAGATGCGCCCTCAAATTTGCAACAAATCATTATCCGTTTTGACTCAAGTGAATCTGCCTATGGGACACTCGGCAAAAAATGTTTCCAAACATCTTATTTGAGCGAAAGAGATGTTTGGAAACATTTTATAGTTAAATTCGCTGCACTCATAAATGCCATTCGGGCTAAATTCACTTCGTTCATAAATCTGCTTTGAGCACGGTCATTCCAATGCCCAACTGTCTAACCTAGGTTGAAGTGTACCCAGCAAGAGCCAGCAGAACCAAAAGAAGACGCCTGGGCGGAACCCCAGGCGTCTTCCTCGTTGGCCAACCGATATTCCAGTCGGCTTGATCTATGCAAGCAGAATTATTTCTTGACGAGCTTGCGCACGGCCTTGTGGCTGCAGAAGGTGCGCTCGGTGTAGAGCTTGCTGCGCCAGGAAGGCGTCTTCTTCACCACGACGATCTTCTCGACCGCCGGGCTGTTGAACGGGAAGAGCTTCTCGACACGCACACCGTAGCTGTCACGCGAAACGGTGAAATTGCCAGATGCGTTCTTCTTGCCGTTGTCGATCGCGAGCACCTTGCCCTCGAAATCCTGAAGACGAGTCTTGTCGCCTTCCTTGATGCGCACGGAGACGCGCACAACGTCGCCAGTGTGGAAATCGGGGAACTTCTTATCGGCGAGCTTCGCCGTCTGCTCCGCGTTGATCTTATCCAGAATTGCGATACCCATGATGACTTAGACCTTTCCTTAAGCCTTCTTCTCGTCGGACTTCTTGGACTTCACGGCATGGTGGGGCTTCAACTGCGGATTGCGGGCGCGACGGATGAGCGACGCCACCGTGGTGGAGGGCTTGGCGCCATGCTTGAGCCAGTCGTCGACGCGCGCGAGGTCGAGCTTGAAGTTATCCTCCTTCATCGCGGTGTCGTACCAGCCGAGGATCTCGAGGAACTTGCCGTCGCGGGGAGAACGCTCGTCCGCAGCGACAATACGATAAGTCGCGTGGTTCTTGCAGCCCGTGCGACGCATTCTGAGTTTGACCATTTTTCGTTACCTTTTTGGTTAAAGACGCGGAATATTTTACCAAAACTTCCGTCAGTTTGCAAGTAAAAAAAACATAAACGAGAATTTTAATTAAATAGGAGTGGGGGATGGGGGGTAGGCATAGGGATAGTATGCCGTTCATCAGTAGGGCGGTTTCGATGAAACAGTTGTCTCAGTTATAGACATATGTGGAAGACAAGATATTGAACGCGCGCGCTCGCGCACATATAAGCATTGCAAAATGGCGGTTTTTTTGGTAGAATATTTCTTCCATGGCCGAAAAGCCCAACATCATCATTTTCGTCGGGGAAGACGACTATCTAACCGACACCGCCGCGCGCAAGTTCATTGCCGCATCGGTGCCGGAGGACCTTCGTGCGTCCGCGGTGGAAACCGTGAGTGGCGAAGCGGCCAACGAGGATGCGCAGCTCGCCTCGATAAGCTCCTGCCGCGGTTCGGTGGAGACACCGCCCTTCCTCGACCCTGTAAAGCTCACCTGGTGGCGCAACGTGGAATTTCTGCCCGGGGGTGGGCGCGGCGGCAAGATTCCGGAAGGCGTGAAGGAATCCCTCGAGCGCTTCGCCTCGTTCCTCACCGCATCCCCGCTGCCGCCGAACCAGTTCCTGGTGATCACCGCGACCAAGATGCTAAAGACCAGCATCTTCGCCAAGGCGTTCGCCAACATGCAGAAGGATGGCCTCGCCGAGGTGCACGAGTTCGTCAGCGGCAAGAACAACCGGGGGCGTCGGGCCAACGCCCTTGACCGGCTTGAGGACTTCGCCAAGGCCGAGAAGCTATCATTCGAGAAAGGGGCCGACGAGGCTTTCATCGACAAGGTAGGTTTCGACACCCGCCTAATCGTCTCGGAACTCGCGAAGATGCGCACCTACCTCGGCAACGAACGGAACAAAGTCACCTCCGACGACGTGGCGATCATATCCTCCGTTGGACACGAGGAGCCAGAATTCTGGGATATCAACGACGCGATTGCAGCGCGCGATGTCAAGCGACTGATGAACGAGCTTTCCAAGTATCTGGCGGTGAAGGACCAGTCCGTGCTGCTCTCCCAGACCACCGAGACCCTCTTCCGCCAGATGGTGGTATGCAAGGAGGCCATCGCCAAGGGCTGGATGACCGCCCACGGCACGTTCGCCAGGGATCTGTCGCAAGAGGTGGCCAGCGATCTGGACGCGGCGGGGCTGGGGCCGAACACAATCAAGCAGTGGCAGCTCAAGCGCCCCGCCGGAGGATCGCAGAACTACACCATGACCGAGCTGCGCATGGCCCGCTGGAGGATGCTCGGCGTCCGCGAGGCGGTGGTGTCGTCCGACTCCGCCGACATCACCCTCGTCGTCCAGGAGCTCCTCCGCATCGTCCGTAGACCGACCCGTACCTGAAACTCCGAGAATTTCAAACACTTAAACTTCATCAAGGACCTCGACATGCTCGCAAAAATCTTCAGCATCGACACCAAGCCAGGCGCCTACTTCCGCCGAATCGACTGGACAGCCTTCTGGGGTGCAACCCTCGTAGCGTTCCTCGTCTACTTCTTCACGCTCGGCCCCAGCGTGGGACTTGAGGACTCGGGCGAACTCGCCACCGCCGCCGACCACCTCGGCGTGCCGCATCCTCCTGGATACCCCTTCTGGTCGCTCTGCTGCTGGATATTCTGCCGTCTGTTCTCTTGGGTAACCTACATGGGCCAGCCGACTCCGGCATGGGCGGTGTCGCTCTTCTCCGCCGTGGCGGGCGCCTTCGCGGCCGGATGCACCGCCATGCTCATCTGCCGTTCCGGCAGCGACATGCTCGATTCGCTCGGTGACGATGCATCCGAGACCACCAGGAAGGACCACGCCCTCATGGGCCTTATGGGCGGCATTGGCGGTTCGCTGGTGTTCGCCTTCTCGCCGGTGGAATGGTCGCAGTCGACGATCGTCGAAATCTACTCCCTGAACGCCCTGTTCCTCATGGCGGTGTTCCTGCTCTCCTACCGCTGGATGCGCCGGCAGTCCGACAAGATGCTGTGGCTGATCGCCTTCATCTTCGGCCTCGGCCTCACCAACTACCAGGTGCTGCTCCTCGCCGCGCTGCCGATCGCGATCATGATCGCCCTGCGCGACATCCGCATGTTCCGCGACTTCGTGATGATCCTGGTTCCCATCGGCCTCACCGCCAAGGTGCTGCAGATCGGATCGATGATGAGGGCGAGCCGGGCAATGCAGGCCGACGTCATCAACAAGTTCGAGCCAGTGCTCAAGACCGACTCCTGCCCCAACGAGGTGATTCTCTGGATCGGCTGCGTCCTTCTGGTGGTGGCTCCGCTCGTGGGCGTCTTTCTCGCACGCCGTGGCGATGCGCGCGCCAGAAAGTTCGCCATCGGCACCGGCCTTGCCGGCGCCGGGCTTTTGCTGCTGGCCGCAACCATCTTCGCCAGCGCAACCGAATGGTCCGGTCCGCTCGAATCCCCCATCGCGCCGTTGCTCGAACCGACCAAATACGTCTGGATCGGCGCCTTCCTCGCCGGCTCGCTCGCCTGCTCGCTGGGTGTGGTGTTCGCCCCCGCCGGAACCACCTGGCGCGACCGCGAAGTCATGAAATGGCTCATCGGCGCCGGTGCCTGCGCCTTCGTGGCGATGGCGATCGCCGGCTCCCTGCGCGCGGCCGACGCAGCCGGCTACACTGGTCAGGCGTTCTCGTTCGCCAAGCCCCATCTGACGCTGCTCGCCGGCATCGTGCTCCTGTTCCTGCTCGCTCTCACCACCCCCCGCGGCCTCGCCTTCGCCATTCCGGTGGCGGCGGTGCAGGTGACCGCGCACGTGCTGCTGGCCAAGGGCGCCATGAACGGTCTCACCAATCCCCACTCCTGGTGGTTCTTCTGGCCGATCATCTGGAACTTCGCCATGCTCGCACTCGCCATGGTGGCGCTGCCCAACGGACGCGCAATAGCCGGCGCCACCTTCTTCGCCGAGCTCGGCGTGTCGTTCTACGCCTACATGCCGATCGTCTCCGATCTGCGCAACCCGCCGATGAACTGGGGCTATCCGCGCACGTGGGAGGGCTTCAAGCACGCGATCATGCGCGGGCAGTACGAGGCGATCAAGATGCCGGACTTCTTCTCCGCAGCCGGCTTCGACCTCTTCCTCAAGCAGCTCGGCTTCTACTTCCAGGACCTGCGCATGCAGTTCACCCTCGTCGCCGCCGCCCTGGCGCTGCTGCCGTTCACGCTCTGGAAGCTCACCGTCAGAACAGCCAAGAAGACCTTCCACTTCAACGCCGTCACCACCAGCACCGCGCTGTACGTGGCGGTGGCCGGCCTCGTGATCGTGTTCTCGGAACTGCTCGACGTCACCGGCGGCGAAGTGCCGCTGCGTCTGGACAAGCTGATGCTCCTGGTCCTTGCGATCTTCGTGATGATCGGGCTCGCGATCTTCGCCATCCAGCAGTGCCGCGTGGTCTACGGCATGATCAGGGGCAGGGGCGAGACGCCTCCGGCCGAGATCAGCTTCCGGCAGATCACGCTCCGCGCAGGGGCGGACAACGTAACGCAGCAGTGGCTCATCGCCGTGCTCTCCTGCTTCGCGATCATGTCGCTCTTCCTCGTCGCCCTGGCCAACGTCAAGGGCGATATCCAGGACGGCTTCATCCAGAAGGTGAAGTTCATCTCCTCGCACGCCATGTTCTCGATCTGGATCGGATATGGACTCGCTGTGGGCCTAGTGATCGCCAAGGAATTCACCGACAAGACGCTCTTCGCCGCCAACGAACGCATGCGCTCGCTCACCTTCCGCGCGCTCCTGGTGGCCGCCGCCTGTGTAGCGCTCATTCCGATCTACGAGAACTACACCAACGATCGCCTCGTCTTCGCCATGGGCTCCGCCGAGCAGAACGGCCACACCTTCGGCTGGCAGTTCGGCAACTACCAGCTGCGCGGAGCCAACGCGATCCGCGAGGAACTCTCGTCCGACGAGGAACCGCTGCCCAACCCAATGTGGCCCGAGGAGATGGAACCGAGCTCCATCTTCTTCGGCGGCACCGATCCGGGCCGCTTCGTGCCCACCTACATGATCTACTCCGCCAGGGTACGTCCCGACGTCTACCTCATCACCCAGAACGCCCTCGCCGACGACACCTACATGTCGGTCGAGCGCGACCTCTACGGCGACGAAATCTGGATTCCGTCGAAGGAGGACTCCGCCGAGTCGTTCAACATCTACGTCTCTGAGGTCCAGAGCGGCAAGCGCCAGGCCAATGCCGACCTCAAGATCGAGAACGGACGCGTCCAGGTCACCGGTGCGCTCGGCGTGATGGAGATCAACGGCGTGCTCACGAAGATGATGTTCGACCATGAACGCCTCCGCCACTCCTTCTATGTCGAGGAATCGTATGTCATCCAGTGGATGTACCCCTACCTCTCGCCGCATGGCCTGATCATGAAGATCAACCCCGACAAGGATCCCATCAACGAATCGATCGTCCGCAACGACATGGAGTTCTGGGACTGGTACCACCGCCGCCTGCTGCGCGATCCCGCCTTCCGCCGCGACTTCCCCGCCCAGAAGAGCTTCTCGAAGCTGCGCGCCGCCATCGCCGGTCTCTATGCCCACATGGGATACTACCAGACCGCCGACACCGCGTTCCGCGAGGCGGTGCTGCTCTACCCAGCCTCGCCCGAGGCCACCTTCCGCTACGCCCAGGAGGTACTGATGCCAATGCGCAAGTGGGACGTTGTACTCGACATGCTCGCCTACACCGACCGCGTCGACCCCAACAACACCCGCACCACCCAGATGCGCAACTACATAACGCGTCTGCGCACGCTCACTGCGGAGATCTCGTCGCTCCAGGCAAAGGCCGCCAAGGGACCACTCCCGGTCGAGGAGTCTCTGGCGCTCGCCCGCGACCTTCAGGCCATCGGCCATCGCTCCCAGGCGGTCAAGGAGCTCAAGGCGCTGCTGGCACGCCCGGAGGCGGACAACTTCCAGACGCTCATGACCGCTGCCGATCTGCTCTCGGCGTGCTCGATGCGAGGCGACGCCGCCAACGCCATGAAGCGCGCACTCGACAAGGCTCCCGCCAACATCGATCCGCGCCTTCGCCGCGAAATGGCGGTCGTGCTCGCCCAGGGCGGACTGAATGCCGACGCCGAGGCGGCGCTCAACGAATATCTGCGTGCCTTCCCCAAGGATCCCGAGGGATGGCTGCAGCTGTCGGTGATCAAGGATGCGCTCGGGCAGATCCAGGCCTCGCAGAGCGCCATCATCCAGGCGTACAAGCTGGACCCCAATGCCGCGTCCCGCCGCCTGCAGTCCGACGAACGCCTCCAGCGCATCGCGGCCCCCCTGTTCCGCCGCCAGTAGCCGCCGGACAATGCTTCTAGACCGCACATTCCATCCCGACGAGGCCAACCAGGCCTTCACCGTCGGACGTCTTCTGGAGACTGGCCGCTACGTCTACAAGCCCACGGACCACCACGGCCCCACGCTCTACTATGCCGCCGCCCCCCTCCAGAAGGCATTCGGCCACAACACCACCGCCTCGCTCGATGGCACGCTTCTGCGCTGCACGCCGCTCGTCTTCGCCATCCTCTCGCTGGTGTTCGTATTCCTCGCCCTGCGCCGTCTGCTTTGCGGGAGGAACCCCGTCGCGCTCGCCGCCGCCATGCTCGTGGGGACTGCACCGATGTTCGTGTTCTTCGCCACCGACTTCATCCAGGAAATGCTGCTCGTCTGCTTCACCACGATGATGCTCTGGTCCGGCATCGGCTACCTCACCCCGTACGGACGCCTCAAGCCCGGTTCCTGGGCGCTGCTCTTCGGCATCGCCGCCGGTCTCGCCTTCGCCACCAAGGAAACCTCCGTCCTCACATTCGCCGCCGGTGTACTCGCCACCCTGCCCTTCATCCGCCACCTCCACGTGCGCCGGAACGACGCAGTGCTCGCCGCCATGGGATTCGTCCTGACCGCGACGCTATTCTTTTCCTCCTTCGGCTCCGACTTCCAAGGTGTATACAACGCCTTCGTTGCCGCCCCGCTTTCCTACCTTCACCGCGCCGCCGGTGATGCCGCCGCCGGAGGTGCCAACTGGCACGTTCACCCCTGGTGGCAGTATCTGCAGTGGCTATTCCTCGGAGGCACGCCAATTCTACACCGGTCGCCAGATTTCGGATTCACGATCGACACCGGTAGCGCCTTCTCCAACATGGTGCCGCTCACTCATCTGCTCTTCCTCGCACTGCCGGCGGCGATATTCGCCATCCGCCGGGCATCTAGAATCGGCCGCGCCTTTCTCGCCAGCGCTCTCTACACCGCCTTGCTTCTGGCTTTCTACTCGGTCATTCCATACAAGACGCCCTGGTGCACGCTTCAGATTCTCGTGCCGTTCCTCGTGACCACCGCGCTCGGCTACGGAACAGTGCAGGAAACCATAGAGCATTTCGCTCTAAGCAAGTGGCAGAACCGTACCAGCGGGCACTGGACCACGATTCTGGTCTTCCTGGCCGCGCTCCCCCTCTGCGTCATCGCGACCGAGCACATTCCCGGCCTTCGGCGCATAAACCACGAACCCGACTCGCCCAAGATTCCCTACAACTACGCCAATGCCTCGCCCGAAGTCAGGGCAATGGCCGAGTGCGTGGAACAGGCCGTATCGTCCGTGAATTCCAGTACCAACGCCCAGAACTTCATCGCCGTTGCCATGCCCAGCGAGGACATCTGGCCCTTCCCCTGGTACAACCGCGCGCGAGAGGGCGTCACTGGCTACTGGACGAAATTCGACGCCCTCGAACGGCTCGCCGAAAACAATGCGCGGCCCTCGGTGGTGATCGTACCGATGGAACAGGGTCATCTGGTACAGCCGCTTTTCCCATATCTCAACCGCACCAGGCGCTTCTCCATCCGCAACCGCGTACGTGCCCGCGTCTTCTGGAGCGAACAGACCGAAGACGTCCCCGCCGAAACCGGAACTCCCTGATTATCGCCATGCCACGCATCGTCTCCAAATACAATCCGATTCACGCCACCGCCGCCTCGGCCCTGCTCGTCGCCGCCATTTCCAAGAACTTCTGGCACATGTTCATTCATGGCAACGGACACTGCACCCCGCCGCCCGACAAACTGGCGGAGGCGGTGCTAGGCCAGATTCTCCTCTTTGGCGCCATCGCCCTGGTGATGTGGATCAGCACCCTGTTCATCGTCAGAAGCGATGCGGAAAAGCCGCATCCACCTATGAAGATTCTGGCGGCGCTGAGATTTGCCATTCTCTGCTTCCCCGCCATCTGCATCGCCACCTTTGCCGTCGAATGGATTTCGGTGACGGCACTCGACAAGTTCCTCGGCATCAAGCTCCCTCCACAGGACCTCATCGAATGGCTCAAGCCCTCCACCTACCCGCTCTGGACGCGTCTGATGCTTATGGCCACCGCCCTGTTCGAGGCACCGCTATTCGAGGAACCGCTTTTCCGCGGCATAATCTTCCGCGGATTTGCCGCCTCCATGCCGCCGTGGATCGCCTTGGTTCTCTCCGGCTTCATATTCTCGCTCGTGCACGTCAATGCCGCAACGCTCGTCCCCATCTGGTTCCTCGGCGGTGCCTTCGCCTGGCTATACTGGCGTACCGGCTCCATCCTCGCCCCCATGTGCGCCCACTTCCTCTTCAATCTGGTCAATCTGCTGCTGCTGATCTTCTTCCCCTCGCTCGCCAACTGATGAGAGTCTCATTCGTAACCTTCGGATGCCGCCTCAACCGGGCGGAGGCACTCGACCGCGAAGCGGCGGCAGCGGCGGCCGGTCACGAAATCATTCCCCTGCCCTCCTGCGACGACGCGCTGCCGCCAGAACAAATCATCGTGCGCGGCTGTTCCGTGACCGCCAGGGCACAGCACGACTGCGAGAAGGAAATCGCCCGCCTGCGCCAACGTTTTCCCAAGGCCGAGTTGATTGTCGAGGGCTGCCTGCCCGCCGCCGACGGCCCCCATGGCGCCTCGTCCATCGAATACCCCGGCAAAGTGCCGATGACAACCTCGCGCGCCTATCTGAAAGTGCAAGACGGATGCGCGGGAATCTGCTCCTTCTGCATCGTCCCCCACTACCGCGGTCATCCCGTATCCGTTCCCCTCGAATCCGCGCTGGCCAGAGCCAGTGCCTTTCTTGCCGCCGGCTACAGTGAGATTGTCGTCACCGGCTGTAATCTCGCACTCTACCACTCGGCTGGGCGCAACCTCGCCGACCTCCTCGCCGCGCTCGCGGAACTGAAGTCCCCCAATGGTTCCGCCCATCGCATACGTCTCGGTTCGCTGGAGCCGAACGTCGTGGACGCCGAGATCATCGAGGCCATGGCCAAACACGAGAACATCTGCCGCTTCCTGCATCTCTCGCTGCAGTCCGCCGCACCTCGCGTGCTGGCGGCGATGAGGCGCCCGTATACCGTCGAAGGCATCACCTCGCTCCGAGATCTGGCAGTGCGGCGGCTCGGACAACGTCTGGCTCTTGGCGCCGACGTCATCTGCGGCTTCCCTGGCGAGACAGAGGAGGACTTCCTCGCCACCGCGGGCTTTGTTCACGGCACGGAGGACAGTACCGGGGCATTCGTCAATCTGCACGTGTTTCCCTACTCAGAACGTCCCGGCACACCCGCGGCGACGATGCCCGGGGCAGTGCCAGTGGAAATTCGCCGCGAACGTGCGCGGCGACTGGAAGACATCGGCCGTAGCCAGCGCGCGGCATTCTTGCGCTCTTTTATCGGGAAGAAGGTAGTCGTCTGCGTTGAGCGCGATTGCCGTTCCGGCTGGAGCGACGAATACATACGCTGCCGCCTCGACCGGGAATTTCCCCGCCGCTCGCTTGTGGAATGCACCGCCACCACAGTCGTCTCCGACAATCTGCTCGTAGTACCAACGCAACCCAACCCAGCACTTTCCAGACCATGAACGAAACAACGACATTCTCCATGCCCAGGGTGATCGCGTGGGAAATCACCCGCCGCTGCCCACTCAAATGCCGCCACTGCCGTGCCGGCGCAATGAATCTACAATACGAGAATGAACTGACGACGGAGGAATGCCTAAGAGTGATCGATTCGCTGGCGGAAGCGAAGCCAATGATCATCTGGACGGGTGGAGAGCCGATGCTGAGAGCGGACATTCTCGACCTGATTGCGCATGCGCGTGAAAAGGGCCTGCGCAGCGTCTTGGCGCCATGCGGTTCTCTCGTCACCGCCGAGCGACTGACCGCCCTGCGCGACGCCGGCATCACCGCCTGTTCCTTCTCGCTGGACGGACCTGACGAGGCATCGCACGATACCTTCCGGGGAGTGCCAGGCGCATATCGCAACATAACACGGGCGATGAACGTCGCACGCTCGATTGGTCTGCCCTTCCAGATCAACGTCACCGTATCAACCCTCAACTACGACCAGCTTGATGCCATTCACGCCCGCGCGGTGGAACTAGGTGCAGCGAAGCTAGACCTGTTCTTCCTGGTGCCAGTGGGACGCGGCAGGGGCATTGCCGATCTGGCGCTGAACGACGCGCAGCGCCAGACCACGCTCGACTGGGCGTTCAGAAAGGCGCAGGAAGGCCCCATCGCCATCAAGGAGACCTGCTGCCCGCAGGCGCCAGCATACCACGCAGAATGGCTAAGGGCGCATCCAGAAGCCAATCCGGCGGCACATCGTCCGTGCGGCTGCCTCGGCGGGCGCGGCTTCGCCTTTCTCTCGCACACGGGCGCTCTTCAGACCTGCGGTTTCATCGAAACTCCCTGCGGAAACATCCGCGACTACGGTCTCGACTTCCCCGCCCTAATAGCCGCCGCAGTCAACCCTCTTGGCCGCCAGGGCAACTGCAGGACTATCTAGAAGACTTCTGTCCAGAGTCCGGGAACAGGGCAACGCGCAATCTGGCACAACCGTATGGCACAAGCGAGAGCTCACGTTCGTCAATCGTCTTCACGGCGATCTTCACGGGCGCGTCCTCCTGCCAACTCCAGACCACCGGCATGGCAGTACGCACGACCTGCGCACCATCGAGAACCTTCGCCGAATCGAGCACCCAGTCGCTTCGCACGCCTTCCTGTGGCGTATTCTCGTCCTTTGCGGGAATCGCCTGGGCGAAGAGAAGCGGGCCCATCGTCACCGCACAATACGGTTTTCCACCCTGATTGGCATCGATGACCTTCTCGACCTGGGGTGCCATCGGCAGCGTCAGCGTGATCCGGTCACCATCTTGCCACTGACGGTCAAGCTTCACAAAGCCATCGACTGGCGAGTATTTTGATTTTTCACCATTGACCGCGATCTCCGGGCACCCACACCAGGCGGGAATGCGCAACTTGAGCGGGAACGCCGTTGGCTTCGATGGCCGCACCGTCATCGCAATCGTCTCGGCGAACGGATACGCCGTCTCCGTCTCTATCCGCACCACCGTGCCGGCGACATCCGTGACGAGCGTGTTCGGGCCATATAGGACGGCAGCCAGGCCGCCGGACGCCGGTTTCATCCACATCCACTGGACATATCCTGGCATGATGCGTGCCAATGCGGCGGTGCAGCAAAGCGGCCAGTGCTTGCGCTGGTAGATGCCGCCCTTCCCGGCTGGACCGGCGAAAAACTTGCCCGTCGCCGCCGTACGGTTGGGTGCCTGGAAGTAGACATGGTGCATCCAGTCGCGTGAAACACACGCGGCCCCGGCATTGAAGAATGCTCGCTCCACATGATCGCCGAAACGACCTTCCCCAGTTACGCCCGCGAGCGTCGAATAAAGGAGGATGTCACCTGCAACCGTACAGGTTTCAGTGCCCCGGTCCGCACCAGGTGCACCGTACTGTTCGTCCGCCACCGTGACCCCGTGGACCTGTCGCGTGTGCGTTTCCCAATAGTCCGCCCACGACCGCACATCGGCAAGGAGCTTGCCATCCCCGCGCCACTGGGCAAGCTTCAGGAACGAATACGCACTTTCGTGACTTAGGACGCCATGCTGCAGCCGCCATTCCCAGTTTGCATTCTTGTCCCTGTCGTTGCGAACCTCGAGATGAATCGTCTCCGGCGTGACGGCGTGGCCGTAGCGGAGCGCCGGCCACTTGTCGGCGGACATCGCCTGATATCTGGCGTGGAAGTTCTCCAGCGCCACCGCGAGCTTCCCGTCGCCGCAGTACCGCCAGGTATCGCAGCCAGCCGCAGGCAGGGTGACAGGGTTACCGAAGAAGTAGCAGCGCGGATCATCCAGGCACCACTTGAGCGCCTGCAGCGCCCGCGCGTCACCAGTCGCCTCGTAGTAGGCGAGGAACGCCCGCGTCGTCCTTCCGCTCGCGCCGATGATGAAGCCGTGGTTGGCCTTCTCGAGCTCGTCGAGCTGGGCGGGATCGCGCCGATCCATCCAGTAGACGAAGCCGAGCGCATTCGGATTCATGCGTTCGAGAAGCGGCGTCAGGCGTTTCGTCGCGTAGCTTTTGAGCTCCGGGTCGTCCAGTTCCCACGCCAGGCGCACTAGTCCCTCGAACCAGTAAGCGCCGCCTTCCGTGCACCATGCGCCCTTGTTCGGGTCGGACCAATCAAGGAAATGCCCCCGAGGGTGGAAGTCATGGTTCCAGGCGCGCGGGAAGGCCTGGTCGACCTCGTCCATCCGCGAGATGTAGCCATTCTTCGCCGCGAGGCACCGGTCGCGCAGCCAACCAGCCGGGCGCACCTCGCCTGGGCGAAGCGTCTCCATTGCGGACGGGATCGCGAATGCGTGCGTCCGCGCTGGTGCGGCTAAAACGGGGGACACACAGAAACCCAGGGCCGCAGCCAGGAGGTATTTTGACTTCATTTCAATGAAAGGGCTGGGCGATGGCAGACTCAACGCCTCGGCGGCAGTCCGGGAGGAGGCATCTGGTGATGGTGTCCACCGCCGGGATAGGAGCCAGGATGATATCCATTGCCGCCAGGGCCACGATGGTGATGGTGATGCCCATGGTGGCAACCACTGACGAAGAACGCGACGACAAGCGCCGCAGCGAAGATAATTGCTTTTTTCATGTCACCATTATAGCAAACATGACCCTGTCGGTCAATTGGTAATTTTGGAATTGCGAAGACCTGAGCGAATTCGTGGAGACGGCGAGAACGTCGCGTTTACCTCAATACAGAAAACCGAGCAACAAGAGAGAAAGCCCAATGGGGACTGTCCCCGCTGAATCCTGGGTATCTTGTTCATCTCAATTCCTTTCGTTGATACACATATTGTCAGAGACATCGGATTCTTGACATGATTCTCTGCATATGCGCGACAGCGTTATCATTTTTGTACTCAAAGGCACGCTATTGCAATAACCAATATTTGTTATTGCAATACTGTGGCGGAAAATGCTATAATAATGACATCCAATCAAGTAAAGGTGTGCAGAAAATGCGAAATCTTGAAAAAGTCATCCAAGAGCAGAAGATTGAACTTGAACGGTTGTTGACAACAAAAATCCTCGACCGCGCACCCATGTCGCTCGTCGACACCAACAGTCCGCTTGCGCAAGCCGTCCTGGGGATGCGACGCTCCGGCAAGTCTGTCGTTTGCCGTGAGGCGATGAAGAACGCAGGAATTCCTTTCGGCTACGTTGACTTCGATGACGAAGCTCTGGCCAAGCTCACAGCGAACGATCTGGATGATGTCCTGAAGACCGTTCGCTCAGTTTACGGAGACGTCACCCACTTCCTTTTTGACGAAATCCAGAATATCGAAGGATGGCATCTGTTCGCCAGTCGTTTGCTTCGAGCCGGAAACCATGTCGTCATTACCGGCTCCAACGCCCGTTTGCTGACAAGCGAACTGGCGACGCATCTGACCGGACGCCACATTCCGATCAACGTATTCCCCTTCTCCTTCTCCGAGTATTGCCAGTGGATCGGGCACCGAACCGAAGAGGACTGGCGACACTATTTCTTCAACGGGGGACTGCCGGAAACATTCGCGATGCCGGATCCACGCGGATACATCTCAGCCCTCTACAATTCAATTCTCTCAAAGGACATCCTCGGACGTCACAACGTTCGAAACGCCCAGAGTTTCATCGACGCCGCCTACGTTCTCATGCAGCAATTCGCCCGCGAAATCGCCTATGACGCCCTTACCGCGAAGACGGGTGTCTCCAGCGCCCATACGATGCAGACCTATCTTGGTTATCTCGAGGAGTCCTATCTCGTCTCGCGCGTCCGCAAATACGC
>JAZRXT010000101.1:0-12066 GCA_045600365.1 Kiritimatiellia bacterium | reverse complement strand
GTCGAGGAAGTCGCTTTCGTGCGAATGCGCGTCGCGTGGCGCGTAGAGCTTCTTGATGCCCGTGCCGGCACGGTACGCCTTATGCCAGTCGCGCATGATGGCCTTGCCGATGTCCTGGCCCTTGCGGTCCTTGATCTCGATCTTGTTGCCGTAGAGACCGAGTGTTCCCTCGGCGCACTCGAAGAGCAGCCCGCGCGGCACGCCCTCGCGCATGCTCATCACCTTCGCCTCGAATCCGTTGGGGTAGCGAAGATCGAACTCGTACTCGCCGGCCCAGCTGAAGATGGTGCGGTCCGGCTGGAAGTCGCCGGTCTTCATCCCGCTCACCTCCACGGGGCCGCCGCGCTCCATGCCGATCGCCCAGTGCATGGTGTCGATCTCGTGCGGGGCGAAGTCGGCGATCATGCCGTTGCCGTAGCGCTTGTTCCAGCGCCAGCACATCGGCTCATGGATGCCGGGAATGAAGACGTTGTTCTCCCAGTGCTCGGCCGGACCCTGCCAGAGGTTCCACATGCCGGGCGCGAAGTACGCGGGCGCAGCCATGCGGGTGGTGTCGGTGCCGTGCCCCCACTGTCCGCCACTATGCCCGGGCAGACCCACGAAGCAGCTCTTCGTCTTGCCGAGCACCTCGTTGGCGATGATCTCGCAGGCGGTGCGGCGCGACGGCGAGCTGCGACCCTGGTTGCCCACCTGGAAGGTGACGCCGGTCTCCTTCGCGATGCGGGTCATCACGATCCCCTCCTCGATCGAGAGGGTCATCGGCTTCTGGCAGTAGACGTGCTTGCCCGCCTTCATGGCGGCGATCGCAATGATGGCGTGCCAGTGGTCAGGGGTGCAGATCACCACCGCGTCGATCGTGCCGTCGGCCACCACTTCGCGCCAGTCGTTGACCATGCGGCACGCATTGCCGCCATACCTCTCGTCCACGATGCGCTTGAACGGAACGCAGCCGCCCGGGCTCTTGGCATTGTAGCGGTAGCCGGTGGTCGCCTCGGTGACGGGGTCGCAAACCACGGTGATCTGGGCGCGCGAATCCTGCAGCAGCTGGTGCACGTTGTCGTACGCCTGGGTGCCACAGCCGATTATGGCCACGTTGATCCGATCGCCGGGATTCACCCGGCGCGCCACCTTGCCGCGGACGCCAAGACAACCGGCGAACGGCAGCGCCGCCGCACCGGCCAGGAAACCTCTTCTTGTCATTTCGATCATTTTATCGTTCCTTTCTTTTCAAGATGTCTATCACCGCCGCCGCCAGCGCCATGCCGAAGGCGCAGGTCACGGTCATGAGCGAGCCGCGCACTTCGCTCTTAAACGGCGGCTCGTCGGAAACGGCGCACAGGAAACGCCCGCCGCCGGGCGTCTCGCCCAGATCGCGGAACTGATGGCGCAGCGCCCTCGCGAGGGCGTCGCCCTCGATCTTGCGGAACTCGCGCAGCGCGACCCGTGTGGGATCGGTGCGCAGCGCCGCGCCCATGGAAGAGCACACCGGCGTTCCGGCCGCCACACAGTCCGCCAGCAGCCTTGCCTTGTCGCGGACGCTGTCGATGGCGTCGACGACGGCATCGAACCCGGCGACGTCAAATGCCGGGGCTCCGCAACGGTAGGCGCCGGCAATCGCCTCGACATCCGCCGACGGCATCACCGCACGGAGACGTTCGGCCAGCACCTGCGCCTTGGGACGGCCGACTGTTGACGCCATTGCCGGTAGCTGGCGGTTGAGGTTGGTGACGTCCACGACATCCGGATCCACCAGCAGCAGGCGCCCCACCCCGGTGCGGGCGAGCGCTTCGGCGCACCAGCTGCCTACGCCGCCCACGCCGACCACGGCCACCCGGGCGCGCGACAGCGCGGCCAGACCATCCTCGCCCAGCACCGCGGCCGAGCGCGACAGCACCTCAGAGTTCGACGGAATCGAGTTCATCGTCCTCCTTCTTGGCGTCCGCCAGCCGCTTGACCCACTTGAGCACCTCCGCCACCGGCTCCACGAGGTCGACGGGAATGAACTCCTCGACCTTGACCTGGGCGTAGAGCGAACGGGCGAGGGGTATATTCTCCATGATGGGGATGCCTTCGGCGAGCGCGGTGTCGCGGATGATCTTCGCCACCCGGTCGGCGCCAGAAACTACCACCTTCGGCAGCGGCGCCTCGTCCGGACGGTACCGCACTCCGATCGCCAGATGGGTGGGGTTGGTGACCACCACGTCCGCCTGCTTCGTCGCCACGCGGGGGTCGGGTCCGTTGAGCAGCTCATTGCGGAATTCCCGCTGCGCCTGCTTGACCTCCTGCGATCCCTCCTGCTCCTTGTACTCGCGCTTGACCTCGTCCTTGGTCATCATCATCTGCTTGGTGAAGTTCTTCTGCTGGAAGATGCGGTCCACCACGGCAATCACCACGTAGCCGAAGATGGTGTAGACGGCGAGGTTCTTCAGGATGACGCGAAGGCAGGGGAAGATTTCGTCCAGCGTGCCATAGCACATCGGCAGCAGTGCGGGGATCGACGCCACTATGATCTTGTAGATGAGATATCCGAGGAAGCACACCTTTACCACGTTCTTGCAGAACTCGAAGAGGTTCTTCATCGAGAATATCTTCTTTGCGCCCTGGGCCGGATTGAGTTTGTTGAGATCTGGCTTGAGCGGCTCGAAGGTGAACATGAAGCCAATCTGCACCACGTTGGCCACCAGCGCGGTCGCCGCCGCCACCAGGACGAAGAGGAAGGAGTGCTTGCAGATGACGAAGAGCGTCATCTTACCCGCCTCGCGCAGCGCGGGAATGTCATTCTCCTGCACCCGGCTGCCAATGAATCGGATCAGTTCGGAAATATCGTCGGTGAGGGCGACGCCAAGTGCGCCCAGAATCGAGAGCAGCACGATCAAAAGAGCGGTCGAGACCACGTCCTTCGACGTGCATACCTGCCCCTTCTGCCGCGCGTCGCGCAGCTTCTTCGGGGTGGGCATCTCCGTCTTCTCGCCGCCTTCGGCCATCTTAGCCCCTAGTCAAGTATCCTCACGGTGGGACCTGCCCCGGAATAGGAGTCAAGCCCGCCCCCGGCGCCGAAGTCGCCGTCGCCGCCATCGGCAACAGCCCGCACCGCGCGCAGCTTCGGGCGCTCGCCGAAGAGCACCGTGCCCAGACGAATCCAGGTGGCTCCCTCCTCCACCGCCACGCGCCAGTCGCCGCTCATTCCCATGGAAAGGCGCGGCAGCGATATGCCGAAGGCGCTCTCCGTGCGGTCGCGCAGCTCGCGGAGAGCCGCGAACACCCCTCGCGTCTCCTCCACCTTATCCGGCGGCACAAACGGGGCCATCGTCATGAACCCCTCCAGCGTCACCCTCGGGCAGCGCTCCATCACCGTCTCCACCGCCCACGCCACGGCGCTCGGCGCCATTCCGCTCTTCGACGCCTCGCCCGAGACGTTCACCTCGAAGAGAATGTGCGGCGATGCCCCCATCTCCTCAGCCGTGCGGTCGATGCGCTCGACTAGCTCGGCGGAGTCCACGGAATGGATGAAATCGAAAATTCCCAGCGCGGCGCGCACCTTGTTCTTCTGGAGATGCCCGATGAGGTGCCAGGCGGGTCCCGAGACCGAGGCCGCCTTCTTCCAGGCCGCCTCCTGGACCTTGTTCTCGCCCACGATGCCGAGCCCTGCCTCCCAAGCCTCGCGCACCACGTCCTCGCCGTGCGTCTTGGTCACGGCGACGATCTCCACCTCGTCGGGGCTGCGCCCGGACTTGCGGCACGCCTCCTCGATACCCACGTTGATTTCCGCCAGGATGTCTCTAAGCTCTCTCATTTTCAATTGAACATTGTCGCTTCAGCAGAAACTACAAACACGAAACTATCTCGCGGGCCGCCAGACCCAGCGCATCGCCGTCGGAACGCAGCAGCACCATCGCGCCGTCGAGCTTGGCGACCGCGTCGGCACGGGCGGCAGGATCGGCAAGCCAGGCGCCAAGCAGATCCGCAAGCGCCTGGGGAGTGAACTCCTCCTGCAGCAGCTCCGGCATGGGGCCGCCCTTTCCGGGTCCCTCGCCGGGGCGGCGCTTGGGCGGTTCGGCGCCGGCGTAGCGGCAGCGCTCATCGATGATGTTGGCGAGTCCCGCGAATCTCACCCCGGTGACGAAGTAGCGCAAGAACCAGGCGAAGGACGGGGTGGTGGCGTAGACAAGGACGGTGGGGGTGCGCGCCAGCGCGGACTCGAGCGTGGCGGTTCCGCTCGCGACCGCCGCCGCGTCCGCGGCGCGCAGCACGTCGCGCGCGTGCCCGTCGACGCACAGCACGCCATCCACCGGTTTTGCGGAAAGGATGGCGTCAATCTGCCGCCGGGCCCGCGGACTCGCGGCGGGTATCACGTAGAGGGCGTCGATGCCGCGCGAATGCAGCATCCTGGCGGCATCGAGCTGCCGCGGCAGGATGCGCTCGATCTCACCACGACGGGAACCTGGCAATAGGGCGACGACACGGCGTCCGGCCGTGCGCGCGGCCGCGATCTCCCGCGCTGCCGGGAACTCGTCATCCCCGGGCGTCCGGCCCCGCTCGGCGACGAACACATCCACCAGCGGATGGCCGATGAACTTCGCCTCGAAGCCGTCGTGCCGCGGGAACACCAGCGGTTCGAACGGAAAGAAGCAGAGCAGCTTCGTGAGCGAGGCGGCGATCTTCGGGATGCGTCCGCGATGCCAGGCCCACACCTGCGGACACACCACGTGCACTGCGGGAATGCCCAGCGAACGGGCGTACGCCGCGAGCTTCAGGTTCATTCCGGGGTAGTCGATCGTGACTACCGCATGCGGGCGCCACTCGCGGATCACCCGCTTCATGCGCCGCGCCACGCCAAGAAAGTAGAACAACCGCTTCAGCACCGGCCAGATTCCCATCACGGCGAGATCCGCCGTGGCAAATCCCTCGCTCTGGAAACCGCGGAACTCGGGCTCCTCGCCGAGCGCCGCCGCAATCTCGCGGCGGATGCGCCCGGCGTAGAAGAGCCCACTCTCCTCACCGGCAAGAAGCAGTATTCTCCTCACCGTCGCGACCTCACTTCGCCTTGCGGACGAAATCGCGGCCTTCGTAGCCGGGCGGGCAGTAGCCGTGCTCGCTGCCCTGCATCCAGTTGATCTGCTTGGGGCAGGTCATTCCGTTGTAGAGCTTGGCCAGACCCGTGGGCGGGCAGCAGTAGTCGCCGGGACCGGCGCGGGTGATGATCGTGGTGCAGGTCTTGGGGATGTGGCGCCCGAAGATGGCGGCGTCGTAGTAGCCGAGCGCCTTGGTCCAGGGAATGTACCAGCCGTCGGCCGCGAGCTGCTTCGAGCGATCGAGACGGTCGCCGCCGGAGACGATCATGTCGCAGCACCAGGTGATGCCGCTCTCGGCGCGGGTGACGCCTTCGCCGCAGCCGGCCGCCCAGATGGTCTGAAGACCGCCCTGGCTACCACCGGAGGCGATGAGGTCCTTGCCGTTCCAGCCCTTGACGGTCTTGAGATACTGGAGGGCGCGCTTGACGCGCAGCACCATGCCGTTGAAGTAGGCAACCTCGGGGTCGGCATTCTGGAGCGGGTCGAACGCATAGGAACGATCGTGCGAGCGGGTCTCCCAGCGCAGTGCCTTCGTGTCGGCGTCGGTGGCGCCGAATTCCTTAAGCTTCAGACCGTGGGCGTTGATGTTGAGGACGATCTCGTTGTTGCGGCCCCAGCTGGGGGCGGCGTGCATGCAGCTGTCGCCACTGTAGCCGTGGGTCTCGAGACGGGCGGGGAAGAGCTTGCCCTGGTCGACCGCCTTCGGCACCGTGAGGTAGCCGGTGACTGGACGCAGGCCGGCGCAGTCGACGCGCACCGCATAGCCGCGAACGTCGCTGTTGCCAAGCTTGATTTCCTTGAGCTCGGCCTTCATCGGCACCAGCTCAAGACGCTTCGCCTGCTTCGCCCAGAACTCCTCCCAGTCGGCGGGCTCGCCCTCGACGCGCAGGAAGTCGACGTCGGCGCCGGCGCCGCCATCGAAGAACACGCTCTTCTTGCTGCGCTCGAATGCGTTCATCGCCTTGCGCCCCTCGGGAGTGGTGGCGTCACCGGTGAACTTCTTGGTGAAGCGCTTGCCCTTGCCATCGACCACATACGCCTCAAGGCGCACGAAACCGGGCTTGGCGATCTTGGTGGTGTAGACGAACGGCTTGCCGCTGGCGATCGGCTCCCGGCCGGAATCGATGACGCCATCGTCGCCGGAGCGCTTCCAGTCGAGGAACCATTCATTGGGCGCGAAATTCCCCTTCACGTTCTCGAGCGTGAGGGTGAACTTCATGTTCTCGCCGCTCTTGTACGAAACGGGATCCTTGTCGGTGACGCCCTTTACCCAGGCGTTGTTGATGTCGGCGGCGAAGGCCGCGCACACTGCCGCGGAGGCGGCAAACAGCATTGTTTTCTTCATTCGGTCATTCTCCTTTGGTTGTAGATCATACTGGGGAGCGATGCGTAATCGCTCGCCGCAGCGTCAATGGATCGGAATAGGCGACGCCGGAATCCGCCGGCAGCCCGAACGCAAGCCGAGTGACCCTTACCGGATCGGCTGCGGTAGGCCAGGCGGAAAGCAGCTCCGCAATGTAGCCACAAGTCGCATCGCCCTCCATGTCGGTGGACAGCGCCAGCAGGACCTCGTGGAAACCCTCGGACGCAATGCGCTCCTTCAGTTCCGCGAGGCGCAGCTTGTCGGGCCCAAGCCGACGCGCCGGGGAGAGTCTTCCCCCCAGCACGTGGTAGCGTCCAGTGAAGGCGCCGGTTGACTCGACCGTGACAATGTCGGCAGGATCCTCGACCACGCATAGCAGCAATCCGTCACGTGTGGGATTGGTGCAAAGGCCGCAGGGGTCGTCGCCGACGGTGGTGAAGGCACCACATCGAGAACAGCAGCGGACCCGGTCCGCCGCGCCGCGCAGCGCAATGGCCAGCGGATCGAGCAGACGCAAACGCTCGCGCACAAGCGCGAGCGCGGCGCGCCCGGCGCTTCGCCGCCCGAGCCCGGGCAGACGCGCTAGCGCGCAGGTCAGCTGCTCGATCGGCTCAAGCATCACTTGCTGCCGAAGAGATTGCCCATGCCACCGGCCTGCATCATGCGGGCCATGTGCTCCTGCGTGGTCTTCTTGATGCTCTTGAGCGCGCCGTTGACGACGTTGAAGAGCATTGTCTCGAAGCGCTCCGGCTTGCCGCCGGCGGCCTCGGCCCATGCCTCGGGCGAGATCTTGATGGAGGAGATGGTGAAGTCGCCACGGGCGGTCACGCTGATGCCACCATTCGCGTACTCCACCTGGAGCTTCTCGATTTCGGCCTGCAGTTTCTTCGCCTCAGAGCGCATCTGCATGGCCTGTTTCATCTGGTCGAATATACCCATTTTTATTTCCTTTTCTTTTTATTTGCCTTAAGTCCTGTTAGTCCCAGCCGCCGCATCTTGTAGTCCACGATGCGAAGAGTTGTCCCCAGCGCACGCGCCGCCGCCGACGCATTGCCACCGCTCGCCTCAAGAGCCTGGGTGAGAATGGCCGTCTCGAATTCACGGGTCAGTTCGTCAAGACTCTCGCCGTTCCACCGCCAGGCAGATGGTCTGCACATGGCATCGCGGCGCCGCCACTGGCGCACCTTGAGCGGAAGATCCTCGGGCTCCACCGCGTCGCCGAAGGAGACCATCTCGCTCTCGGCACGCGCCTTCGCCTTCTCCTCCTCGCTGCGCCAGGGATAGGCGTCGAAGACCGCGAGCGCGGCCTCAGACCAGTTTCTTGCCACTCAGCTCCTCGTAGGCCTTGACATAGATCTCGCGAGTGCGGGCGATCACATCGTCCGGCAGTTCGGGACCCGGCGGCTGATGGTTGAAATTGATGGAATCAAGCCAGTCGCGCACGTACTGCTTGTCGAGCGACGGGGGATTGGAGCCGACGGCGTACGAGCTCTCGGGCCAGAAGCGCGAGCTGTCGGGAGTCAGCACCTCGTCGGCGAGAATGAGCGAACCATCGGCATCGAGACCGAACTCGAACTTCGTGTCGGCGATGATTATGCCGTGGCCGCGCGCGTAGTCCGCCGCCTGGGTGTAGAGGGCGATGGTGGCGTCGCGCAGCGCCTTGGCGGTTTCTTCGCCCACGAGCTTGACGGTCTCGTCGAAGTTGATCGCCTCGTCATGGTCGCCGATCGCCGCCTTGGTGGTGGGGGTGAAGAGCGTCTCGTCGAGCTTGGAGGCGTTCTGGTAGCCCTCGCGCAGCTTCTGCCCGTTGACGGTTCCGCTCTTCTGGTACTCCTTCCACCCGCTGCCGGTGAGATAGCCGCGAGCGATGCACTCCACTTCCACCATGTTGACCTTCTTGACCAGCATGGAGCGTCCGCGCAGATCCTCCTTGACGCACTGGAGCTCCGCCGGATAGAGGTCCACGTCGGCGGTGATGAGGTGATTCTTCATGCCCAGGAAGTCGAGCCAGAAGAGCGAAAGCTGGTTGAGCACCTTGCCCTTGTCCGGAACGCCGGTGGGGAGAATCACGTCGAAGGCGCTGATGCGGTCGGTGACGACCATCAGCAGCTTGTCGCCGAGATCGAAGACATCACGGACCTTGCCGCTCTTGGGGGCGGGAAGCCCCGGAATCGAGGTCTCGAGCAACGCATGGTTTTTATCGTATTTCATTTCTTACTCCATTGACAGAAAAAATCACCCATATATGATACCACAATCCAGCGATTTACGCAATTTTTCTTTTCGTCTGTCGAAGATTCCGGGCGGTGGGGGCAGGTGACATTTACTCCCCAACCAGTCCATTGTATCGATCAAAGAGCGTTTGAAGTTTAGCGATAACGGCCTGTTTTTTCTCTTCGCGGTTGCCGCCGCCGAAGCGGGACATTGGCGGGAGAATCAGGTCGATGTCCGTGCCGGTGGTCTTGAGGAAGTCATCACGAAGCGAACCCTCGAAGAACGCCACCGTCTCGTCCGGCTTAAGCTTCTCTTCGGCAATCAGCGCATCGAGATCACGGTGTTTCTGTTCCTTCACAAACGTCATCCATTGATCCTCGACACTCCCGTCGGCATTGACGCTCGCGAGGAACGCCTCAATCAGTTCACGCTTCGACCGGAGCTCCAGCGAACTGCCAATGGCCTTGTCAATCGCCCCCTTGATGGACTTGTCCCGGCAGTTCTCCTGATGATACCGCGCCACCAGCATCAGGATGTAATCAATGTTGACCTCGACCTGCCGCACCAGCTCCATCTCAAAGACGACATCATCCGTGATGGATTCCTTCTCCACCTTCTCGCGGTCACGGTAGCGTCCGTACATGTCAATGTAGACGCTCTGATAATCCTGCATGTCCCGATCCGCAAGAATACCTTTGTCGGTAAAATCGTCAAACGAGGCGAGCAAGTTGCGCATCCGCAGAATCTTACCCCACAGGGCGATGAAATCCTTCTCCGCCTTTTCTCCGACAATCGGCTGCCCGAGCGGGAAGATCGCAAGAAGATCGGCAATCAGATCCTTGTAGCCCTTCACATACTTGCCGTTCTCATCGGTGTAGCCGTTGTAGTATTCGTCAAAGGTGCGGATGAGGACGATTCCGGCGGCATCCTTGTCACCGAAAAGTCCAATGGCCTCGTCCGTCTCGCGCTGCAAATCGCGGAAACAGACAATGTTGCCGATGGTCTTGACCGAATTCAAGATACGATTCGTACGCGAGAACGCCTGGATGAGTCCGTGCATCCGAAGATTCTTATCGACCCACAGCGTATTGAGCGTGGTCGCATCGAATCCCGTCAGGAACATGTTGACGACAATCAGAATGTCGATCTCACGGTTCTTGACCCGCATCGACAAGTCGCGGTAATAGTTCTGAAACGCCTCCCCGTTCGTCGAGAAGCTGACATCGAACATCCTGTTGTAGTCGTCAATCGCCGATTCGAGAAAATCCCGGCTTGCCTGCGGCAGCTCGCCCGGATCCCCTCCCGCATCAAGCGAGCCGTCCTCCGGATCGTCCCCGTTCGCCGAGTAGGTGAAGATCGTCGCAACCTTGAGCTGACGCCCGCCCTCCGCCATCTGCCGCCAGAACTCGTCGTAATACTTTATCGCGGCAGGGATGGATGCACAGGCAAGAATAGAATTGAAGCCGAACTTCTTGACGCCCTTGACCGTGTAGGCCTTCGAGCGATAGGTCTTCGAGTCGAAATTGTCGAGAATGTACCGCACCACACTCGCGATGCGCTTCTGATCCAGCATCGCCTCCTCGGTGTCGATGGCCCGCACCTTCTTGTCGGGCTTCTCCTCCTTCTGCCTCACCGTGTTGACGGTCGCGATCCTGAACGGCAGCACATTCCCGTCGCGAATCGCATCGACAATCGTATAGGCGTGGAGCTGATCGCCGAACGCCTGAGCCGCCGTCCGCAAGAGCATGTTGCCGCCCGTACCCGCGTTGACCGCGAAGATCGGCGTTCCGGTGAACCCGAAGATGTGGTAGTTCCTGAAGGTCTTGGTGATCTTCTGGTGCAGCTCGCCGAACTGGCTGCGGTGGCACTCGTCGAAGATCAAAACGTACCGTTTTGATACGAGTTTAGAGTTTAGAGTTGAGAGTTGAGAGTTGTTGTCGACATCAACTCTCAACTTTCCACTCTCCACTCTCAACTTTCCACTTTCCACTTTCAACTTACTGCACAGCACACCGAGCTTCTGAATCGTCGTGATGATGATCCGCGCATTCGGATCGTCAAGCTGCGATTCCAGAATCTTCGTTGAAGTGTTCGAATTCGCCGCGCCCTTCTCGAAGCGGTCGTATTCCTTGATTGTCTGATAATCGAGATCGCTGCGATCCACTACGAAGAGCACCTTGTCGATGCCCTCCATGTGCGAGGCGAGGATGGCGGTCTTGAACGAGGTGAGCGTCTTGCCCGATCCCGTCGTGTGCCAGATGTAGCCGCCCGCCCGAGTCGACCCCATCCACTTCTGATTGCCAGCGACGAGAATACGGTTCAAGATGCGCTCGGTCGCGGCGATCTGATAGGGACGCATCACCAGCAGCTTGCGGTCGGTGTCGAACACGCAATAGCGCGTCAGGATGTTGAGAAGCACGTGCTTCGAGAAGAAGGTCTTCGCGAAGTCCACAAGGTCGGCAATCGTCCGATTCGCCGCATCCGCCCACCAGCTCGTGAACTCGAAGGAATTTGAGGTCATCCGACGGACGTTTCCGCCGCGTCGCATGGTCTCACGCTGCAACTCGTTCAAGTAGTTGAGACGCGTCGTATTGGAATAGTACTTGGTGTGTGTCCCATTGGAGATGACGAACAGCTGCACATACTGAAAAAGCCCCGAACCCGCCCAGAAGCTGTCGCGATCATAGCGGCGGATTTGGTTGAACGCCTCCTTGATGGCAACACCGCGGCGCTTCAGCTCGATGTGGACGAGCGGTAGGCCATTCACCAAGACGGTGACATCGTAGCGACAGCTTCGGGGTTCGCTAGAACTTCTAGAATCTCTAGAATTACTAGAAACACTAGAACTTCTAGAATAACTAGCTTCATACTGGTTAATAACTTGCAAAAAGTTGTTATGAACCTGGCTCTTGTCGATGAGCTTCAGGTTCTTGAAGGTGCCATCATCGCGATCCATCACCTGAACGAAGTCCTCTTGGATCTTCGCCGTCTTCTCGACGATATGCTCCTGCTCGTTGGCAAGCTTTTCCTTGAAGAACCGATCCCATTCCCTGTCCGTGAAGGTGACGCGGTTCAGCCGTTCGAGCTGGACGCGCAGATTGTCGATCAAGTCCTTCTCGGTTTTGATGCTCAAATATTCGTAGCCCTGTCCTTCGAGAATCGCAATGAACCGCTTCTCCAGCGCCGCCTCGCTTTCATACAGAAGCGAGTTCTTCTTCTCCGGCTCGTAGCTTCCCACGACTGTGTATTTGTCCGTCTCGGCAACCAGAGTAAAGTCGTTCATTATTCCCCACCTTCGTCAGTTTCGCCCTTTGCCCGCTTCGCCTCTTCTTCGAGGGCAAGCAAAAAGCGGTCATAGTCGCTCATGAAAAGCTTGTCCTGAACGATCTTATATTTCTCAAATTCCGTTTCCGCGTG
>JAZRXT010000100.1:0-6742 GCA_045600365.1 Kiritimatiellia bacterium | reverse complement strand
GGCTGGACGGTGACCGATCGCCGCAAGGATGCGAAGTCGACGGCCTGCGCCGACGGCGCGGTGAAGCATGGGGGGGCATGGTCGCTCCGCGTGGACGCGCATCCCGACGAAAAGATACAGGTG
The DNA here is from genome assembly GCA_045600365.1 of Kiritimatiellia bacterium. GTDB lineage: Bacteria > Verrucomicrobiota > Kiritimatiellia > RFP12 > UBA1067 > RUG572. Next base: position 6,619 of record JAZRXT010000100.1, on the reverse strand, counting down.
GCGCGCAACGTCGATCTGCGCGATCCGGTGTTCAGGCCCGGGCGCAGGTACCGCATCGGCGCGTGGATGCGCACGAAGGAAGGATCGCCGAAGTGGAACTTCACGTTCGGAGTCTACACCGACGAGCTGCGCGGACTCTACGGGCACAGGTTCGAGTCGCCTGCCGCCGCCGACGGCTGGCGCGCGGTCTCCGATACGTTCACGCTGCCGTCCGGCGGCGCGATCATCCGCCTGATGTTCAACTTCGGTCATGGCGCCGTGGGCTGGCTCGACGATGTCGTCCTAGAGGAGGAACTTGACGACGGCTCATTCCGTTCCGTGCAGATGACTGGATACTGATCGGCAGTGGTGGCATGGGACGGTGCGATCTCGGCCAGCTGCTGGATACAGGCGATGTGATTGTCACCGGTCTCTGGTTGAATTCGTAATCGGTCAGCCCGTTCAAACTGGTTGAATTCTGCCCGTTTTTTTGGTAGAATATTGGCATGAAAAACAACGATAGCTATAGACGCATCCGCATCACCGACACCACTCTCCGCGACGCCCACCAGTCCCTGTGGGCCACGCGTATGCGTACCGACGACATTCTGGCCATTGCCTCGGAAATAGACAATGCCGGGTACTACTCGCTAGAATGCTGGGGCGGCGCGACTTTCGACGTGTGCATGCGCTTCCTGCGCGAGAATCCCTGGGAGCGTCTGCGTCTCATAAAGCAGGCCTGCCCCAAGACTCCGCTGCAGATGCTGCTGCGGGGCCAGAGCATCCTTGGCTACAAGCACTATCCCGACGACATTGTCGACCGTTTCGTGGCGCTTGCCTGCGAGAACGGCATGGACATCTTCCGTGTCTTCGACGCCCTCAACGATCCTCGCAATCTCGAGAAGGCGATTGCCGCGGTCAAGAAGTACGGTGGGCATGCGCAGGGCACGATCTCCTACACCGTTTCGCCAGTCCACACGGTCGATGCCTACGTGAAGCTCGCGAAGGAACAGCAGTCGATGGGCATCGACTCGCTGGCTATCAAGGACATGGCCGGCATTCTCACTCCCGGTGCCGCCCGCGAACTCGTCGGCGCGCTGGTGAAGAACTGCCCCGAGCTGCCAATCCAGGTGCATTCCCACATGACTTCCGGCATGGCAACGGCGATGTATCTGGCCGCCGTCGAGGCCGGCGCGGGCTGCGTGGACACCGCGATCTCCACTCTGTCGTCGTTCTCGAGCCAGCCCCCGTGCGAGTCGGTGCTGGCGATTCTCGCCTCTGAGGGATACGACACCGGTCTCGACCGCACGGTGATCGGGCGCGTCAATGGCTTTTTCAAGGAGCTCAAGGCGAAGCGCCAGCCCGCGTCTTCCGCCCGCGTCGAGCCCGTTGACGCCGGCGTGTTGGTGCATGCGATTCCCGGCGGCATGATCTCCAATCTGCGCAGCCAGCTCGCCCAGCAGGGGGTGCTGGACCGTCTGGACGAGGTGCTGGCGGAACTGCCGAAGACCCGTTCCGACATGGGCTATCCGCCGCTGGTCACGCCTACCTCGCAGATCGTGGGGGTGCAGAGTGTGCTGAATGTGCTTTCCGGCAAGCGCTATTCGATGGTGACCGATGAAACCAGGCACTATGCCGCCGGCTACTATGGGCGCACTCCTGCGCCGATCGCGAAGAAGCTGCAGAAGAAGCTGATGGGCGATCTCAAGCCGATCTCGTGCCGGCCGGCTGATCTGCTCAAGCCGGGGTTGGCGGCGGCGGCGGCCGAGATTCCGTCCCAGCTGATCCAGGCGGAGGAGGACATCCTATCCTACTGTCTCTTCCCCGAAGTCGCGCTTGGCTACTTCAAGTGGCGTGCCCAGCCAGAGGGCGCCAGAGATCCGATCCCCGCCGACGTCGAGGCCGCGAAGAAGCAGGAGGCGGCACCCGCCGTGGCCGAGTCGGCGGACGCGAAGTTTGCGGCGATCGGCAAGGCATTTGCCGCCCTGATGGCATCCTGCGGGGGCACTTTCGATCCGTCGAAGCTCTCGGCCGTTGCGGCCGTCGAGCCATCGCCGGCTGATGCCCCGGCGGCGGTAGCCACCGAGGCGGAGGCTGCGGAGCCGAAGGGCACGCCGGTCGAGGCACCGCTCAACGGAACCTTCTACCGCAGCGCCGGGCCCGGCAAGCCGGAACTCGCGGCCGACGGCGCCATGGTCAAGGCCGGCGACGCCTGCTGCATCGTGGAGGCGATGAAGCTGTTCAATCCGATCAAGGCGACGGCTTCCGGCAAAATCACCTTCCTGGTCAGGCACGGCGAGGCGGTGGTCAAGGGGCAGAAAATCGCCGTGATTGCCTAGCGGCGGCATATCGAGAAGGGGGGATCGGGCGATGGATTTTCTTTCAGCACAGTGGCTATGGCTGTATGTTGGGGCATTCCTGATGTTCGCCGAGCTGATGGTACCGGGGTTTGTGATCTTCTTCTTCGGCCTGGCGGCGGCGGCGGTGGGTATGCTCCTGTTCGTGCTGCCGCAGAATCTGCAGCCGACGCCGGCATGGCAGATGGCGTTGTTCACGCTGTTTTCGATCGTGTTCCTGGTCACCCTGCGCCGGATGGTGAAGAGCGTGTTCCTGGGCGACAGGGTCGCTAGCGATCCGCTGCGCAGCGAATACGTGGGGCGTTTCTGCGAGGTGGTTTCCGCCATTGCCCCCACTGCGCCGGGGCGGGTAATCCTCGGTGACGCCGAGTGGAACGCTGTGGCCGATGTCGAGCTGGAGGTCGGGGCTCGGGCGCGGGTCATTGGGCAGGATAACCTCACGCTCAAGGTGGAGGCGGTATGATTCACGACGTGGTTGTAATCGGCAGCGGTCCTGCTGGCCTCACGGCCGGCATCTACGCGGCGCGTGCCAATCTCAAGCCCCTGCTGGTGGAGGGAATGCGCAGCGGAGGTCAGCTCGTGCAGACCACGGAGGTGGAGAATTTCCCGGGCTTTTCCCAGCCGATCAAGGGCCCGGACCTGATGGCCGCGATGCGTGCCCAGGCGGAGCGCTGCGGCGTCGAGTTCCTCATGGACGAAATCCAGGACTGCTCGCTTGATGGCGAGGTCAAGAAGCTCGAGACGATGATGGGCGCGACCATCGAGGCGCGCACGTTGGTGATTTGCACTGGCGCCGCGGCGCGTTGGACCGGCATAGCCGGCGAGACAAAGTACCGCAACCACGGTGTAAGCGCCTGTGCCACCTGCGACGGCTCTTTCTACCGTGATGCCGATGTGGCGGTGATTGGCGGCGGCGACACCGCGATGGGCGACGCGCTCTATCTCGCGCGTCTCTGCCGCAAGGTGCACGTGATCCACCGGCGCGATGCGTTCAGGGCGTCAAAAACGATGGCGGAGCGTGTGCTGGCGGATCCCAGGATCGAAGTGCACTGGAATTCGGTGGTGGACGAGTTTCTGGGCGATGGCAGGAAACTCTCGGCACTGCGGCTGCGCTCCACGGTTGAAGGGGGCGGAGATGTCCTGGAGGTGCCGGTTTCCGGTGCGTTCGTGGCCATCGGCCACGATCCCGAGACGAAGCTATTCGCCGGCAAGCTGGATCTCGATGCCGCCGGGTACGTCAAGGTAGACCGTTCGCGCACCTCGGTGCCGGGGGTATTTGCCGCCGGGGACTGTGCGGATCCGTTCTACAAGCAGGCCGTTGTGGCGGCAGGAGCGGGCGCGGCGGCAGCTCTGGAAGCGGAACGCTACCTGCTTTCCTGAGCTATTTGCCGTCTTCGTCACTTTTTTATCCCATTCACGCGCTTTTTTTGCTATAATATATCTTCCTATGGACATTCTAAAGAAAATTTTCGGCACCAAGAACGCCCGCGATCTCAAGCGTATCCGCCCGGTCGTGGCGGAGATCAATCGTATTGAGGCGGAGTACCAGGCTAAGAATTTCACCGACGAGGACTTCCCGCGCATGACGGCGGAGTTCAGGAAGCGCGTTGCTGACGGCGAGTCGCTCGACCACATTCTGCCCGAGGCCTTCGCGCTAGTGAAGAATGCGTGCCGCCATCTCGTGGGCACGACCGAGGAGGTATGTGGTCACACCCTGACCTGGGATATGATTCCCTTCGATTGCCAGCTGGTGGGCGGCATCGTGCTCCATCAGGGCAAGATCGCCGAGATGCAGACAGGCGAGGGCAAGACGCTTGTCGCCACCCTGCCGCTCTATCTCAATGCGCTGTCCGGCAAGAATGTGCAGCTCGTGACGGTCAATGACTATCTGGCGCGCCGCGACGCCACCTGGATGGGGCATCTCTACAAGTATCTTGGCCTCACCGTGGGCTGCATCCAGAACTCGATGGATTCGGCCGAGCGCTTCGAGCAGTACCGCTGCGACATCACCTACGGCACCAATTCGGAATACGGCTTGGACTATCTGCGCCACAACGGCATGGCGGTGCAGCCCGAGCAGGTGGTGCAGAACGGCCACCATTTCGCGATCGTTGACGAAGTGGACTCGATTCTGATCGACGAGGCGCGTACGCCGCTCATCATCTCCGGTCCGGCCACGGTTTCGACCAGTGCCCAGTACACCGCGATGAATCCCCTGGTGTCGGCGATCGTGAAGATCCAGACCCAGCAGTGCAACGAGTTCATCGCCGAGGCGAAGAAGTGCCTTGCGGAAGGGAACGAATGGGGCTGCAAGCGCCGCATCTACCAGGTGTACCATTCGACGCCGAAGCACAAGCAGATGCTGCACATGTTCGAGGATGCGTCCATCCGCAAGCTCCACGAGGAGGTGGAGATGCAGATGCTGTCCGAGATGCACCGCGACGAGGGCCGGGAGCTTCGGGGGCAGCTCTACTTCACGATTGACGAGCGTTCTCGCGAGGTGGCGCTCACCGACAACGGGTGCGACAAGATGTGCCCGCAGGATCCGAAGATGTTCGTCATTCCCGACCTCGCGGGCGAGATGGCGATGATCGACGGCGACAAGAGTCTGTCCCCCGAGGACCGTGCGGCCCGCAAACGCGAGGTCCAGGCCGACTTCATGGAGCGCAGTCAGCGCGTGCATGTGGTCGACCAGCTGCTGCGCGCCTACTGCCTCTACGAGCGAGATGTCGACTACGTGGTGCAGGAGAACCATGTCTACATCGTCGACGAGTTCACGGGCCGCATCCTGCCCGGGCGCCGCTGGAGCGACGGTCTCCACCAGGCGGTCGAGGCCAAGGAGGGCGTGGAGATCGAGAAGGAGTCGCAGACCCTCGCCACGATCACCATCCAGAACTACTTCCGTCTCTACAAGAAGCTCGCTGGCATGACCGGTACCGCCGAGACCGAGGCGCGCGAGTTCAAGGACATCTACAAGCTCGACGTGACGGTGATCCCCACCAACCGCCCGATCCGCCGCATCGACGGCAACGACCAGATCTACCGCACCCAGCGCGAGAAGTACAAGGCCATCATCGCGGAGGTGAAGAAGCGCCATGAGGCGGGGCAGCCGGTTCTGCTCGGCACCGTCACGGTCGACACCTCCGAGGTGCTGTCGCGACTGCTGAAGGTGGCGAAGATACCCCACGAGGTGCTGAACGCCAAGAACCACGCCCGCGAGGCGGAGATCGTCATGCTCGCGGGCCAGCCTGGCGCGGTGACGATCGCCACCAACATGGCGGGCCGTGGCACTGACATCAAGCTCGGCGCCGGCGTCGTGACGCTGCCGCAGGAGGTCGTGAAGAGCCAGCTTGCGCTCAAGGACCGCGCCCCCGGCGAGAAGGACACCATCCAGCAGATTCTGGAGGCGCATCCCCAGGGTCTGCACGTGATCGGATCCGAGCGCCACGAGTCGCGGCGCATCGACCGCCAGCTGCGTGGCCGCTGCTCGCGTCAGGGCGACCCCGGTTCCTCGCAGTTCTACATTTCGCTCGAGGACAATCTGATGCGCCTCTTCGGTTCGCAGAAGATCGCCGGCATCATGCAGCGTCTGGGCATGAAGGAGGGCGAGGTGATGGAGCACCGCTGGCTCAACAAGTCGGTGGAGACCGCCCAGCGCCGCGTCGAACAGCAGCATTTCGCGATTCGCAAGCGCACGCTCGAATTCGACGACGTGATGAACCGCCAGCGCTCGATCGTCTACGATCTGCGCGGCTCCATCCTCAGCGGCACGCCCGAGAACGTGCATGGTACGATCCTCGACGTGTTCGAGGATCTCGTCCTCACCCAGTGCGAGCGCTACCTTTCCGATCCCAAGGGCTCGGGGGTGGAAGATTTCATCAACTGGATCAGCGTCACCTTCCCGGTTTCGATCACGCCCGAGGTGGTGAAGCCGTTCCTCGGCGAGCCGGCAAAGGCGAGCGAGGCGATCTTCAAGGCCGTGAGCGAGGCGTACGAGGACAAGTGCGCCACCGAGGACCAGGAGGTGCTGCCGCACATGGAGCGCGGCGTGTTCCTGCAGTGCATCGACCGCGAATGGCAGGACTATCTGCGCGCGATGGACGATCTGCGCCACAGTGTGAATCTGCGTTCCTATGGTCAGCGCGATCCTCTGGTGGAGTACAAGCGCGAAGCGTTCGACATGTTCGAGAACCTCATGAACACCATCAAGACCGGCGTCGCCAGCATGGAGTTCCGCGCCACCACGGCGAAGAACATGCGCCGCATACTTGCCGCCGCGCAGG
>JAZRXT010000099.1:0-40529 GCA_045600365.1 Kiritimatiellia bacterium | reverse complement strand
GCGATGGAGATCCTGCCGCTGGGACCGTGCATGCTGGTGGACACAGCCGGCCTGGACGACGTCGGTGCGCTGGGCGAGGAGCGGGTGCGTCGTTCGCCCAAGGTGCTCGAGACCGCCGACATCGCGGTGTGGGTCGTCTCCGCCGAGGATTCCGACGCCGCCAGGGAGACCGAGGTGCGGGCGCGCTTCGCCCGCGAGTGTGCCCGCTTCGGCGTGCAGACGCTTGAGTACCGGCGCGGCGAGGATGTGGAGTCGTTCCGCGCACGTCTTGCCGCCGTGGCGGTGGCGGACGTATCGCGTCCGCTGGTGGCCGATCTGGTGGAGCCGGGCGACGTGGTTGTGTGCGTATGCCCGATTGACGGCTCGGCGCCGCGCGGGCGCCTCATCCTTCCGCAGCAGCAGGTGATCCGGGAACTGCTCGACCGTGGAGCGGCGGCGCTCGTGTGCCAGTGCACCGACGATTTTCCCCGCCTCTGCGCCGCCGTCTCGCCCAGGTTCGTGATTACCGACAGCCAGGCATTTGCCACGGTCACGCGGCTCGTGCCGCCGTCGATCCCGCTCACCTCGTTCTCCATTGTCTTCGCGCGTTCGAAGGGCGACCTTGCCGCCTACGTAGAGGGGGCGGCTGCGATGAGGCGGCTTGCGGACGGCGACCGCGTGCTGATCGCGGAGGGGTGCACCCATCGGCGGCAGTGCGGGGACATCGGCACGGTCAAGCTTCCGCGCTGGATTGGCGAGTTCACCGGGCGGCGTCTTGAGTTCGACTTCGCGAGCGGTGGCGATTTCCCGATACCGCCGCCGGTCGGGGAGCGTCCGTACTCGCTGGTGGTTCAGTGTGGTGGATGCATGCTCACGCGCCGCGAAGTGCAGCGCCGCATCGCCAGATGCCGGGAGGCGGGCGTGCCGATCGTCAACTATGGCATCTGCATTGCCGCCTGTCATGGAATCGAGATCATCAAGGGCACCTGCATGGTGCGCAGAAAAACGACGGAGAAGGAGATATGCCGCTGAGGCCGCGAGATGAACGAGGAGAAAATGTCCAGTCCCAGGCCATGCACGAAGCCGCCCTTAGAGCGGGGGAGCGCTGGGAGGAGGACGAGAAGCACCGGCGCAAGCGGGCGCGGCCGGGAAAGTCGATGGCCGGCTGTCTGCTGCGCCTCGTGCTCGTCGTGGCGGCGGGCGTTCTGGTGTGGGCGTGGAAGACGGATCGGATCAACGAGACGCATCTGCGCAATCTCTACGACCGGGTTGAACAGTGTGTGCGGGGGCTGCTGCCGTCCGACCGCGCGTTGCCAGATCCCGCGCAGAGCAGGTAGCCCGTTTCGCTTCGGGTTGCGGAAAACGGTTCGTTTTGGTATAATTTCAATCAAACAAAGAATAGGGGAGATGACATGAAGAAGACATTGATCGGCTTTGCCGCCACCATGGCCGCCGTCGCGGCGTCCGCAGCCACTCTTGACCTCGCCGGCTGGCGCGGTGAAACCGTTTCGGCCGTGCTGCCGGATGGCGCCGCCGTCACGGGCACGGCGCCAGGGCTAGAGGTGCGTGTGGGTGTTGCCCGCGAGGTGATGTATGCCACCAAGCCGCGCGGACACGAGTTCGCCTTCGCCGCCGACCGCGTGGTCTGGGGCGACAAGGCGCCCAGCAAGGGCGTCGTGCAGATCCGAGTGGCGTCCAATGCCAAGCCTGGCGTGTATACCCTCGGCGACGTGAAGTTCCGCGTTGTCGACCGCGTGTTGCCGCCGGCGCGGGAATGGAAATACAAGCTCGATCTCTGGCAGCATCCCTGGGCCGTCGCGCGCCAGAGCGGTGTCAAGCCGTTCTCGAAGGAGCATTTCGCGGTGATGAAGCCGGTGTGGGAGATGCTGGCGTCGGCCGGGCAGAAATGGCTCACCGTGACGCTGGTTGATCTGCCGTGGAACCACCAGTGCTACGACGGCTATGGCTCGATGGTCGGCCATGTCCGCCGCGCCGACGGTTCCACCAGTTTCGACTTCTCGCTCTTCGACCGCTACGTCGAGTTTGGCCGCTCCTGCGGGATCGGTCCGAAGATCTCCTGCTACACCATGTGTCCCTGGGGCTACAAGGTGAGCTGGACGAACGAGAAGGGCGAGCTCCAGAAGGCGGAGGCCAAGCCCGGCACGCCGTTCTTCCGGGAGTACTGGGGACCGTTCCTCACCGCGTTCACCGCACATCTGAAGACCAAGGGCTGGCTGGCCGACACCTACATTTCCCTGGACGAGCGCTCGCCAGAGGATCTGCGCAACACCGTCGCCCTCGTGCGCGAGATGGCGCCGGGCCTGAAGATTTCGATGGCCGGCTGCCGCAAGCCCAGCGACTACAAGGGCATCGAGGTCGATTACTTCTCGCAGGCGCTTCAAGGCGTGGATGATCCTTTCCTCGCCGAAGTTCCCGCCCGCCGGGCGAAGGATCAGCCCACCACGTTCTACATCTGCTGCGGTCCCAACGCCCCGAACACCTTCATGCATTCTGGCCTGGACGAGGCATTCTGGTGCGGCGCCTATCCGGCGATGTGCGGGCTTGACGGTCTTCTGCGCTGGGCTTGGAACAGCTGGCCAGCCGACCCCGCCGCCAACGCGAGCTACAACGACTGGGCCAGCGGCGACACCTTCCTCGTCTATCCCGGAGCGCAGCCCTCGATGCGCTTCCTCGCCCTGCTGAACGGCATCCAGCAGGCGGAGAAGTTCAACATCCTCAAGGCCTCGGGGAAGCGCGCCGACGAGCTTGCGGCACTGGCGAAGAAGTTCGACCGCAAGGCCGCCCTCGCCATGAAGCCCGGTTCGGGAGCGCTCGAGGGCGTTGTAAGGGCAACTCTTGACGTGCTTAACCGCTAGCGGATGGGAAGGGGTCCGAAGATGAAGATTCTTGCGATACCATTTGCCATGGCGCTGGTGGTCGGGTGTTCGACTCCTCCGCCGCCGGCGCCAAACACCCTGACCGAATTCGAGAAGGCCGAGAACTGGCATCTGCTCTGGGACGGCGAATCGCTCGACGGCTGGGTGGGGGTGAACAGTGGTTGCAAGAAGGCCCCCGAGAAGGGATGGAAGATCGAAGACGGCGTGCTGACCGTGCTGCCCTGCAAGCGGATATCCGCAGATGGACAGTGGGAGGATCTGCCGGCGGAGCAGGCGGCGCTCGGCGGCGGGGGCGATATCGTCACCACGGCCAAGTTCACCGACTTCTGCCTCAAGCTCGACTTCCGTCTCACCCGCGCCGCCAACAGCGGCATCAAGTACTTCTACGACGAGACGGTGAACAACGGCACCACGCTCGAATACCAGATCCTCGATGACGCCCACCCCGATGCGTCGAAGGGCCGCGACGGCAACCGCCGCGTGGCGTCGCTCTACGACATGCTGCCGGCGCGGGCCGAGGCCCACGTCAAGCCGCTCGGCGAGTGGAACACCGCGATGGTGCTGTCGAAGGGCCGCCACGTCGAACACTGGATCAACGGGGTGATGGTGCTCGAGTATGAACGCGGCGGCGAGGTTTTCAAGGAGGTCTTCAGGCGGAGCAAGTACTCCGACAAAAAGGAATTCGACCTGAACGGCAAGTGGGGCCTGACCCGCGCCGGACGCATTCTGCTGCAGGACCACTGCGATTCCACCGTGTCGTTTCGCAACATCAAGATCAAGCGGCTCTGATCGCCGGTGGCGCCAATGTCGGAAGAACTAACACCAATGCAGCGCCAGTATCGCGCCATCAAGCGCGAACTGCCGCCGGGCGCTATCCTGATGTTCCGCCTGGGTGATTTCTACGAGATGTTCGGCGAGGACGCCATCATCGCCTCGCCCATTCTCGGCGCCACGCTGACGCAGCGTGCCGGCGCCCCGCTCTGCGGAATACCGTATCACGCCCTTGACGCCTACCTCGCCAAGCTCATCCGCGCCGGCAAGACGGCCGCCATCTGCGACCAGATGGAGGATCCCCGCCTCGTCAAGAAGGGCAATGTGGTGCGCCGCGAGGTGACGCGCATCGTCACCCCCGGAACCGTTACCGAGGACGGACTGCTGGACGCCGGCGCCAATACCTATGTGGCGGCGGTGAGCCGCTGCGCGCTGGCGATGCTTGATCTGTCCACGGGAGAGTTCTTCGTCGAGGAGTTCGTGGACGAGGACCGTCTGGGCGACGCCGTGGCCCGCTATCGCCCGGCGGAGATCGTGCTGCCGCGTCCGGAGGATGAAAACGCCCCTAAGGTTCCGTTCTGCGACAATCCCACTCTCACTGACGCCTGGACCTTCGCGGTCGACGCCGCATACGAGGAGCTGCTGCGTCATTTCAATGTCGTAGGCCTGGACGGCTTCGGGCTCGAGGGCCACGACGGTGCCATTTCCGCCGCCGGCGCGCTGCTGCACTACGTGCACGTCACCCTGCGCCACCCGGTTGGCCATGTGCGTTCGCTGTGTCTGCGCGATGGCTGCGACGCGCTGGCGCTTGACGCCGGCACCATTCGCCATCTCGCGCTGCTGCCAGGCGAAGGCGTTTCACGCGAGGCGTCGCTGTCTGGCGTGCTCGACGTCACCTGCACGCCGATGGGTGCGCGAATGCTCGCCGCCTGGATCCGTCGTCCGCTGCGCATGCCGGAATCGGTGATCGCGCGTCATGATGCGGTTGGCGTGTTCGTGAAGGAGCGCATGGTCCTGTCGACCCTGCGCCAGCGCCTTGGCGCCGTGCGCGACCTTGAGCGCCTGATCGCCAAAGTCGATTCGGGACGCGCCAACGCCCGCGATCTCAAAGCGCTGGCGTCTTCGCTGCGACCGGCGCCCGAGCTGCGGGACTGCCTTGCCACCACCGCCGCCGGCATCTCCACGCTCGAGTCGGTGCTGGGTCGGCTCTCATGCGAGAACGAGACGGTGGATCTGATCGACCGCGCGATCGCCGAGAACCCGAATGTCCTGCTTACCGAGGGCAATCTCATCGCCCCGGGCTACAGCGCCGAGCTCGACGAGCTCCGCGACAGCGCCGCCGAGGGCAATCGCTGGATCGCCGAGTACCAGGCGCGCGAAATCGAGCGCACCGGAATCAAGACGCTGAAGGTGCGGCGCAATAGCGTGTTCGGATTCTACATCGAGATCTCGAAGGCGCTGGCGCACCAGGCACCGCCGGAATACGAACGCCGCCAGACCCTCACCACCGGCGAACGCTTCACCACTCCGGAACTGAAGGAGTACGAGCGCAAGGTGATGGGCGCACAGGACCGCGCCTGCGCCCTGGAGGAGGAGCTGTTCAAGGATGTGGTGGCGCGCGTCGCCCTGCGCACCACCTCCGTGCAGACCACCGCGGCGGCGATCGGCGAGCTGGACGCGCTGCTGTCGTTCGCCGACCGCGCACTTGCCCTTGGGTATGTGCGCCCGACAATCGACTCTTCAGACATCCTCGAGATCGTCGACGGACGCCACCCCATCATCGAGCAGTTGCCAGATGCTGAGCCCTTCGTGCCGAATTCGACGAAGCTGAACTGCACGACCGACCAGATCATGCTCATAACCGGTCCCAACATGGCCGGCAAGTCAACCTACATCCGCACGGTGGCCACGCTGGCGGTAATGGCTCAGGCTGGCTCCTTCGTGCCCGCCTCCTCGATGCGCCTCGGCATGCTGGACCGCGTGTTCACTCGAATCGGCGCCGGGGATGATCTTTCGCGCGGACGATCCACGTTCCTTGTCGAAATGCAGGAAGCGGCCAACATCCTCAACAACGCCACCCGCTCCTCGCTGATCGTGCTCGACGAGATCGGGCGCGGCACCTCCACCTTCGACGGCATATCCATTGCCTGGAGCATCGCCGAGTACCTGCACGAGAACCAGAAGGTCAAGGCGAAGACGCTCTTCGCCACCCACTACCACGAGCTTGCCGACCTCGCCGACCGCTTCCCGGGCGTGAAGAACTGGACCGTGCGGGTCAACCAGGACGGTGACCGGCTGGTGTTCCTGCGTCGGGTGGTGCCCGGCGTTGCCGAGCGCAGCTTCGGCATCCATGTGGCGGCAATGGCCGGTCTGCCGAAGGCGGTGGTGGACCGCGCCGGGCAGATTCTTGCCAATCTCGAGGCGAACGAACTGGACGTCAATTCCCCCAAGGCGGTTCGTCGCCCGCGGCGGAAACTGTATGACCTGCCGGGCCAGATGACGCTATTCTGAGGTGTAGCCGTGACCGCCGATGTCATAGCTGCCGCGCCGATGTTCCTGCTGTCGCTGGCACTGCCGTTGGTGGTGCGGGAGACCATGCTCCGCCGCCGCCGCGAGCCGGTGCGGATAACCATCGATCCCGATGATCCCGACCCACGCCGCCTGGCCGAGTACTTTGCCACGGTGGCGCAGAGCATGGACGAGCGGCCGCGCCGCATGCGCCTGACCGTCGACGCCCGCAACTCCGGCTGCATGAAGGTCGAGCTCGATCTGGACCGCACGGGGGCGATGCTGGTGAACGTGGAGGGCCGCCGGCGCCGGCGCCTTGATCTGCGCCGGCGCTGGATAGCCGACCATCCCATGCCGCTGTGCCTGTGGTCGCGTCGGCATCCGCGGCGGTTGAAGCGTCTCTATCTCGACCCGGTTGACGGGAATCGGTTCCGCGTCTGCGAATGCATCCAATTCCTGGTTCCGTGGCCTTTCTATGCCTTCTGCTCGGTGCTGGCGGCGGTTGGCGTTCTTTTCCTGAGCCCAATCATTCTGGCAGTCGCCGCGGGGCTCGCATCTGGGGCGTACCTGTGCGGCAGGCAGTGGTACCGCTAGACAATGGTGTAGGACGGCGCAAGACTGGAGGGTTTATGAAGCAGACCGAGTTCCTGGATCCGAAGAAAAGACTGGTAGACGAAGTCGTGGCGAAGCTTTGCTGCGATGGGCACGTGCGGGTGGAAAACGGCGCACATTCCCTTGCGCATGTCCTGGTCGTGGTGCCCACGATGCAGGCGGGGCGCAACCTGCGGCTGTCGTTGGCGCGGAGGGCGGTCGAACTCGGCTGGGGTGGAGTGCTGCCGCCACGTGTTGTGCTGCCGTTCCATCTCGTCGTTCCAGCCGATCGAACGCTGCCCGATGCGAGCGCGGCGGAACTCGCCGCGCTGTTCATGCGGTTCCTGCAGGAGAAGAAGGGCGACGCCCTGAATGCATGGCCTCATCTGTTTCAGCGCGAGGGAACTACTTCGGAGCTGCAGGCCATCCTGGATTCCGATGCTGGATTTGCGCTTCTGGACCAGATGACGGACATCTGGCACGTCCTAGCGGGCAGGGGCCTCCTGATGCGGGATGTACCGGCTAACGAAAACGCGAGGCACGTGCTCGAGGCGGCATCCGGCGATGATATGGTTCGCTGGGAGGAACTCGCTTCCTTTGAAACGGAGTTCTTCGCATTTCTCAATGCGCACGGTCTGCGCCATCCCACTGAGTCCGTGGCGCTGGCCAAGCACAATGCAGCCGCGCTCGACCATGAGATCGAGGAGATCGTGCTCCCCGCCCTGGCCGACCCTGTTCTGGTGCTGCACGATGTGCTCGCACAGTATGCGGATCGGGTGAAGATAACGACGTTCCTCCACTGCGCGGAGTCCGAACGCGACCGTTTTGACGAATGGGGATGCCCCAAGACCGGATGTTGGACGGGGAATTCGCGCCCGGTCATCGCCGCTCTGGCCGACGACGCCATCTCCAGCCTGCCGGATGACAAGCTGCTTGCCGAACGTCTGGTTAAGGACTTCCCCAGCCCAGGTTCCAGTTTGAATCTCCCGGCACTGGGCCTCTGCGATCCCGAGTTGTTCACCTCGATCTCGGCGGCATTTCTCAACGCTGGCTATACGGTTCAGAATCCCGAGCGCAACCGACTGGCGGTTTCTTCGTTGGGATTGCTCATTCGGGATTTGCTGCAGCTGTGGCGCCCGACCGGCAACGGAATTCCTTGGTCCGCCTTTTCCTCGCTGCTGCGGTGCGAGGATGTGCTCGCAGCGCTGAAGGCGTCGGAATTCGCAGTCAGCCGATCGCTCGTACTGCATGGCCTTGACGTCTACCAGAACACATGCCTGCCAACGTACGTGCAGGCGCGACTCGAATTTCCGCCCGAGGTCGAGCTTCGTGGAAAGGAAGCGGATGCGGTAGCCGCTTTTGTCGCGGGTGGCAATAGCCTCCTGGAATGGGCGGCGACAGCTAGGAGCGACAGGCCGCTGGTCGAATTCCTGCGCGGAATGCTTGAGCGCGTTTTCTCCGCCAGGAGCCTTGGAACCGCGCGGGCGGAGAAGGAGTTCTCGCAGGCCGCAGATTGCGTTCGCGACGTGCTGGCCATGCTCTCGAGCGAGCGAATAGTTGCGCTGAATCTGCCAGACGCAAGTTCGGTTGCATTGGCGCGGCGGCTGTTCGCGGCGGCATCCTATTCGCTCGAGGCCGAGGGACGGGACGTGGTGAGAACCGAAGGGTGGCTGGAGCTCGCCTGGAGCCTTGGCGACAAGGTCGCCCTGGCTGGTCTTCACGAAGGCGCGGTACCGGATTCAGTCGTTGGCCACGCGTTTATTCCGAACGAGCTACGCGCCGCACTCGGCCTCACCTCAAATGCGGCGCGCCTCGCGCGGGACTCGTGGCTTCTACAGGAGCTGGTTGATTCGCATGCGCCCAGCGATGTTCGTGTCTATGTCTCGCGCACGAATAGAAGGGGCGATATCTGCCGCCCGAGCCGGTTGCTGTTTCTGTGCGACGATTCGTCGCTGGTTCCGCGGGTCAGGGGCCTTTTCAGCGAAACAGGCGAGGCCGCACTGACGCCTGGACGCCAGGTTTCAAGATCATGGCAATTGCGGCTGCCGGACGAGGTGTCGCTCAAGCGGAACAATGATGGACGGGAATATCTTTCGCCCTCGGCCATTGACACCTATCTCAAGTCGCCCCTTGAGTATCTGCTCAAGTGGGGACTAGACATTGGCGACCGATACAAGGAGAAGAAGGAGCTGGACTTCAGTGACTACGGCAAGTTCGTGCATCGCGTGCTCGAGCTTTTTGCCCAGGAGCAGAAAGAGCGTGTGCAGCTTGACGAACGGGACATCGAGGCGGCGCTGGATAGGATCGTGAGCAGGGAGGTGGGGCGCTTCGGGCCGCATGCCACGGTGAACATCCAGCTTCAGCTCCAGTCAGCGCGCGAACGGTTGAAGCGTTTCGCCGCGATTCAGGCCAAATGGGCGCAGGACGGCTGGCGCGTCGAGGAAACGGAATTCAGATTCTTCGCCAGGCCCTTTGAGGAACTGGACGTGTGGATCAAGGGTACGGTGGATCGCATCGACAGCCGTGTGTTGGCAGACGGCAGCAAGGAGTTCCGCATAGTCGACTACAAGACATGGGACGACGTCAGGCAGATATCCGGCCACATCAAGTCGGGTGCCGAAAAGGAGATGCGATTTGCGAATAATTTGAAGCTGCCGACGGCCAGTTTTGGCAAGGATGGAAAAGGGAAGCCGGTGCGGATGATGACCGTGCAGCTTCCGCTCTACGGGGCGTGTCTGAGCGCGCAGGATCATGAGCGCTTCTACGGGCGGATCTCAAGCTACGACTATCTCGTTCTGGCGGAAGACCAGGCCAAAGTCGAGTCCGTCGGCCAGTACGTCGGTCTTTCGCTCCAGACGGCGCGAGTGGCCATTGAACGGATCAAGGCCAATCTCTTCTGGCCGCCTCGCGCCAGCGAAGAGGGGAGATTGTACGATCTTGGCCGCTTGTTCTCCGTCTCACCCGAATGTGATTTCACGTCGGAGTGCGGTATCAGCGAATGGTTCGTGAAGCAGCAGACGAAGTTGGAGGAGCTTAAAAATGCGTGAGGGAAATCTGCTGATCAAGGCGTCGGCGGGGACGGGCAAGACGTTTTCGCTGGCAACGCGGTACCTGCGGTTGATGCTGTTCGACGGGGTCGATCCCGCGCACATTGTCGCCCTGACCTTTTCGCGTGCCGCCGCGCAGGAGATCTACACCAAGATCCTCGAGCGGTTATGGAAGGCGGCGGAGTCGGATAAGGGTGCCGCCTGCGAGTCGAAGGAGATATGCAAGGACCTCGGGGTTGAGAATTCGTGGGATAGATCAAAGTTCGCTTCCCTGCTGCGCCGCCTGCTCGATACCCAGCACCTGGGGACGATTGCGACGCTCGACAGCTTCATCTTGCGCATGGTGCGCAATTTCCCCCTGGAGACTGGGTTCCAGCACGCCGTTGAGGTGCTTGACCCTGCGGATGAGAGCAGTGCGGTGAAGGATGCGCTTCGCGCAGTTCTGGACGGCACCGAGAAGTCGGACGAGTTCATCAAGGTCTTCACCGCCGCTCGCGAGGGGGATCTGCCGCGTGTCTTGCAGCCAAAGGTCGAGATGATGCTGAAGGGGTGGCGCAAATTCGTCGAACAGTATCCGGAATGCCGGGAATGGACGGTCGAGTCGATGTGTGCGTCACTGGGGATACCGAATGAGAGCGTGTGCCCGGATCTGTCCGGGTTGCCATTCTGCCAGATCCAGAGAAAGAACACCATCTCCTATGAAGAGCGGTTCGCCGAGTATTGCAATTCATACGATGGAAGTACGGGAATTTTCGACGTAGCCGAAGGCGTCAAGACGCTGATGCTGCATTTTGTCCGGAACCCAGAAGCGGATTCGTACGAATATGATTATTACAAGAAGCACTATGTCTTTGCTTGCGGGAGGGATGGAGCGGAGAAGATCCGCGCGGCAATCCGCCACATGTTCAACCTGTATGTGCGCCGCATGCTGACGAAGGTCAAGGCGCAGCTGGATTTTGTCGGCTTCATCGAGGACTCGTATAACCGCACAGCCCGGCGGAAGGGCAGACTCACGTTCTCCGACTTCACGGGGATCTCGGCGGTGAAGGAAGGTTCGGGTAATGCTTTTGCACTTGAGAACCTCGAGTTTCGGTTTGACGAGAAATTCGACCACTGGGCGCTGGATGAATTCCAGGATACAAGCGAGCTGCAGTGGAAGTGCATGAGAAACCTCGTCGAAGCTGCCGCCTCGGGCGATGGGCGCACCGTGATGACGGTAGGCGACCTCAAGCAGTCAATCTACACCTGGCGGGGCGGGAATGACGCGCCGTTCAAGGAGATGATGGAGTGGGGCTCGTTCAATGACGCCGGTTTCGGGCGTGTCACCAACAGCGACATTTCGTACCGCTACGAAAAGAACATCTGCGATTTCATCAACGCGGTGTTTGGTCCTGAAAACCTGCGCTCCGGCGGCGTCCTGCCGCCCAGTTGCGTTCGGGCGGTAGATCTGTGGCTCGATTCAAATTGCTGGATGGAGCACAAGCCGAACTGCGTGAACGGCGAGCCGAAGGCGAACGACTATGTCAAGGTGTTGGGGGTCGATGATCCCGAAGGCAAGGCGAAGATGGCGTCGCTGCTGCCGGCCCTAAAGGAGGAACTGGATCGCGTATGGAACGCCCACAAGGCCATTGGCAGTACGGAGTCGGTCGGCATTCTCGTGCGTAGGAACGAAGATGGCAACGAAATCGCGGAACATCTTCGAGCCAGTGGCATCCCGGTGGTGTGGGAAGGCCTGAGTGCCGTTTCGGATGTGCCGGTCGTGAATGCGCTTGTGGATCTTCTGCGGCTTTCGGAACATCCAGAGGAAACCTTTGCCTGGACTACCGTGTCCAGACTGTTCCCGGTTTGCTCGACGCTCTTCGCGTTGCCGAAGGACGGCGAGCTTACGGCCTCGTACGTCTCTAGCGTGGTGGCGAAGGAGTTGTCGCGGCAGGGGCTGTCGCGTACGCTTCAGGCGTATTGCCGCAAGCTCTCGGAGCCTTCGGTTGGGTTGGATGGTCTCTCCATACAGCGTCTTCGCGAGATGCTGGGGGTAGCCGTCGTCTACGAGCAGCGCAACGCCAATCGTTTCTCGATTGACGGTTTCGAGGCATTTCTCGCTGCATCGTCAAAGCGGGAGCAGGGCACGTCCTCGCATGTCGTTCGGATCCTCACCATTCACCGCTCCAAGGGATTGACGCTTGACCGCGTCTTTGTTCCTCTCGCCGAAGGGAATTCGGAGGGCATTGCCAATCCGGGCAATCGCGGACTCCTGCATGCCAAGGACGGCGGATGGGTTCTGCCGCACCTGTCGGCGGATGTGGCGTCCCTGAACCCCGAGACGGCGAAGGTGGCGGACGCGCTGGCCGACGACGAGCTGCTATCTAACATCCGGGCCATGTATGTGGCGATGACGAGGGCGCGCAAGGCGATGTATGTCATTCTGCCCCAGGTGGAGAGAAATGCGGCGGAGCCGTTCTTCCGCGATGTGGTCAGTTCCGCTTTTGCGGACTTCCCGCGCCGTACGGATGAAAATGGCCGCACCGTAATCTTTGAACAGGGCGTGGAGCCAGGATTTGCCAAACCCGAAGCCGATGATTCTGGTGTTCACCAGGCATGGTGCCACGCCCAGCCGCTCGAATCGGTCAAACGAGTTTCCCCGTCCTCGACGGGACTGCACGATTTTGCGTTCCTGGGGCGTCCGGCATCTGATCTTTTCTCCGCCGATGTCGGCATGGCGGCGAAACATGGTCTTGAGGTACACGGGCAGTACGAGCGAATCGAATGGGCGAGTGGGTGCGAATTGGACGCTTTGCCGGCGGCGTTCCGCGTGGCCTTTGCGAAGCCGAGTGCCGAGGCGACGGTTTGGCGTGAAAAGAACTATGAGATATATCGCGGCGATGGTGGCGAGGGGGAATGGGAGACGGGACGGTTTGACCGCGTTGTGTTTACCGGTACGGGGGCGGAGCGTGAGGCCGTAATCTACGATTTCAAGACGAATGCTCTCAAGAGCGGAGAATCCAGCGAGGCGTTCGGGCGGCGGATGTGCAGCACCTATGCCGATCAGATGAAGAACTATCGTGACGCGCTTGGTGTGCTGACGGGGATATCCGCCGATCGCATCCGCTCGGTGCTGCTACTCCAGGCCACTGGCGCCGCAGTCGAATGTGCAAGTTGATGATTTGCGGACAAGAGGACACGAACTATGAGAATACTGTTGGTACTGATTTGTTTAATGTTGTCCAACGTGTCGTATTCGGCTGTCGGCTACGAGGAGTCCGCCGTCGAGAAGAAACTTTCAAAGGAAAAGCAGCTCAACCGCAAGTACGAGCTTGCGAAGGAAAAGCAGCGGGTTCAAAGGGAGATTGAAAATGTCGCGTCTTGAGCTGTCGTTACAAGCCGAGATCGGAATGTGTGCCGGTTCTGACAAGAGAAAGAACCAGGACGTCTTCTTGGATCGTATAGAGAAGCACCCAGTCGTTCTGGATGTGGCAGTCCCGCATCCCGGCTTTGTCACCGATCAAGGTGTGGTCTTTGTATCGGGGTGGAAGCGGAGTTCCGTTGGCCAACATCAAGACGACTTCCATCAGTTTTGCTCGGTCAAGGCCTCGCCTGGAAAGAAGTTTCAGGTCTTTCTTGAACTTCGAGGTCTGTTTGATCCGGTATTTCATGAGAACAGGAACTCCTCAAGCTTTGCCGGATCGTCACAGGAGGGCCAGTTCGGATCGTGTGCAATTCGTTTGGCCTCTTCAAATGCCGCGAGCGTTTCTTCGTGCGGAGTCAGGCGCTTGCGGAAACCAAGCTTGAAGGGAATCTCGCCAGTGGCAAGGCACTTCTTGAAGAAGCAGGTTACGGCAGTCGTCATGTTCATGCCGATTTCGTCGAAGAACTCCTCGGCCTCGGCCTTGAGGTCTTCATCCATGCGAATTGTCAGAGTTGTAGCCATGTTGAACTCACTTTCTGTTGTTGAAACGACTATATTGTATCATAAATGTCAGTGCGCTGTCAATGCAATGGCAGCATAAAATGTTTTAGAAGGGAAGAAAATCATGTTTGAGCATGCTAAGTGCGAGACGCCGGACTTGGCGAAGCAGAATCTGGAGAAGTTGAAGGCGCTTTTCCCGGGCGTGGTGACGGAAGGGCCGGACGGCAAAATGTTGAAGAAGCACATCTACGATTATCTGCTCAGCGATTCCAAGGGCGAACGCAAGTTCGCGAAGGAACTGGACAATGCCGACGAGGTCGAGGTGTTCGCGAAGCTGCCGAGCTGATTCAAGATCCCGACGCCGGTCGGGGATTACAATCCCGACTGGGCGGTTGCGTTCAAGAAGGGCAAGGTCAAGTACATGTATTTCGTCGCCGAGACGAAGGGTTCGCTTTCGGGCATGGAGCTTCGTAAGATCGAGCAGGCGAAGATCAGCTATGCCGAAAAGCACTTCAAGGCGCTCTCCGGTGGTGAATTCAAGTACCATGTCGTCACCTCGTATGACGATCTCTTGAAAGAGGGTGTCGGGTGAATGCGGTTATTGATGGCTATATGCCGGGATGGCCTGTGATTTGAAGAACGCTCGGATTTCGTGTGTGCTAAAGGCGATGATTCGTTTTTTCCGCCTTTTTGATATTTTTTGATTTTTTTGCTTGCATGATGTCGGAAATAATGGTAAGATATCAGCGGAAATTCAAGGGGGGAGTCTCGCTTTGGTGGGGCTTCGTCCGGAAGCCGGTGTGGCAAAGGGTCTTTTTGGAGGCGTTAGCGGGCGGCCATCGTAATCAATGAATTACGGCTCCTCTGCTGACAGACGAGGGCGCGTTCGAGGCGCTGAAGGATTGAGCCGAGCCGCGGCGGTGTTTTTTCGGATGCATGGCGACATGTGTCCGCCCAGCCCTTCGGGGCACTGGAACCGGATTCTGCTTTGGCGGGTCCGGTTTCCGGTTTTTATGGAGACCCATATGGAGATTGCAGCATGAGGAAGCATTGGTTTTTCGACTTCGACGGTACTTTGTGCGACACCGAGGAGGACATCAAGGTCGCCTGGCGCGCCGCCATTCGCGGACTGGGGAGGGAGTGCCCGGATTTCGACCGCATCTACCGTACAGGCCCGACCCTGGACCAGGTGGCCCATGCGCTCTTCGCCGACTGCACACCCGAGCTCGTTGAACGCATTCGGGAGCTGTTCCGCCCGAACTACGATGAAAGCGGTTTCCCAAACACCAGACCCTATCCCTGGGTGGAGACATGGCTGGATCAGCTGAAGGCAGATGGCTGCCACATATACGTGGCGACCAACAAGCGGTGGCGTCCGCTCTGCGCACTGATGCGCCGTCTGGGCTGGGAGCACCGCTTCGATGGATACTATGCTTTCGACATGTATCCCGGGCTGCGGCTCAAGAAGGCGGAATTGCTCGCCCATGTCATGAAGGAGCTGGGCATCGATCCTACAGACGCCGTGATGGTGGGCGACACGCGCGGCGACGTCGATTCCGGCCGCGCCGCCGGAATGTACACCATTGGCTGCACCTGGGGGTATGGCACACCGGAGGAGCTGGAGGGGGCGGATGAAAGACGAGATCGATGATCTTGCCGACCGCATGCGCGACCAGCGTGATGCCGTGTTGCGCCGGAAGCTTGAGGACCGTCTTGTCCCCGGGCTGCCATTGGATTCCGACGTTCCGCTGGGTCGGTCGCAGATAAAGAGCGTTGGCAGCGCGTTCGACAAGATTCTCGAGTCGCTGCTGGTGGAACGCTGTGCCTTCTACGAGGAAGTCTGCGAGAAGTGGAAAGAGCTCTTCCCCGATCTCGCCGCGAGGCCCGGGCGCTGGCAGGGCCCGGAGCCGGCCAAGGGACGGGGAAGGGCTGCCACTGGCAGGCTTTTTCTCTACGTGTCGTCGGCGCCTCTTCTCTTCGCCCTGCGTTCCCGCCTCGCAGGCATCAGGAGCAAACTCGCGCAGTTGCCCAGCGCCCCGGCGAGGTTCACAGTCCATCTCGAGATCCACGCGCCGCCGCGCAAAAGGACAAGCCGCTGAGCCGCATGAAATCGCCCTTCGACAGTTCGTCATTTCCCGTGGACGCCGCCATCCCCGGAATCGCCGCCTCGCTGGAGGCGAACCGCACGGTCGTCCTGCGCGCGCCTCCCGGTTCCGGTAAGACTACACGGGTGCCGGCCGCCCTGCTTGACGCCCCGTTTCTGCGCGGGCGGAAGATCCTGATGCTGGAACCGCGCCGGCTGGCCGCCCGCAGTTCCGCCGCCTTCATCGCCCGTTCGCTGGGGGAAGCTGTTGGAGGCACCGTGGGCTTCCAGGTGCGTCTGGAGCGCAAGGTTTCGGCGAGGACCCGTCTCGAGATCGTCACCGAGGGACTGCTTGCCCAGCGTCTCATCGAGGATCCAGAGCTGGCGGATACCGGTCTCATAATCTTCGACGAGTTCCACGAGCGTTCCCTTGCCTGCGATCTGGGTTTCGCCATGGTGCTCGATGTGCGCCGGGGTCTGCGCGACGACCTTCGACTGCTGGTGATGAGCGCCACGCTCGACACCGAATCGGTGGCCGCCCATCTTGGCGACGCGGATGTCCACACCGCCGAGGCGGGAATGTTCCCGGTCGAGACGCGCTATCTGCAGATTGAATCGACGGCGCCAATGCATGTCCAGGCCGCCGGCGCCGTGCGCCGCGTCCTGTCCGAACCCGGCGGCGATGTGCTGGTGTTCCTGCCCGGCGAGGGCGAGATCAGGCGCTGTGCCGAGGAGCTGGCGGGTATTGATGGCACTGCGGTGGTGCCGCTATATGGCGCGCTTGCGAAGGAAGACCAGGACGCGGCGCTGCTGCCGGATCCGCGAGGACGGCGCAAGGTGGTGCTGGCGACTTCGATCGCCGAGACCTCGCTGACGATTCCTGGAGTGACGGTGGTGGTGGACTGCGGGCTCATGCGCGTGTCGCGCTTCTCGCCCAGTTCAGGGATGAGCCGACTGGAGACTCCGCGCATCACCCGTGACCGTGCGGATCAGCGTCGCGGTCGCGCCGGGCGTGTGGCACCGGGGATATGCCTGCGCCTTTGGACCGAGGCACAGGATCGGTCGCTGCTGCCCGCCATGAAGCCGGAGATCCTGGACGCCGATCTTGCCCCCACCGTGCTGGCCGCAGCGCTCTGGGGGACGATCCGCGCCGACTCGCTTCCCTTTCCCACGCCCCCGCCGCCCGGTAACTGGGAGAACGCGGTTGCGCTGCTGCGTTCGCTGGGGGCGCTCGACGCGGAAGGGCGGGTGACCGACCGCGGACGGCGCATGGCGAGATTCCCCGCCCATCCGCGCCTGGCGGCGATGATGCTGCGCGACAGCGCCTCCGCGCTGTGGGCGGCAATTCTCGAGGAGGGGGTCCGTACGCATGAGACCGACATCGCCGAAATCCGTCCCACCCCGCGGATGAAGGAACTCGCGCGCCGCTGGGGGTGGCGCCCGGATGACCGTCCGGATCCCGCGTCGCTCGCCTACGCCTTCCCCGACCGCATCGCCCGCAACCGCGGCAATGGCACCTTCCGCATGACGTGCGGACGCGGCGCGTTTCTCGAGCGCACGGAAATCCTCGCGACGGCGCCGTACCTCGTCGCCTGCGAGCTCGATGATCGCGGTGGCGACGCGAAGATACATCTTGCCGCCGCCATTGACGAGCGGGACATCGAGGGGATGTTTGCCGATTCCATCGAGGAGTCGACATTGGTCGAATGGGACCGACGCGAGGAGGCTGTGCGTGCCGTCAGGGTGCGCCGCCTGGGAAAGATGGTGATGCGCGAGGGTGGACAGGCGGATCCCGACGCCGATGAGGTGCGCGCGGCGCTGTTTGCCGGCATCCGCGCCAAGGGTGCCGCCAATCTTCCGTGCTGGACGCCGGGCCTTCGCCAGCTGCAGGCGAGGATATGCTTTCTGCATCGGGAACTGGGAGAAGACTGGCCGGACGTTTCGGACGCCTCGATGGAGAAACATCTTGAGGAGTGGTTCACCGGTTTCACCGACGGCATGGCTCGCTGGACGCATCTTGCGAAGCTGGACCTTGCGGCGGTCTTCGACTGCGCCCTCGCGGCATCGTCACATGATCGTCGGGAGCTCGACCGGCTGGCACCCACCAGGATGGACGTCCCGAGCGGCTCTTCGATGACGGTGCACTATGAGAACGGCGAACCGTTCGTGGCCGTGCGCCTTCAGGAGTGCTTCGGGCTGCTTGCGACGCCCAAGGTGGCTGGTGGAAGGGTGCCGATAGTGATGCAGTTGCTGTCGCCGGCCCAGCGTCCGGTGCAGATTACGCGGGACCTGGAGAGCTTCTGGCGAGGATCCTATCAGCTGGTGCGCAAGGATCTGCGCGGGCGCTACCCCAAGCATTACTGGCCAGAGGATCCATTCACCGCAGTTGCCACCCGCAGGGTGCGCCCGAAGATGTGAAAATGTCAGTGGCACGGAAAATTTGTCGCAAGGAGTTCGTCCACGGGATTGCCGCGCTGAGCGTGGCGACCGTGGCGGGAGTTACTGAAAAGAGGAATAAAGATGAAGAAGATGGATATCAAGACGCTTGCCGAAGAGGATGCGTTCGAGCTCATTGGCAAGGAGTGGATGCTGGTGACGGCGGGGAATGGGGAGAAGTTCAACACGATGACTGCATCGTGGGGTGGCATCGGCTGGCTCTGGAACAGGCCGGTCGCGTTCGTGTTCATCCGGCCCGAGCGCTACACGCACGGCTTCATCGAACGGGAAGAGCGACTGACGCTGTCGTTCTATGCCGAGGAACATCGCGGCATTCTCCAGTTCTGCGGTACGAAGAGCGGACGCGATGTCGACAAGGTTGGCGCGACGGGCCTCAGTCCGGTGGTGCTCGAAAGTGGTGCGATAACCTTTGCCCAGGCACGTCTCACGCTTGACAGCCGCAAGCTCTTCAAGGCGTCGATGAAGGAGACTGATTTCATCGACAAGTCGATTCTGTCAAAGTGGTACGGCAACAAGCCCGGTGGTTCACTCCACGATGTCTACGTGGTCGAGATCGAGAACGTTTTCAATGGATGACAGCGGATAATTCTAAAACAAAGCACTACCATCCCATAGGTGAAATCCTCTGAACCGCGACGGACGATAATTCCGTTGCGGTTTTGATTTTTAGGCGATTATGGTTTCAGTCTCTTCGATGCGTGTGCCGATTCGTTTCGTTCCATGCCATGTTTTGGCGCACTGCTATCCCAATACACCACGGGCGGGTCCAGGGCGACATTTTTCTGGACGGCATGTCAGCAAAACGACGAAAATTGGGGGGGGGGGGGTAGATGTTCTGTGCAATTATCGTGAATTTTAGTGTTGACGCGAGGCGGTCGGGTTTGGTATAATACGCGACATCGACACGGTGAACGGTTCACCGTCTAATAGTAGTGCTATAGAACGGAAGGTTTGTTCCAAATGAAAAATCTCGTTGGCGCGTGTTTTGTCGGAATGGTTGCGATGGCAATGGCCTTTGTCGCGAAGGCAGATACTATTGCGCTTACAGGCGGTTTGTACGGCAATGGCACGTGGATAACGAACGAGACGGCCTGGGCGGATGGTCGGGCGCCGCATTACGATGCCGATTACATCGTTGACCGCAACAACACCGACAAGAACAACAATGTCATTCGCTTTGGCGACGGGACGCTGGCCTTTGGCGGCAATTCGCTTCAGTTTGGCGTTGTGAACGGATTTTCACCGATGATGATTTTTTCCTCCACGACCACCGATTTCCCGCGGGACGGCCTGAAGCTGGCCCGCGGCTGGATGACGAGCTGGGTCAATCAGGGCAGTAGCAGCAGTGTTCGCGTCCACAAGATCAAAGGTCAGGTCACCGTGTTGGCCGAGGGCGAATCGAATGCCTATGAAATCAGCCCGGGCAAGGAGTATCACTCCTATATGATCGAGTCAAATCTGGTTGGCAGCGCAAATGCCTACCTGAAAGTTCAATCTGATCTCACGGGATTTCAGTTTCCTCTTTGTTTTGATGGTTCGGCTTATCAGGGCACGATCGCCGCTTCGGGATCGAAGGGGATTGGCTTCCCGATTGGGCCTCGCTTCTGCCTGAACGGACTCCTGCACGTCTCGGCAGCTGATTCGACCTTCTCTTTCGAGTCGGGCACGGTCAATGCGTCGACAAAGGGACTCTCCATTGCAGCGCCTGTCACCTTCCAGCTGTACCACGCCGCTGATTTTGGCACGAGTATCGCCAGCGCCGTCCTTCGGGCGACTGATTCGTTTGTCTATACGGGCTCAGGGAAAATGCTCGTCAAACATTCGAACACCAAGGCCATGGAGTGGAAGCAGCAGGATGCAGGTCGAACCTATATGCGTTTCCTGACGGTGCCAAAGTCGGCCGCGATTACCGCCGATGATTTTCAGGCGTCCTATGTGAGTACGGCCCGGCAGCATCATCCTGTCTGCGACATCGTCGAACTGGAGGAGAGCCCCGGCACCAAGACCTTTGCGCTGCGGCGGCGCCCCTATCTGCAGTACGAGGGCAATAGCGCGACGACGGCCGACGATCCCGAACTCGGCCCCGTCTTTGCCTGGGGTGGAACTTCATCCGATGGAATTCCCTTCACCGATCGCCGTAACTGGGACTTCGATTTCTTCACCAAGGACGGTTCGGCGCGCTATTACAGCACCCCGAACGAAGACAAGGTGTATAAGCGCGTGGGCGGCTACTTCTACTTCACCAGCAAGTCGGACGGCAGCGGCGGCAACGCGATTGGCGTGACGACGAAGGACGTCGACGTCGGCACGGTGTATCTTGAAGGCGGCTGCTACATTGCCAATGGCGGCGGGGCGGCGGCGAACGGCGGCATCCTTCGCGGCGACATTACTCTCGTCGACTATTACAAGGCCGGTACGCGGTTTGACTTCAGGTTTAGCACCAATAACGGAGACGGCCGCAAGATGGAGATTGCGGCGACCCTGCGCGGTGCGTGCGACGTTCGCGTGACGTCGGGGACCGGTGCCGGCGTCATTCGGTTCTCTGGAGACAACAGCGCCTACACGGGCGGCTGGCTTTTGGACGGTTCTCGGGGTAATAGCGAATTCCGCATCACCCGTCCGACGGCGCTCGGCGGGGCACTCGCCGCGTTCCGCGCCGATGCGCTGGTGTTGACGAACGGCGTCGCGTTCATTCCCGAGGGGTCGATGACGATTGACGAGGCGACGCGCGGCATCACGGTCAGGGGCACGGCCGCCGAGATCGACGTAGAGAACGACGATCGCGTGACGCTCGGTTCGCGGCTGACGTTCGACGGTACGCTCGTGAAGGGCGGTTCGGGTACGCTGGTTCTCTCCAATGACGTGGATGTGACGTCGGGTCGAGCGGCGTTGACGGTTGCGGCGGGAAGTGTCTGTCCCAAGACGGCGGGCGCGCTCACCGGCGTGACGCTCTCCTGCGGACAGGATGGAGCGTTTCTCTATGACGTGCCGGAATCGGAGGCGACTGGTTTTGGTGAGACGGGCCTGGTCGATCCGATCCTGGTGAATGGTTCGACCTTCCGCATGACGCTCAGTCTGGATGAGCGTCCGACGAAGAGACTGTATGTGCCTGTCTGTACGCTCGCGGCCGACAAGGTTGCGGCGTTCAAGGCCGCTTTCCAGTACGTTCACACGACGTCGGACACGGGCTGTCGTCTCATCGAGCGTCCGGCGGGCGAGGGGTGTGTCACGCTCGTCGCCGAAGTGGGTCCCACGGGCATGATCATCATCGTGAAATAAGATGGGGATGTTCCAGACGTGAGAAACGCTTTTTGTACCCTCTCGACGCTGATTGCCGTTGCGGGAGAGCGCGACTGCTATCGTGCGGCGCAACGCCGCTTCGCGTCCGTCTACCGGCTTCCCCACGTGCAGGGGTGGCTCGCGTAGAATACGCCTCCGGAGGGGTATGACCTCTATTGCTACCCGTCCAAGCTGCTGTCCGCCATGATCGAGGCGCTGCTTCGCTTCTCCGAGCGGGCGCCGTCCGCTGACGCGGCGAGGGCGGTGGAGATCGCCCGCAGGATGGCGGACTGGCAGGTCGTCAACACTGAGCGTCCGTCCGAACCGTGCGCGGGCAAGGTCTTCCAGATTTGGATCGACCACGGCAAGGCGCCGCAGGGCGCGTCCGTCAGATACGAGATACGTCCGTAGGTGAATCCAATTTGGACGAGCGGAGAAAATTGTGTCAATGTTAGACTTTTTTGCTTGATTTCGGCGTTAATATTGTGATAGAATTTTGGCGTCTGAAAGTGGTGCTTTGTGCTGGTGCGCAAGGTGGCGCTGGAAGGATGGGATTTTCAACCATAGAAATGGATAAAGTTCAGATCTTTAGTCGGTTGGCGTGATGTGGGGGCATCAGGTGATGGAGCCGCCGCCACGTTCGGCCGAGTATAGATTGGCAATTATCGTGAAAGGAGAAAGCTCATGATGTTGAATTCGTGCGCACGGCTGGTCGTACTCGTGGCGATCGGGACGTTCTGTGGTCTAGTGCGGGCGGCGGCACAGATGGATGCGTCTGGTTTGGCCCCCAGGCTGGCGATCAATTTCGACCAGCGTTCGCTGGCATCGAACGGGGCGCTCGTGGTTGATGGTCAGGGTACGGTGACAGCCGACAATTTCGCTGTCTCGTCACTTGGGTACGCCTTGAACGTGGCGACGCTTACGGTCGACGGCCTGGCGTTGTACAAGAGCAGCAACAGCTGGAGCGGGAGCTTGTCGGGAACGAGCGGCTCCGAAGTCCGCAGTTCACTTGCCGTCTCGATTTACGCAAAGGTCGGAAGCTCCGGAAACGAAACCCTTTGGTTTCTCCGCTACGGCCAAAACGGTCAGGGCGTCGCGCTCGTGACGCGTTTGGAGAATGACCAGCTTTGCCTCTCGGTCGAATGGGCCAAGACATCGACAAAGCCGATCGCGAACATTTTTTACGAAGGCGTCGACACGACGGCTTACCATCATTACCTCCTGGCCTTCGATTACGACAAGACCATTAGGCTCTATGTCGATGGTTCGGAAGTTCACAACGCGAGCGGTCTCACTCAATCGACGGATGAAGCCGGTACGACCGACAAAAACAAGCGCAATCCCGTCGATAAGAGTTATTCGGGAATTTGGCTGGGTGCGTTTTCCGGCAACTCCTATGCCGGCTGCCAGGTTGGAACGACGCTTTACGAGGATGTGCGCGTCTATGCCGGCGAGAACGTCCCCAACGCCTCGGGAAACAGCACGGCGGCCATTGACGCCGACGGCGTCGCCGCGTTGGCGGCGTCGTTTGCCGAGGGAGGCCCCGACATGGAAGTCAAGGACGCGATTTGGACGGCGGGCGGCGAGACGGAGTCCGTCGGCGAAGTGGCGAACTGGTCAAGTCCCTGCAAGCTCAGCAACTATACGCTGAAGGCTCTCTTTGCGGCGGGGGGATCCCGTGCGCTCGTCGACACCGACTTGAACCTCGCGGGACTTGTCTTCACCAATTCTAGCGCCTTCACGGTCGCCGCGGATTCGGCGGATCGTACGGTTGGGCTGGCTGGAGATGTTAAAGCGACCACGAATGCAACCCAGACGGCGGGCGCCTTTGTGTTTGAACCGAAGTTGAGTCTCGTTTCCGACGTGACGGTTCTTGTCGATGACGGCGCCAATCTGACGTTTGCGGGCGGCGCGACGTCCGCAACAGCGCAGTCGTTGACAATGGTTGGACGGAAGCTCGGCGACCTCGCTCGGGACTACACGACGGGCGGCGAGTTGACGCTTGTGGACTACACGGCTCTGGGATCCGTCACCCACACGGCTGGCGGCGGTATCCTGCGCCTGAAGGGAGTCTTCGGCGCCGAAACGGATAGCGGCACGCTGACGATCAACTACGGAAACTACCGTGGCGGTACGGATTCGCCCTGGGTCGAGCTGGGCAAAACGCGGTTCGACGGCGTGACTGTGCACAAGGCCGTCACGTATGACGGAGGTGGTTCGCAGTCGGGCAACACAGGCATGGACCGTGCGTTCGTCGGCTGTGCGGGAACGACGAACGTGTTCAAGAAGCTGGTGACGGTCATCCCGACGGCCATCATGACGGGCGAGCGGGATTCGCGGATGGTCCTTGAGAAGGGGCTTCTCTGCAACAACGGTCTGTTGACGCTCAAGGGTCAGGATGGTTCGAGCGACAACAAGACCGATGCCGAACATCCCTGCGAATGGGTCTTGAACGGACCGGTTCAGAACCTGTCGGGAAGCCGTCCCCTCAGCAACGAGGGTGGTTACTCGACGATGTTCATCAACGCCACGAACAACATTGCCGTGTATTCGTTCACGGTTCACAACAAGCTCGTTTTCGGCGTTGACAACGCCTTTGTCGCGAACGCGAAGACCAACCTGGAGCTTTACGTCTGTTCGAACAAGGCCGTCGTCGACCTCGGCACGACGACGCAGACGGTGTCGCGCATCGCCTCGCGGCGGCGGTATGCGAGCGACGAGCGGGTCGGTTCTATTGTCGGCCGCTATCCGTCGGCGCTGGTCGTCAACGGCGGGGCGAAGACGGCCGAGCTCGCCCATATCACCAACAACCAGAGTGGCGCGTGGCCGCTCTACTACATCTGCACAAACTGCCAGCAGCAGATCTCGGGGTGGGTGTCGATCGAGATGTGTGGTTCGGGTTATCTGAACATGGCCCGCAATGCGCCACTCGAGTCGTACGGTGATGTCACCGTCTCGGCTGGAACGCTAGAGTTCGACCCCGACACGACCTGGCTCAACGGCACGAACGTGACCGTCCGCGGCACGGGCACGCTCAAGCTCGGTGGCGTCACCTTCGGCGAGCAGGCGAATTTCTTTGCCGAGGGCAACGACTGGAAGATCGACATTCCCGAGGGCACGGTCCAGCACTGCGCGGCGCTGACGGTCGATGGCGTGAAGCTCGCGGGCGGGCGCTACGGCGGCGCCGATTCGCCGGCCGACAAGAAGTCGCTTGCGGCGCACTTCGTCGGCAATGGCGTTTTGAGCGTGAAGAGCCAGGGCCTGACGCTGATTTTCTTCTGACGGGAGTGGCCGGCACGTTTGGTAATTCAGCGCGGGTTCACGGACGTGGAGCGGATTACTATCCGCTCTTCGTTAAGTTCGTTCAGTCAAGTTCGTCGACGACAGGGTGAATTGCATTGACGGGCAATATATGGTATAATTGTAGGCCATGAAAGAAGGAATATAGAGGCATGGCGGTTGACGTAAAAGAGCTGATGGCCAAGACGGGGAAGATCCGCATCCTCACGAATCGTCTGATTGACGATCGGCTGAGCGGTGACTATCATTCCACGTTCAAGGGCCAGGGTGTCGAGTTCGACGAGGTGCGCCCATACGTGGCGGGCGACGACGTGCGGTCGATTGACTGGAACGTGACCGCCCGTACAGGCACTCCGTTCATCAAGCGTTTCAGCGAGGAACGCGAGCTCACCGTGCTGTTTCTCGTGGACGTCTCGGGCTCGCAGGGATACGGCAGCGTCGCCCGCAGCAAGGCGGAGCTTGCAGCCGAGGTATCGTCGCTCCTCGCCCTCACCGCCATTCGCAACCAGGACAAGATCGGCCTTATCCTCTTTTCCGACCATATCGTGAAGTATCTGCCGCCCCGCAAGGGACGTCAGAGCGTGATGCGCCTCGTGCGCGAGGTGCTGGCGGCGGAGGACGAGGCGACCGGCGGCACTGACATAGCGGGTGCTCTGCGCTTCCTCAACGGTGTGCAGAAACGCCGTGCCGTGGTTTTCCTGGTGAGCGACTTCCAGGGAGGGGGCGACTACGAGAGACTGCTGCGCGTGGTGGCCCGTCGCCACGACATGGTGTGCATTCCGGTGAGCGACCCCGCCGAAGGCGAACTGCCCGATGCGGGGCTTGCCGAGCTCGAGGATCCCGAGACGGGTGAGCTGGTGCTGGTGGACACCTCCGACCGCAAGGTGCGCGAGGCCTTCGCCAGGACCGCCGCCGAGGCGAGCGAACATCGCGACCGCTTCTTCGCCCGCAGCGGCATCGACAACGTGCCGGTTTCCACCGACCGGCCATACATCCAGTCCATCCGCAGTCTCTTTCAGCGGAGAGCGAGGAAAAGGTAGAGAGAAGAATGGCAAGAAGATTGGAGAATGACATGAAGCAGATGGTTCTAGGCTTGGCCCTCGCGGTCGCTGGCATGGGCGCGCAGGCGGTCAACCTTCTTCCCGAAGGCGGTTTCGAGCGGTGGGATGCCGAACACGATCGGCCCGTGGGCGCGGACTGGCGCTGGGGTACGTTCCATCGGGGTACCAACGGCTTCACGGTGTGCGAACTCGACCGGAACGTGAAGCACAGTGGCGAATCGTCGCTTCACCTCAAGGACGCAAACAGCCGCAGTCTCAACCATTCGATGTGGTATATCCTGTCCGAGGGCGAGCTCAGGAAGTATGCGGGCAAGATTCTGCGCGCCTCGGCGTGGATCAAGCCGGTGTCCGCCTCCCACCCGCCGGAAGTGGGAATCGCGCTCTCCTTCTCCGACGCGCAGAAGCGCAGGTACGGCGCCATGAACGGGCCGGGGCTTACCGGCCCCGGCGACTGGATGAACGTGCAGGTGAAGCTGCGCGTGCCCGAGGACGCCAAACTCGGCCGCTTCTGGATCCATTGCTCCAGTGGCTTCGGCAACACCGCCGAGTTCTACATCGACGACGTGGTGATCTCCCCCGACGTTGCCGACCACCCGCGGCCCACGCTCCTTCGTCCCGACAAGGAGGAGGCGCATTCCTACGAGCTTCCCGTCTGCGAGGACACGCCGGAGGAGGCGGCCTACCGCAAGGGTTGGCGCGAGATGCCCCCCAAGGAGGAGGACGGCCTGGTGCGTCCCGAGATCCGCAACGGCACCTGGTACGTGAACGGACATCCCGAGTACTACCTTGGCGTGTGGCTCTATCCTCGTACCCATATCGACTGGAACAAGGGCGCGAATCCGCTCAACATCGACCACATTGCCTACAAGCAGCCGCCGAGCAAGGAGGTGTTCGATTTCATGGGCTTCAACTCCTCCCAGATATCGGCGGCCCGCGGCGACATTGGATCGATCGTGCGCGGTTTCCCGCTCAAGCGCAAGGAGAAGCCGTGGCAGCGCGACTGGAAGGACGAGGAGCGCGAGATATCGGAATACTTCCCGCGCTTCGAGGGCATGCCCCTGGTGATGGACTTCGCCTTTGGCTACAATAACTCCTATTCCGCGGAGGCGCGCAAGGTGCTCGACCAGTGCAAGTGCGGACACTGCTGGCATGCGTTCGTACCGTTCTGTCCGCACCGTCCCGAGGGCTGGCGCTACTATCGCGACTACTTCCTCGGCGGCACCCGTGCGGCGCTGCGCAACGGCGGCAACATCTTCCTCTACGAGCTCTTCAACGAATCGTCGTGGAACGACATGTGCCGCTACTCGGTGGTCGCCTTCGCCCATGCGATGAAGGAGAAGTACGTCACCATCGCCGCGGCGAACGCGGCCTGGGGGACGGTGTTCGACCACTTCGCCGACGTTGCCTGCCAGGTAAGTCTCAAGCAGTTCCCGGGCGTGTGGTACGACTGGTGCCAGTACGCCTCGCGCGACTACTGCGATCTGCTGAAGAAGGGGGCCGCCACCATCCGCACGGCCGACCACCGCAGCCGGATCTACTTCACCGAACAGGCCGCCGGCACGCCGCCCGTCCATCGTGGCATGGACTACCGCATGATCGCCGACACCCTCGACGTGCTCGCCATCGAGGGTGGGTGGCAGTATGGCTTCAAGACCGTGTTCAACGCCAAGAACGAGATGGAGGCCGTGGTGGCAGTCTCCGGCTCGAAGCATTTCTACAACTGCGACTTCTACCAGGCGCTTGTGAAGGGGCGCAAGCCGGTGGTGAACAACGAGCACTACTGCACCCGGCTCGAGAACGGCAAGCGGGTTCCGTCGAAGCGCACCGACTACATCACCTCCCTCTGGCTCGAGGTGATGCATGGCGTTTCCGCCAACTTCACCTACGTGTGGGACAAGCGCGTCTGGGAGGCGAACACGCCCGAGAAGGCGTACGCCAATGTGGTGAATCCGTCCTACAAGTCGTCCTCGCTGCTCAACCCCTACAACGTCAAGCCCGAGGATCTCTGCGCGTTCAAGATGTTCCAGGAGGAGCTGGAGCCGTTCAAGAGCCGCATCCTCGACTTCCCCCGCGTGAAGCCGGCCACCGTGGCCGTGCTCTTCTCCAAGCCGACCGAGATCCACCGTGATTCGCTGCCGAAGCCGAAGGAGAACGTGTCCCAGTGGTATACGACCGTCCTCCACGCCAACTTCCCCTGCAAGGTGGTGTTCGAGGAGGATCTCGCATCGCTCGGCCCGGAGGTGCAGGCGCTGGTCATACCCGGATCGCAGAGCAATCCAGCCTCGGTTGCCGTTGACGCGAAGGCATTCCAGGCGAGGGGTGGACTGGTGGTGGCCGATGCCGCCGCCTTCGCGTACGACGAATTCCTGAAGCCGGTTCCGTCCGTCGAAGGGCTGGTGCGCGTGGAAAGCGCCAAGGACGCGGTGGCGGCGCTGCTCGCGGCGAAGGTGAGGCGCTACGCGGTGATCGAGCCGGTGGACGACCCTGCGGCCCCGATTACCGCATCTGACGCCCAGGTGATCGATCGCGGCGACTTCAAGCTCGTCTGCTGCGTGTCGATGAACGATATGAAGACCCGCCGGGTGCGGCTGCGTCTCGACCATCTGCAGCCGTCCACGACCGGCTCCTTCGTTCTGCGCGACCCGGTGGCGAAGCGGGTGATCCAGTGCGGAGCCAAGGATCGCTGGACGGCCGAGGACCTTGCCGCCGGCGTGCCGCTCGAGCTGCCGGTGCAGGAACGAGTGCTGCTGACTCTGGAGGCCAAATGAGAGGGTGCTTTCTGGTCCTGCTGGTACTGGGGGCCTGCTCCGTGCCTGCCCGCGACTACGACCTTTCGCGTGACGGGGTGAAGCTCCAGGTCTCCACTGCTCCCGACGTGGTCGATCCCGGGCGTGACTTCGAGGTGACGGTCACGATGACGGTTCCGGACGGAACCGCCGCCTCGCTGCCGGACCTGCGGGACCGTTTCCGCGGTTTCAGCGTGGCCGAGGACTTCGCCGAGGAGCCGGTCAAGGAGGCGGACGGAGCGACCACCATCGTCTCCCGCTGGCGCCTGGTGCCGGAGCCCCGCGCCCGGCGGTATCGCCTGGCGCCGTTCGTGGTGGGATCGTTCTTCACCTCGGCGATCGTGTTCGACCCGCCGCCGGCGCCGCCGGCGGTGACGGGCGCGATGGAGATCGCCCCCAGGCGCGACCTGCCGCCGCTGAGCGCGAAGCTGCTGGGCATCTGCGCGGCGGTGCTGGCCGCCTTCGCCGCGCTGGTGGCGATTGCCTATCTGATCGTGCGCAAGATACGTCTGATGGTGAAGATCCACCGGATGAGCCCGGTCGAACGGGCGATGTACGAGCTCGATGTCCTGCTCCGGAAGGGGTTGCCGGGGCGTGGCTTCTACAAGGACTTCTACGTGGAGCTGACGATGGTGGTGCGCCGCTACATCGAGCGCTGCCATTCGGTGAAGGCGCCGAATCTCACCACCGACGAGTTCCTGCAGGCGGCGAAGGACAATCCCGCCTTCTCGCCCGAGGCGCTGGCGGGGCTGCGCCAGTTCCTTGAGTCCGCCGACCTCGTGAAGTTCGCCGGCGTGGAGGCGACTCCCGAGACGGCGGATGCCGCCACCGACAGTGCCCGCGACTACATCCGCAGGGACGCCGCCGCCTCGACGGGGAAAGGTATTCCGACATGAACTTTGCCTGGCCATTGAGTTTTCTTCTCCTGGTTCCGCTGGCGTTTGCCGCCTGGCGGATGCTGCGCCGGGCGCGCAGGAGCGGTATCAGATTCTCCGCCGTTGGGCGTCTGCCGGCGAAGACGGCGGGGTGGCGGGCGAGGGTTGCCGATCTTGCACCGTGGCTGTTCCTCCTGGGGGCGGTGGCGCTGGTGGTGGCCGCGGCGCGTCCGCGCCAGCAGCTGGGGCACTCCAACCGCAATGTCGATGCGATCGCGATTGCGATGACGGTGGACGTCTCGGGTTCGATGGAGGCGTTGGATCTCACGCCGAAGGGGGCGGAGTACACAACGCGCCTGGAGGTGGTGAAGGACATGTTTCGCCGGTTCATCGAGGCGCGTCCCGATGACCTCATCTCGCTGGTCACCTTTGGTGGCTACGCCTCCTCGCGTTCGCCGCTGACGGCCGACCACGATGCGCTGCTGAATGTCCTGCGCGGTGTGCAGGTGCCGACGGTGGCGTACGACGCCAACGGCAGACCGGTGGACCAGGAGGAGACCCTAACGGCGGTGGGTGACGGCCTCGCCACCGCGCTGGCCCGCCTGAAGCAGGCGGAGGTGAAGTCGAAGATCGTGATTCTGCTTTCCGATGGCGTTTCCAACACCGGGGTGGTGGAGCCCGACCAGGCCGCCGCCGCCGCCGAAAAGCTTGGCATCAAGGTGTACTGCATCGGCGTGGGCACCAACTCGCGCCGCACTCCGTTCAAGACCCGGGACGTCTTCGGGCGCACGACCATCGGCTATGCCGACATCTCGTTCGACGAGAGCCAGCTGAAGGCGATTGCCCAGAAGACGCATGCCCGCTATTTCTCCGTGCGCGATGCGGATGGTCTGAAGATGGCGCTGGAGGAGATCGACACGCTGGAGAAGACGACCCTGGAGGAGACTGCGTATCAGCGCTGGCGCGAGTTCTTCGCCCCGTTCCTGGTGGGTGGGGTGGTCCTGTTGCTTCTGGCGGTTACGCTCCAGGTGGCAGCCTCGCGTCGTCTCTGCTGAAATAGTTGCTTGTCTTGACGGGCTTTTTTTTGTATAATAACAATTTGGTTCTTTCAACTTGGTTTTAGGAGAAGCTAAAAATGAAGAGAAGTGCGATTTCTGTCTGCGCGATGATGGCCGCCTGCGTCTG
This sequence comes from Kiritimatiellia bacterium, assembly GCA_045600365.1. GTDB lineage: Bacteria > Verrucomicrobiota > Kiritimatiellia > RFP12 > UBA1067 > RUG572. Next base: position 9,806 of record JAZRXT010000099.1, on the reverse strand, counting down.
CCTGGCGGAGCCCGAGAAGGCGCCAGCCGCCCCGGCGGCAAAGCCCGTCGCCGCCCAGGCGCCAGCCGCCCCGGCGAATCCTGCGCCGGAACGGCAGCTCAAGCGCCGTATGCGCCCCGACCGCATGGAGGGTATTCGTCGTGCGCGCCGGGCGCGGATGGAGCGTGACGAGGTGCGCCCGTTCGGCAAGCTGGCCAATGGCAAGGAGGCGAAGCTCTACCGTCTGCGCGGTGCGGGTGGTCTCATTCTCGACGTGACCGACTGGGGCGGGCGTCTCGTGCGCTGCTACGCCCCCGACAAGTACGGCAATCTCGCCGACGTGACGCTGGGCTGGAATACGGTCGAGGAGTACGAGAAGAACGGCTTTTCGATGGGCACGCTGATCGGGCGCTACGGCAACCGCATCAAGGACGGCAAGTTCAAGCTCGATGGCGTAGAATACACGCTGCCGATCAACGAGGACAAGCAGACCGAGTTCACCAAGCGCCACAACTGCATCCACGGCGGGGCGGGCGGCTGGGACAAGCAGGTGTGGTCCGCCCGCATCCTGCGCATGAACGCCGTGCCGGTGCTGGAGCTCACCTACGTCTCCAAGGACGGCGAGATGGGCTTCCCGGGCACGGTAACCTGCAAGGTCACCTACAGGGTGCTGCCCAACAACACCTGGACGATTGACTACGAGGCGACGACCGACAAGGCCACCGTGCTGAACCTCACCCACCACACCTACTGGAACCTCGCGGGCGAGGCGAGTGGCTGCGTGCTGGGCCAGGAGCTGCAGATCTTCGCCGACGAGTACACGCAGACCGACGCGGGCCTCATCCCCACGAAGAACGCGCCCGTCAAGGGCACCGGCTTCGATTTCACCCAGCTGCGCGCCATCGGCGCCGAGGCGGAATGGGTGAAGGACGAGAAGTCTCTGGCGGCGATGGGCAACTGGTACGACCACAACTTCGTGCTGCGCGGCGAGAACGGCAAGCTCAAGCAGGCTTGCACGATGCGCGACCCCGCCTCGGGCCGCCGCATGGAGATCTGGACCACCGAGCCCTGCATGCAGATGTACGGCGCCCAGAACATGACCACCGCGCTCAATGCCAAGGCGGCCGGTGCGCATCTGTGCCCCAGGGCCGGCGTGGCGCTTGAAACCCAGCATTTCCCGGACTCCCCGAACCATCCCGAATTCCCGAGCACCGTGCTGCGCCCGGGCGAGACGTTCCGTTCGCATACGGAATACCGCTTCTCGTTCGACAAGTGATGGCAGGCTGGTGAGGTTCGACATGCTGGTAGCCGTCTGCATCAAACAGGTTCCGGACACGACGAACGTCCGGATCGATCCCAAGACCAACACCCTGGTGCGCGAGGGAGTGGAGTCAATCCTCAATCCGTTCGACGAGCACGCCCTCGAGGAGGCGCTGAAGCTCAAGGATGCCGCCGGTGCCAAGGTGGTGGCGATATCGATGGGGCCGCCCCAGGCGATGGTGGTGCTGCGCGAGGCGCTCGCGCGCGGGGCCGACGAGGCGTATCTCGTCTCCTCCCGCGCCTTTGGCGGCGCCGACACGCTCGCCACCTCCTACACGCTTTCCCTGGCGATCAGCAAGGCATGCGGCGGAACGCCCGACCTGGTGCTCTTCGGCAAGCAGGCGATCGACGGCGATACCGCGCAGGTCGGCCCCGGCGTCTCGGAATTCCTCGATGTGCCGCTGGTCACGTATGTTAAGGAGGTGGAGACGCAGGAGGGGGCCGGATATCGCGTGGTCACGGTGATGGACGATGGCGAGCATGTCGTCGAGGGCAAGTTCCCCTGCGTGATGACGGTTTTGAAGGAGGCGTCGGTTCCACGCTTCGCTCCGCTGGCTGGCCGGATTGACGCGGCGAAGAAGGAAATCCGGGTGCTGGACGAGAAGGTCCTGGCCGCCGATCCGGCATCCATCGGCCTCAAGGGTTCGCCGACCAAGGTGGTGCGCATCTTTCCGCCGCCGGTTCGCGGTGGTGGCACCAAGGTGGACGCGCGTGGCGATGGTGCCGTGGGCGCGAAGGCGATTGTTGATTTTCTAGCCAAGAAGGGACTGGTGAAGTGATGGCCGACGCACCTGTGTTCATCGACCCCAAACTCTGCAAGGGCTGCGGCAAGTGCGTGAAGGGGTGTGGCTTCGCCGCGCTTTCGATGGTGGACGCACCGGGCGTCAACAAGCCCGGCAAGCTGGCCGAGGTCGACCCCAGCGCCTGCAAGGCATGCGGAGCGTGCGTCAAGGCGTGCCCGTTCAAGGCGATTTCCGAAGTGCGCCAGCAGGTCTCCGGCACGGCCAATCTTGATTCCTACCGAGACATCTGGGTGTTTGCCGAGCAGACCGACGGCGTGGTCGCCGACGTTGCCTGCGAGCTGCTTGCGAAGGGCCTCGAGCTCAAGGCGCAGCGTGGCGGCGAGACGAGGCTCTGTGCGGTGCTGCTGGGCCACGCCCTGCCGCCCGAGGCGGAGCGCACGCTCATCGCTGCCGGCGCCGACATCGTCTACAAGGTGGATGATCCGGCTCTTGCGGACTACGAGGCGAACGTGTATGTGGATGCCGTGGCGGGACTCATCGAGAGGCATCGTCCCGAGGTGATCCTCGCCGGGGCCACCGCGGTTGGCCGCGCCTTCTTCGCCCGGGTGGCGGTGAGGGTGCGCACCGGCCTGACGGCGGACTGCACGATGCTGAAGATCGAGCAGACCGAGAACCGCGACACCGGCGTGATGCAGATGCTGTTGCATCAGACGCGCCCCGCGTTCGGCGGCAACATCATGGCTACCATCATGACGCCCAACCACCGTCCGCAGATGGCCACGGTGCGCCCGAAGGTGTTCAAGAAGGCGCCGCCCGACCCGACGCGGAAGGGCTCGGTGCTGCTGGAGGCGCTGAAGCTGGCACTTCCGCGCACGCGGCTCGTCGAGGTGAAACGCGATCCGGATGCAATCGACATCGCGGCGCACGACATCATCGTCTCCGGCGGGCGCGGACTTAAGAAAGAGGAGAATTTCAAGCTCCTCTTCCGCCTGGCGGAGCTGCTGGGCGGCGAGGTTGCGTGTTCGCGCGCCTGCGTCGACGCGGGCTGGGCTCCGGTGGCCCGCCAGGTTGGCCAGACGGGCAAGACCGTGGCGCCGAAGCTCTATCTCTGCTTCGGCATTTCGGGAGCCATCCAGCATCTGGAGGGCATTCGCGGGGCGGACATCGTCATCGCGGTGAATTCCGATCCCAACGCCCCGATTTTCGGGGTGGCCGATCTTGGCATTGTCGGTGATCTCTTCGAAGTTGTGCCTGCGCTGATCAAGGAGCTAGAGAAATGATCGAAACCGACGTGTTGATCGTGGGCGCGGGCCCCGCAGGTCTTGCCACCGCACTGGCGCTACTCAGGAAGTCGGGGCCGCAGAAGCCGCACGTGATGGTGCTGGACAAGGGCCGTTCGCCTGGCTCCCATGTGCTCTCCGGCGCGATTGTGGATCCCAGTGGGTTCAAGGGACTCCTCACCGACGAGGAGCTGGCGAAGATGCCGTGCGAGGCGAAGGTGTGCAAGGAGAGTTTCCGCTGCTGCTTCACCGCAGGCTTCTCGATGAAGATCCCATGGGTGCCGCCGATGATGAGCTCGAAGGGCTATCCCGTGGTGTCGCTTTCGAAGTTTACCGCCTGGCTGTGCGAGATCGTGCGCAGGGAGGGCGGCGAGGTCTACACCGGCTACGCGGTCACCGACCTCGTGGAGAAGGATGGCCGCATCGTGGGCGCGCGCACCGGCGAGAAGGGGCTGGACAAGGACGGCCGGCGCAAGTCCAACTATCTGCCGTCGGAGGAGATCAGGGCCAAGACCGTCGTGCTCGCCGAAGGTGGCAGCGGCATTCTCACCGAACGTCTGATTGCGGCGAAGAAGCTGCGCGGGACGCGTCCGCAGACCTACGCCCTCGGCATCAAGGAGGTCGTTGAGGTGCCGGCCGGCACCCAGACTGCCGGCGAGACCATGCACGTCTTCGGCTGGCCTGCGGACTTTGCCACCTACGGCGGCGGATTTGTCTACCATGTCACCGAGACCAGGGTGGCGGTTGGCTATGCCTACGCGCTCGACTACTCGCGGCCCGAGATCGACCCGTTTCTGCTCTTCCGCCGGTTCAAGGCGTCGAGCGCCGTGGCGCCGCACCTGAAGGGCGGCAAGACGGTCTCGTACGGCGCGAAGGTCATTCCCGAGGGCGGATTCTATGCAGTGCCAACGCCGCACTGCCCCGGTTGCCTGATTGTCGGCGACGGCGCGGGACTGCTCGATTCGCTGCGCATCAAGGGCGTGCACATCGCCATGCAGAGCGGCGTGGCGGCGGCGACAGCGATCCTGGAGAAGGGCGCCGATGCCGGCGAGCGCTATTTCGAGCTGTTGAAGGCGACTGGCGGCTGGAAGGAGATGGAGCGTGTGCGGAATGTGCGCGCCGCGTTCTCCTATGGCATGCCGTATGGTGTCATGGCGGCGGGACTCGCCTGGATCTCGCGCGGGAAGCTGCCGTGGTTCCGTCTGCCCGGCTGCGACGAGGGCGATGCCGGAACGCTGCGTCCGCTCGAGCTCGCCAAGCTGGAGCGCGAGCGGGCGAACGGCGTCGAGGCGTCGCCGATGCAGCCCGACCGTCTGACCGACGTCTTCATGTCGGGCACGATCCACGAGGAGGATCAGCCGTGCCATCTGCGCATCCTCGATCCCGCAAAGTGCGAGAAGTGCGAGAGGTCGTTCGGGTCGCCGTGCACGAGGTTCTGTCCGGCGGAGGTGTACCGTCGCGACGAGGGGCGGCTGCAGGTCGACTTCTCGAACTGCATGCACTGCAAGACGTGCCGGATCAAGTGCCCGTACGGCAATATCGACTGGACCTTCCCGCAGGGCGGCGACGGCCCCCGCTACACGGGAATGTGAGGAAGGTGGGAGAAGATGTCCTTGTCACCGTCATTCATCTGTTCCGCGCTTGCGCTGGGGTCCGTCGTCTTCGTGCTATGGTGCCTGTGGTCGCTGCTGCACGGCCAGGTGCCGTTCTCGGCGAAGGCGCGTCGCTGCAAGCTGGAGAAGGCCGCCTTCACCGCGGCTAAGGTGTTCATACTCTCCTATGAGGATCTGCCCGCCTACCGCGAGGGCGGCGAGTTCGCGGCCAGGATGGACAATCTGCGCGCGGCGCTGGCGGCGAGGAACGCCGAGGAGTGCTCGTCGCTGCTGGAGTTCCTGGATCCGCCGAAGAGCTGCGCGGCGGGGCGCGAGTGGCTGGACGTGCTGGTGGTGTCCATTTCGGTGGCCATGGCGTTCCGTGCGTATTTCTACGAGCCGTTCAACATTCCCACGGGCTCGATGCAGCCCACGCTCTACGGCAACCACTCCGTGGCGTGCGATCCCGAGGCGGCGACGGTGTGGGACACGACCCCGCTGCGCTGGTACAAGTGGGCGTTCACCGGGACCATGTACGAGTGCTTCCGGGCGCCGTTCAACGGCACGCTGGTCTTCGCGCCCACCAAGACCGGCCACTACGACATGCGCGTCCAGAACGGGGAGGGGGTCAGCGCGCAGATGCTCGTGCCCACCGACGTGCTGCATCCTTCCGAGACCGGCGACGGTCCCTACTCCTCCCGGCGTTTCGCACTGCCAAACGGTCTCACCCACGGCAGCCCGGTGTTCAAGGACCAGCTGCTGTGGAGCGGCTACGTCGTGACCGGCGACTTCCTCTTCGTCAACCGCTGGCTGTGGAACTTCCGCCATCCTGCGCGCGGCGACGTGATGATCTTCAGCACCACCGGCATCAAGAAGCTCGACCAGGGAACGCACTACATCAAACGCATGACCGGTGTGCCGGGCGAGACCATCACCGTGCAGCCCGCCGACGGGGAGAATCCGGCGGCGGCCACGAAGTGGCAGCTGGTGGTCGACGGCGTCAGGCCGATGGAGCCGCGGCGCATCGCGCAGATCCAGCGGCGCGAGAAGTGGTGCGAGAGGGAATACGCCTACGCCGGCTACCGTCCGAGCGGCAATCCGGGGTATGCTGATCCCGGGCGCACCATCGTCAACGCCGGCGACGAGGTGAAGCTCGGCCCCGCCGAGTACTATGCCTGTGGCGACAATTCGCCCTCCAGCTACGACAGCCGCTACTGGGGGCCGGTTCCGGCCGCGAACCTCCGCGGAATCGCGGGCGGAGTGTTCTGGCCTTTCAGCCACCGCTGGGGTGGCATCGAGTGATCTGAGAAAGCGATTTAAGCAGAAGAACGGAGAAAGACATGAGCGAAGAAAACGAACAGTTGATTCCAACGCCGTCCGATTTCGGGCACTTCACGCTTGAGAGGGAGCTAGGGCATGGCGGCATGGGCGGCGTGTATCTGGCGCGCGACAAGATGCTCGACCGGCAGGTGGCGATCAAGGTGATGCTCAAGTCGCTGGGAGATGATCCAGCCTTCGTGGCGCGGTTCCAGCGCGAGGCGCAGGCTGCCGCCAAGCTCAACCATCCGAACATCGCCCAGATATACTCCTTCGGCACCGAGCAGGGCATGCCCTACATCGCCATGGAGCTCGTGAGCGGCGGTTCGCTCGACAAGGACATGATGGAGCACCCCGGCCAGCTCGATCCCAACCGCGTGATGAAGATCGGCCAGCAGCTGGTCGACGCGCTGGCGCTCGCCGCGGATCAGGGGCTCGTCCATGGCGACGTCAAGCCCGAGAACGTCCTCTTCGACGCCGAGGGCAACGCCAAGCTCGTGGACTTCGGCCTGGCCGCGATGCAGGGCGATTCCGACGAGATCTGGGGCACGCCCTACTACATCTCCCCCGAGAAGGTGCGCAAGCAGAAGGTCGACTACCGCGCCGACATCTACTCCCTAGGCGGCACGCTCTACCACGCGCTCACCGGCGTGGCCCCGTTCGAGGGCGAGGATGCCACCGCGGTGGTGAGGGCCCGCTTCGATGGCGCGCCCGCCAAGCCGAGCGAGGTGCGGCCCGACCTGCCCCCCGAACTCGACTCGATAATCATGCGCATGCTCGAGCTCGAGCCCGCGATGCGCTATCCCACCTACAAGTCGCTCATGGGCGACTTCAAGCGCTATCTCGCCAAGGCCGGCACCGTCAAGACCGGCAAGATCGCGGTTGGACCCAAGGTCAAGATCAGGGGCACCAAGATCCGGATGAAGCTCACTGCCGACGACAATTCCGGCAATGTGCCGCCGATGGGCGACGTGGCCGACATTCCCGATCTTCCCCCCGATGCCGAACCGCAGGAGGAGAAGCACGTCAATCTCGGCCTCGTCATCGGTGGCGTGGCGGTGGGCGTGGTTCTGCTCATCGGCGCCGTCGTGGGCGGACTCTTCTGGTACAAGCATGCCGAAAAGGCGCGCGAACAGCGTGAATACCACGAGCAGATCGTCAGCACTCAGACCAAGGCCCGCGAGGCAATCGCCGGCACCATGAAGGCTGCCGACGACTTCGGGCGCAATTTCCACGATCTGGTGGCCAGGAACGACAAGATCATCGAGGACGCGGTGCGCCAGCTGAAGGCCGCACTGCCCGACGAGATCAAGGAGGTGGCCATGGCGATGATCGAGCCGCCGCCCACTGCCGATATCGCGGAGGCGATAGCCTACACCAACGAACTGTTCACCGCCGCGGCCAACGGCGCCAAGGCGGCAGCCGAGGCCGCCGCGAAGGCCGCGGATACGAACGCCCCGCCCGCCAAGGCGGAGGGCACGAACGCACCGCCCGCCAAGGCCGCCAAGCCGCTGAACAAGGATGCCGAGGCCGAGAAGGCGCTCGCCGAGGCCGAGGCCCGCGTGGCCGCCGGCAAGAAGGCCGAGGAGAAGAAGCCGGACGAGAAGAAGGCGGACGAGAAGAAACCTGAGGAGAAGAAGGCCGAGGAGGTCCCTGCCGAAGAGAAGAAGGAGGAGGCTGCGGAGGAGACGAAGGAAGAAGAGGAGAAGCCCGCCGAAAGCGAGCTGCCGAAGATGGAGGTGCCTGCTGCCGTCAAGCAGTTCGTCGATCTCTGGGCCGAGCTCTACTTCTGCCGTGCTTCCGACATCCGCGTCCAGGGTTCGGTGCTGCTGCTCAAGAAGAACGGCGAAAAGGTCAAGACCCTCACCGCTGAGGACGAGGAGACCACCAAGGCGCTCGGCAAGCTGTCCGTCGAGCTCAACGACCAGTTTGGCGCCATCAAGACGATGAAGTGCGTCGAGCTCACCCAGCGCAAGGCCAACGTGATCCGCACGAAGTCCACCTCGCTGCTTCGTTCCGCCCAGCAGCAGATCTCCCGCGCCAAGGTGAAGCTGGAGAAGGCGATGAAGGACGCCGCCGAGAAGAAGGCGAGGGAGGAGGCCGCGGCGAAGGCGGCGGAGGAGCACAAGGCCAAGGTCGAGGAGGAGACGAACGTCGCACGGGAGAAGTTCGACTTCATGGTCTCCTCGCGCCTCAAGTCGCTCGACTGGGAGAACGCGCTCAAGCAGCTCAACACCACGCTCGAGGACTTGACCACGTCCGAGGGACGCGAGGAGATGCGCTTCCAGATCGAGAAGGTGCGTGCCATGCAGGGGCTGCACCAGCACCTGGTCCGCTACGCAAAGGACTTCAAGTTCAAGAACGGCGCGGTCGTCACTGCCACCGACGCCAAGTCGCTCACGATCCAGACCTTCAAGTCGGTCAAGGGCAAGGCCGAGCCGCTCAAGAGCACCAAGGTCGAGTGGAGCCGCTTCTACGGCAAGAAGGAGCACGTGGGATACATGAACCAGTTCATCAATCGTCTGGTGATGAATGGGCGCGACACCACGCACATCGGTCCCAAGCCCTGGAGCAGCCACATGCTCGGTGCTGCGCTCACCCTGCAGCTGCTGTACGGCGAGGTTGACGGCGCCGCCGAGTTCGCGCCCAAGCTCGTGCAGAAGGCGGTCAAGGAATTCGACTCCTGCCGTAAGAACGCCGAGAGGTGGTTCCCCGACGTCGAGCTCGAGAAGGCCGATGAATAATCCCTATTAGCGCACAAGGAAGCAAGCCATGTCTCCAATTGACTATGTGATCGTCATCGCGTTCCTTCTTTCGGTGGTAGTGATTGGTGCCTGGGCGGCCAAGCGCGCGTCCCGCAGCGCAGAGGACTTCTTCCTCTCCGGGCGCTCCATGCCCTGGTGGCTGCTGGGGGTCTCGATGGTCGCCTGCACGTTCTCGTGCGACACGCCGAACCTCGTCACCGACCTGGTGCGCACCCAGGGCGTGGCCGGCAACTGGGCGTGGTGGGCGTTCCTGCTCACCGGCATGCTCACGGTGTTCGTCTATGCGAAGCTCTGGCGCCGCAGCGAACTATCCACCGACCTCGGCTTCTACGAGATCCGCTACGGCGGCGCGCCCGCGAAGGCGTTGCGCGGCTTCCGTGCCGTCTACCTCGGGCTGATCTTCAACATCATCATCATGGGCACCGTGTCGCTCGCGGCAATCAAGATCGGCGCGACGATCTTCGGTCTGTCCCCGGTGACGACGCTTGTCATTGCCCTGCTGGCCGTGGGCGTATACGCGACCCTCGGCGGTCTGACTGGGTCCATCTGGGCCGACTTCTACCAGTACACGGTGGCGATGGTTGGCGCGATCGCCGCGGCCTACTTCGCCGTCAGAATGTGTGGCCCGGACGGCTCCGGCACGTTGGCGTCTCTCTTCAGTCATCCCGCTGTGGCCGGCAAACTCTCGCTCTTCCCTGCGCTTTCGGGCCCTGGCTGGAAGTCGACCCTGATGGCCGTGCTCATCCTGCCCATCGCCGTGCAGTGGTGGGCGACGTGGTATCCCGGCGCCGAGCCGGGCGGCGGCGGCTA
>JAZRXT010000098.1:0-39876 GCA_045600365.1 Kiritimatiellia bacterium | reverse complement strand
AGCGGATCCTGGAGGCGGCGGCCGATGGAGATGGCGCCGCGCACGGTGAGGTCGGGATCGGGGAACTCCTCGCGGGCAATCTCGCTGGCGGAATACACCGACGCTCCCGACTCGGACACCGACACCACCATCACGTCCTTGGCGCCGATGAGCTTCAGCACGTCGCGCACGAACGTCTCGGTCTCGCGCCCGGCCGTGCCATTGCCGACGGCGATGGCCTCCACATGGTACTTCTCGACGGCAGCGGCAATCGTGGCCTGGGCCTCGGCCTTGCGCTGCTGGGGGTAGATCACGCAATTGACGAGGAACTTGCCGGTCGAGTCCAGAAGCGCGACCTTGCATCCAGTGCGGATACCGGGGTCGATCGCCAGTACGCGCTTCTCGCCTAGGGGGGCGGCCAGAAGCAGATGGCGGAGGTTCTCGGCGAACACCTCGACCGCGGCGCGGTCGGCCTCGGCCTTCTTGTCGGCACCGACGTCGAACTCGCAGGACGGCGCCAAAAGGCGCTTGTACGAGTCGACCAGCGCAAGGCGAATCTGCTCGAACGCAGGCGAGCCGGCGCTGACGCCGGTCTCGCGCTCGAGGATGATGGCGATGCGGTCGAGCACCGGCTCGCGATCCAATTCTAGATGCGAGTAGAGCACGCCCTCGGTCTGCCCGCGCCGGATGGCCAGGTAGCGGTGAGACGGAATCTGGGCGATGGGCTCGGAGAAATCGTAGTACTGCTCGAACTTGGTGGGCTCGCCGCTCTTGGTTGCGAGAACCTCGCTGCGAACCACGGCGTTCTTGGCGTAGGCATCGCGCACCAGACCACGCACATCGGCCATATCGGCAATTCGTTCGGCGATGATGTCGCGGGCACCCTGGAGATCATCGTCGGAATGCGCCGCGAGCGCGGCGCCGTCGGCCTTACCGCTCCAGATCTCGTCGGCCAGAGGCTCAAGCCCCTTCTCGCGGGCGATCATGGCCTTGGTGCGGCGTTTCGGCTTGTAGGGCTGGTAGAGATCCTCCAGCGCATTCTTCTGCATGCACGCCATGATCTTGGCGCGAAGATCGTCCGTGAGCTTGCCCTGGTCCTCGATGCTCTTCAGCACGGTCGCACGACGCTCCTCGAGCTCGCCATAGTACGCCAGACGCTCCTGCACCGAGGATATCTGCACTTCGTCGAGGTTGCCGTGCACCTCCTTGCGGTAGCGGGCAATGAATGGGATGGTGTTCCCCTCCTCGAGCAGACGCGCCACTGCGGCCACCTGGCCGGGCGCGATTGCGATTTCGGCTGCGATACGGGGAAGAACGGTTGAGGGAAGAGATTCTAGGTTCATTGGTTCAGAAAAGTGTTCCCTGCCTTGATGCAGGTGACATTCCGAGACGCTTCCACGCAAGATCCGTGGCCACGCGTCCCTTGGGAGTACGTTCGATGTAGCCCTCCATGATGAGAAAGGGCTCGTATGCCTCCTCGATCGTATCCGGCTCCTCGCCCACGGATACCGCCAGCGTGGAAAGTCCGGTGGGGCCGCCGCCGAACTTCGCGCAGATCGTCTCGAGGATCTTGATATCCATCTCGTCAAGGCCGTTCGGATCTATCTCCAGCAGGGAAAGCGACTCCACCGCAACCTCGCGGGTGATTATGTTCCCGGCCTTGACCTGGGCATAGTCGCGCACGCGACGCAGAAGATTGTTGGCGATGCGCGGCGTACCGCGCGAGCGGGAGGCGATCTCCAGCGCACCTTCCGGCGTTATTTCCACACCGAGCTTGCCGGCGGATCTGGTCACGATCGTCGCCAGATCCTTCGGCTCGTAGTAGCTGAGGCGGTTGACCAGGCCGAAACGCGCCCGCAGCGGGGCGGCGATGAGCCCAATGCGAGTGGTGGCGCCCACAAGAGTGAAGCGTGGCAGCTCCAGCCGCACACTGCGGGCATTGGGTCCCTGGTCGATCATGATGTCGATCGCGAAATCCTCCATCGCCGAATAGAGGTATTCCTCGACCGTCTTCGCCATGCGGTGGATTTCGTCGATGAAGACGATATCGCCCGCCTCCAGGGAAGTGAGAAGACCGGCAAGATCACCAGGCTTCGTCAGAACCGGGCCGCTCGTGGTCTTCACGTGCACGCCCATCGCGTCGCCAAGGATGTAGGACAAAGTCGTCTTCCCCAGCCCAGGAGGGCCGGAGAAGAGCACATGGTCAAGCGATTCGCCGCGCGCCTTGGCCGCCTGCACCGCCAACTCCAACCGGTCGCGAATCTTCTGCTGCCCGGTAAAGTCGGCGAAGCGCTCCGGCCTCAGCCGATTGTCAAAAACCGCGTTGCGGCGATTAAGCTCGTCGCTCGGACGCTCGGTCTTCATCAACAAAAGAAAAGGGACAAGGCAGGCCTTGTCCCCCTTCGCATTGAAGCCAGGAAACTGTTACTGCGCGTCAGCGCCCAGTCCCTTGGAATTGAGATACTCGATGACCTTGCCGACGGTCGTGAGCTTCTCGGCGTCCTCTTCAGGTATAGCCGCACCGAATTCCTCTTCAAAAGCCATGATGAGCTCGACCGAATCGAGCGAATCAGCGCCAAGGTCATCGATGAAGGAAGCCTCGGGCGTCACCTGCTCGGCATTGACGCCAAGCTGCTCGACGATGATCTCTTTAACGCGATCTTCAACTTTACCTGCCATTTTAACTCTTCTTTCCTTTTTGGGGTTTGAATACTTATAGTTTACCAAACTATCCTCTCGAAAGCGAGAGGAAAATTCAGAAAAATTCAAAAATGCACTTTAACCGATCATTCCGCCGTTAATCGACACGATTTGACCAGTTATATAGGCAGCGTCATCGGACACCAAAAACGCCACGCACTTCGCAATATCGTCCGCAGTTCCAAACCGGCGCAACGGAATCGTATCCATGTACGCCTTCTTGACCTCGTCGGGAAGGACATCGGTCATCTTCGACTGGATGAATCCCGGCGCCACGGCATTGCAGCGGATGTTGCGGCTGCCCAACTCCTTGGCGGTGGTCTTGGTGAGCGCGATCACGCCGCCCTTGGAGGCGGTGTAGTTGGCCTGCCCCGCATTGCCCATGATGCCAACCACGCTGGCGAGATTGATGATCACGCCGCCCTGCAGCACTCCATCGGCCGACTTGTTCTTCATCATCGGGCGGCTGACAGCGCGCGTGAAGAGGAAGGTACCCTTCAGGTTCACGTTCAGCACGGCGTCCCAGTCGTCGTCGCTCATGCGCATCAGGAGACCGTCCTTGGTGATGCCGGCGTTGTTGATCATGATGTCAACGCGGCCGAACTTGGCGATTACCTCCTTGACGCAGGCATCGACCTCGGCACTCGCGGCCACGTTGCAGCCGAGGGCGATTGCCTCGCCCCCTGCCGCCTTGACGAGGCCAACCGTCTCCTCGCACCATTCGGGCTTGAGATCGACAACCGCCACATTGGCGCCACGTTCCGCCAGCACCAGCGCGATGCGCTGGCCGATGCCGCGGGCGGCCCCCGTTACAATCGCGATCTTTCCTGCAAGATTCTTCATGTTTTCAGTTCTCCTTTTGCAATATCAGAGGTTTTCCAGGCACGCCATGTCGGAGACGTTGAACGTCTCGAGCGTGGGATCTATCTTCTTGACGAGGCCGGAAAGCACCTTGCCCGGCCCGAACTCGACGAAGCGGGTGCAGCCAAGCGCCTTCGCCGCCTCGACGTCTGCCGCCCAGTTGGTGGAACTGGTGATCTGCTCGAGCATCAGCGCCTTGATCTCGCCGGGGTCGGAGGAATGGGGACGGCCGGTCACGTTGGACAGCACCGGAATCTTCGGTGCCTTGAATTCGACCTCGTCCAGCACCGGCGCGAGCTGCTCCCGTGCACTCGCCATGAACTTCGAATGGAACGCGCCTGCGGTGGCGAGCGGGATCGCGCGGCGGATGCCAAGTTCCTTCGCCGTGGCGGCGGCGGCGGCAATCTCGTCCTTGGAACCGGAAAGCACCTGCTGGGCCGCGGAATTAACATTGGCCACGGTGCAGCCGGTTTTGACGCACAGCTCGGAAAGCTGCTCGGGAGTGGCGCCGACAATCGCGATCATGCCGCTGGGAACTGCCGCACACGCCTCCTGCATGAAGCGACCGCGCGCCTCGAGGACCTTGAGCGTAGAATCAAAGTCGAGCGCCCCGGCCGCGCACAGCGCCCCCCACTCGCCCAGAGAAAGACCGGCCGCAGCCGCAAACGCCGTAGGCCGACGCTTCTGCAGCATCGTGTAGGCGGCATAGCTGACCACGAAGATAGCCGGCTGGCAGACATTGGACTTGGTGAGCTCCTCGGCCGGACCTTCGAAGGCGATCTTCTTCAGGTCGAAGCCGAGCACGGCGTTCGCCTTGTCGAAGAATCCCATCACCTCGGCATCGGCCTCGGCGAAATCACGTCCCATGCCGGGGGTCTGCGCACCCTGTCCGGCGAATATGCAGCATTCAGACATTTATCTTTCTCCTTTTTAAATCATGATCACTGGCCAGCGGTGAACAGCGCATTGGACGCGAAGTACGGATCGCTGGTGAAACGGCAGCCAAGACGCCTCAGGCCGGCCTCGTCGCCGGGGGTGACGATGTGGGTCATGTGCACCTCGCAGCCACGAAGCTCGTTGAGCTTCTCGGTGGCGATCTGCGCCGCCGGGTTGGTGGTGCAGGAAATCGCCAGTCCAATCAGCGCCTCGTCAAGGTTGAGGGACGTGTAGGACCCCTTCAGGATGTCGTGCTTCATGTGCGCGATGGACTGGATGACGTTAGGGGCGATCAGCGGGATCTGCGCCGGAATGCCGGAAAGCTCCTTCACGGCGTTGAGCATCATCGCGGCGGCAGCGTGCATCTCGTCGGAATTGCGTCCGGTGACAATGTGCCCGTTCTTCAGCACGATGGCCGCGCCCGAAACGATCGAACCACCGTCCTTGCCCTTGCCCGCGTCCTTGGCATTCTGCGCCGCCTGGCGGGCGGCCATCACGGGCAGACGATCCTCGGCCTTGAGACCAAGCTTCTGCATCAGGGCGTCCACGCGAGCGACGGAATCGCGGTCGGTCGTGCCCATGGCGAAATCGGTGAGATAGCGGAAGTCGCGGCGGATCACCTCCTGCCGAGAGGCCTCGCGCACCACCTCGTCATCCACAATGCCGAAGCCGATGCGGTTCACCCCCATGTCGGTGGGGCTCTTGTAGGGGCACTCCTTCTTGGTCATCTTCTCCCAGATCGCCCTCAGAAGCGGAAACGCATCGACGTCGCGGTTGTAGTTCACCGCGGTCTTCCCGTACGCCTGGAGATGGTACGGGTCGATCATGTTGCAGTCCTTGAGGTCGATCGTGGCCGCCTCGTAGGCCACATTGAGCGGGTGCTCAAGCGGCATGTTCCACACCGGGAAGGTCTCGAACTTGGAGTAGCCGGCCTTGAACCCGCGCCGATACTCGTGGTAGATCTGGGAAAGGCAGGTGGCGAACTTGCCGGATCCCGGGCCCGGCGCGGTGCACACCACGATCGGACGCTCCACCGGCACGTACTCGTTCTTGCCGTAGCCGGCTTCGGAGACGATCGTCTCGACGTCGGCCGGATACCCCTGGGTGACATAGTGGAAAAAGACGTTGATGCCGCGGTTTTCAAGCCGCTGGCGGAACTGCTGCGCCGCGATCTGGCCAGTGTAGCGCGTGATCACCACGCCGCGGAACAGCAACCCGAGCCGCTTCAGGTCGTCGATGAGCTTCAGCGCGTCGTCGGCGTAGGAGATGCCGAAGTCGGCGCGCATCTTCTTGTGCTCGATGTCGCCGGCGTAGATGCAGAGGATGATCTCGGCCTGGTCCTTCAGCGACTGCAGCAGGCGCAGCTTGACGTTGGGATCATAGCCGGGCAGGCAGCGCGCGGCGTGCATGTCGTTCATCAGCTTGCCGCCAAACTCGAGATAGAGCCGGCCGTACTTCGCCGCCCGGCGGCGGATCTCCTCCGACTGCTCCTGTAGATACTTGCCGTTGTCGAAGCCGATCTTCATGGCGTCATCCGTTGATTTCCTTCAGAATCGCCTCGATCTTGCCCTTGCAGCGGCCACACCCGCCACCAGCCTTGGTGAAGTTGGTGACCTCCTCGACCGTGGTGAGCGAATTCTCGGTTATGACGCGGCGGACTTCGTTTTCGGACACATTGTAGCAGGTGCACAGCATCGTGTCCTCGAGGTTGCGATCGGCATTGGCGCCGGTCTTGAAGTTCTTGATCGCCGCCTCCAGCGCCTCGCGGCCCATGACCGAACAGTGCATCTTCTGGGGCGGCAGACCGCCGAGGAAATCCGCAATCTGCTGGTTGGTGATCTTCGAGGCCTCCTCCAGCGTCTTGCCAATGACCATCTCGGTGAGCGCGGACGAGGACGCAATCGCGCTGGCGCATCCGAAGGTCTTGAACTTGGCCTCGGCGATGCGCCCTTCTGAATCGAGCTTGAACTGGAAAGTGAGCGCGTCACCGCACGCAAGCGAGCCAACCGTGGCCGTGCCGTCCGGATTGTCGATGGTGCCGACATTCCGCGGATTGCGGAAATGGTCCATCATTTTCTCTGAATAGTTCCACATGGAAGAAGACTGTCCTTTCAACGGGGCAATATTATACCATTTTCTCCCGGCGCTTGGCAAGATGGAATTTGGTCAATAGCGGGGATCGGGCGAGCCGCCGCTTCAGCGCAGAAAGCGGGTGGCGAAGTCGGCGCAGGTGTTGGAGATCCATTCGAGCTGGCGGTCGTTGAACTGGCCGTGGAAGCGGAACCAGCTGAAACGCGACTCGCTCTCGACGCCGACCGTGCGCAGCGCGTCCTCCATGTCGGTGCAGTTGGAGGCCTCGACCATCCCGTCCGTGCCCGAGAACGGGTGCAGCTTGTTGTAGGCGAGAATGAACGGCGGCGTCTCCGGGGTGACGAGCGAGGTCGGCGACCACCGGTGCAGGACCGCCCGCGCCGCCTTCACCCCCCTGTCGCGGTAGAGTTCGTAGAAGTTGACGTCGGCAAGCCAGCCGAGCAGGGTGACATAGCGGGCCGCGAGTCCCTCCGGCACCTTGCCCGTCTTCGAGAATTCATTGGCCGCGTCGAGCGCCGCCTGGCACATGCCGCCGGACGTGAAGTTCATCGGCCCGATGACGTCGAGCTCGAATCCGATCGGGATATCGTGGCGGAGCCCCAGCGCCAGTGCGCGGGGATTCGCCTGGTCGCAGGCGTAGAGGGCTGAAAGGTGCGCCCCGGCGCTGCCGCCGCCAATGGCGATCTTCCTCGGCTTGACGCCGATCGACGGCAGAAACGTCTTGAGGTGCGTGACCATGAGGTCCACGTCACGGAGCATGTCGGCAAAGGTGGCGTTCGGGCGACGAACCGCGGTGGGATCGGTGAAGATGTCGTTCTGCAGCTGGTAGTCCATCGAGCAGACGACAAACCCCTTGCCACATAGGCCCTTGATCATCTGGTAGCCCTCGGCGTCCTTGTCCCAGCGCATGCACCAGGCGCCGCCGTGCAGATAGAGCAGCACCGGCGCATCGGCGGGCACCTTGCCGGGGGCGGCGGGCAGATAGACGTCGAAGAGCTGTCCGCTGCGGTGGGTGTGGTACGGTGCACCTTTGAAGTCCTTCCAGACCGGATACTTGTCGCCCTCGCCCTCCAGATCGCCGCGCGGACCGTAGGCGAAGTCGCGGTAGACGTGCATTGCACCATCGACGCCGTATGGCGCCTTGCCGAGCAGCGCCTCGCCATCCGCCCCCAGGGCGGCACCGCCAGCGCCAAGCAGCGCCAGCGCGACAGACATCCGTACGAACCCAAAAGATTTCTTTTTCATTTCGTTCTCCCTTTCTTCCCTTTGCGAAATATGATACCAAATCACCCCTTCTTCGTCAAGGTCGGATAAATCGCTTCCGAATGCATTTAACACTATTAAAAATCGGGATTTTTTGGTATAATATATATTCAATGTCAGAAGAAGATAACAAAAAGGAAAACGACCGCCGCCGCAGCGATCGGAAACTGTCCGGAAACCACCGTCCCGGAAGTGGTGCGCCGAGTGCCCGCGGGGGGTGGCTCATACTCGCCGTATGCGCCGCCGCGTTCCTGGCGCTCAGGTTCTCCGGCGTCTCGCCGCAGCAGGCCGAGACGCGAGAGCTCTCGCAAACCGAGTTCCGCTCGGCGGTTACCAACCGCAGGGTCGAACGCGTGGAGCGCGTGCGCAACCTCGAGAGCGGCAGCACCTGGCTGCAGGGCCGGATGGTGGGAGAGGCGAGCGACTTCAGAGTGAACCTGGTGCCAAACGAGAACGAGGCGCTGGGCGAGTTCCTGATTGCGAACAAGATCGAATGCCCGGTGAAGGAGCGGGAGCCGTTCTTAGGCCCGTTCATGCAGCAGCTGCTGATCTTCGGCGTCTTCGCGGCGCTGATGTGGTTCCTGATCTGGCGCAAGATGTCCGGCGGCAGCGGCATGTTCTCATTTGGCAAGTCCAAGGCGCGGCTGCTGAACGAAAACGACGGCAAGGACGGCGTGACCTTCAAGGACGTGGCTGGCGTAGACGAGGCGAAGGAGGACGTGGCGGAGATCGTCGAGTTCCTCAAGGACTCGAAGAAGTTCACCAAGCTCGGCGCGCGCATTCCCCGCGGCATTCTGCTCGTCGGGCCGCCCGGCACGGGCAAGACCCTGCTCGCCAAGGCAATCGCCGGCGAGGCCAAGGTACCCTTCTACTCAATCAGCGGCTCCGACTTCGAGGAGATGTTCGTGGGCGTCGGCGCGAGCCGGGTGCGCGACCTCTTCGAGCAGGGCAAGAAGAACGCCCCCTGCATCATCTTCATCGACGAGATCGACTCGGTGGGGCAGAAGCGCAATGCCGGCGGCATGGCCGCCCAGCGCTGTGCGGACCAGACGCTCAACGCGATGCTGGTGGAGATGGACGGCTTCGGCACCAACACCGGCGTCATCGTGATCGCCGCCACCAACCGCCCCGACATTCTCGACCCCGCGCTGCTCCGCCCCGGTCGCTTCGACCGCCAGGTGCACGTCGACCTGCCCACGCTCAAGGGCCGGGAGGAGATTCTCAAGATCCACGCCTCCAAGGTCAAGCTGGCAGAGGATGCAGATCTCACACGCCTCGCCCGCGGCACGTCCGGCCACTCCGGCGCCGACCTCGCGAACATCATCAACGAGGCGGCGCTCCTCGCCGCCCGCCGCAACCTCGAGGCGATTCCCCACTCGATCCTCGAAGAGGCGCGCGACAAGGTCTTCTGGGGCTCCGAGCGCAAAAGCGCCGGCTACACCCGCAAGGAATACGAAAACACCGCCTGGCACGAGGCGGGCCACGCGCTGGTGCAGCTGCTGGTGGAGCACGCGGATCCGCTCCACAAGGTCACGATCATTCCGCGCGGCCGGGCGCTTGGCGTCACCATGTCGCTGCCGGAGCAGGACGTGCTCAACCGCACCCGCGCCTGGTTCACCGACTACATGACGCTCTGCTGCGGCGGGAGAATCGCCGAGGAGATGCACACTGGCGACATCTCCACCGGCGCGGCGCAGGACATCGCCCAGGCCACCGCTGTGGCCCGCTCGATGGTGTGCCGCTCCGGCATGAGCGCGAAATTCGGCTTCCAGACCTTCATCGAACCGAACTCGCTCGCCATCGAGGAAGCCCCCCCGCCCTATTCGCAGAAGACGGCGGAGGCAATCGACGAAGAGGTCAAGAAACTCGTCGACGCCGCCTACACGAGGGCCTCGAAGCTGCTGGCGGCCAACCGCGACAAACTGGAGAAGCTCGCCACCGCCCTGCTGGAACACGAAACAATGGACGGCCGCGACATCGAAACCCTCCTCGAAATCCCCCATCGCCACGATCCCCAGGAAACAACCATTTAACCATCCCACAATGCTCTGGCACTGCAAAGACAAATCCGTTGACCTCGCCCGTACCCGCGTGATGGGCATCGTCAACATCACGCCGGACTCGTTCTCCGACGGTGGGGCCTACTATCGCGCCGGCGAGGCGGTGGCTCGCGCCAGGAACTGCATTGCCGAGGGGGCTGACATCATCGACATCGGCGGTGAATCCACGCGGCCAGATGCCGTGCCGATCGGATGGCAGGTGGAATGGAACCGCATCGGCGACGCCCTGCGGATTCTGATGCGCGAATTTCCCGATGCCGTGGTGTCGGTCGACACCTATCACCCGGAGACGGCCGAGCGCGCAGTCGAAATGGGAGTTGCCGCCATCAACTGCGTCCATCCCGAATCCGCAG
The DNA here is from genome assembly GCA_045600365.1 of Kiritimatiellia bacterium. Taxonomy (GTDB): domain Bacteria; phylum Verrucomicrobiota; class Kiritimatiellia; order RFP12; family UBA1067; genus RUG572. The sequence continues at coordinate 29,633 of JAZRXT010000098.1, read as the reverse complement.
CTGCCATGTGCAGGATCGCAAAGCGAACTGGATGCGGTCTGGTGCTTCCCTGCCGGTCGCGCGCCGATTTCGAGCTTCTTCCCCTGGACGGAATCGCCCCCGACAGCGTGCTGATCGATCCGATGATCGGGTTCGGAACCACGCGCGAGGAGGACTTCGCCCTCCTCGGCGCACTACGCCGCCTTGCTGAACTCGCCCCGGTGTGCGTGGGCGTTTCGCGCAAGCGCCTGGTGAAGAAGCTAACCGGCGAGAACCCCACGGGCAAGAACCTGGGCGGCAGCATCGGAGTGGCCATCTGGTGCGCGATGAACGGAGCATCGGTGGTGCGCGTGCACGACGTGAAGGAGACAGTGAGCGCAATTGGCGCAGCCAGCGCGCTCGCGAACGCATTCAGCGACGTCAACCCGAAGGGAGCGACGACATGATCTTCGCATACACATTGAACATCGACTGGTCGGCGGTGGGGGCCCAGGCGCTGGAGCTCGTGCCGGACGCGATCCAGATCGCGATCCTCTACTTTGCGATCTACTCCATCCTCAAGGCGGCCAGAGGATCGCGCTTCGGCCAGGTGCTCATGGGCGTGGGCATTCTGTTCGCGCTCCTGATGGTGTTCACCTACCTCTTCAACTTCGACGTGCTGGCCCGCATCGTGCAGATGCTGCTGATGTACCTGGCGCTCTCGTCGGTCGTGATCTTCCAGCCGGAAATCCGCCGCACGCTCGCGACGATCGGCTCGCTGCTGTTCCAGGACAGCCAGCGCAACCTGACCATGCACGGCAATGGCACGCCCGAGCGGATGACCGACATCATATTCAAACTCGCGCGCAGCCGCACCGGGGCGCTGATAGCGTTCGAGCGCGCCATCTCGCTCAAGGGCTACGAGTCCACGGGCGTGCAGCTGGACGCGCTGGCCTCGCCGGAGCTGTTCTTCTCCATCCTCACCGAGCCAATGCCGCTACACGACGGCGGCGTGGTGATGCGCAATGGGCGTCTTGCCGCCGCCCACTGCCTGTTCCCAGTGTCGAGCAAGAGCGATCTCTCCACCTCCGGGATGCGCCATCGCGCCGCAGTTGGTCTGAGCGAGGAGACCGACGCGCTGGTGGTGGTGGTCTCGGAGGAGAACGGCAAAGTGTCGGTGGCGCACAATGGCCGCCTGATCCGATACCCCGATACGGAAGAGAATTCGCGCAAGGCGGTGCTTCGCTGGGTGGCGAAGGCAATGCCGCGCCAGAAGTCCTTCGGCGAAACCGTGAGCGAATGGCTAGAACGCCGCCGCCGCGGGGCCAACTTCATCGCCGCCGCCGTGAAGAAGGGAGACGCATCGTGAAACTGCCCGGAGCCCTCACCCGCAACTGGAGCATCAAGCTGATCGCCCTGCTGCTCGCCCTGATCGTTTTCTACGCCGTGCGCACCACGTCCACCCACCATGGCCGCGCCAACCCAGTCAATAATTTCCTGAAAGGTAATGCAGATGCCCCAGCAGAGTCAAGATAGCGCCTACGGAAGCGAAGGCAGGATCAAGAGGAGGATCATCGGGTTCCTGATGTTCCCGCTGTCGCTCTTCCCCCTTCTTGCCCTCATCTCCTACGACTGGCACCGAGTCAGTGCGCTCTGCATTCCACCCGCAACTCCAGGTACCAACATGATCGGCGTGGTTGGCGACAACTTCGCCTACATCGGCTACTCACTCGTAGGATTCTCCCTCTGGATAGTGCCCTTCCTTTGCGTGATCATCGGCATCCTGCTCGTCGCGGGATGCAGGATCCACCCCGGCAGACGCATCATCGGCCTCGCGCTCTTCACCGTGTCGCTCACCTGCCTAGTCCAGCTGACCGGCACGATTCCATTCGTGCGCGCGCTCATGCACGATCTCAACATCGAACCCAACGCCGGCGGCGCAGTGGGCTACCTGATCATGACCAGGGGACTTGCACCGCTGCTGTCGCCATTCGGTTCCGGCGTACTGATGGCCGTGGCCTTCACCCTATCCATACTGCTGCTGATAGGTCTGCAGGAAATCATCGGCGCCCTGGCGCGACTGACGGCATGGGCGGCCGACCGCGACGCCGAACGCCAGAAGCGCGAAGAGGAGAACCAGCGCGAAAACGCCATTGCCGCGGCGCTCGCCGCCAGCGACGAGAAGAAGGCGCGCGAACTCGCCGAGAAGCAGCGCATCGCCGAGGAACGCGCCGCCGAGAAGGCTGCACGCGAAAGGGAGCGCGAGGAGCGAAGGGCCCAGCGCGAGGCCGAGCGCCAGGCGAAGCTCGAGGCCAAAGAGGCCGAGCGCCGCGCCAGAGAGGAGAAACTTGCCGAGGAGGAACGCGAACGCGAGCGCCTGCGCCAGATCCAGCAGTCGGAAATCGACGCCATGCGCGCCGAGCAGAGCCAGAAAGAGACCCCCAAGAGCGGATTTGACGATCCCTTCCCGGCCAGGGAAAAGCCGACCATGCGCCCCATGCGCACCGTTGCCGCCCCCGCGCCAGTGCCCAGGAGCGCACCGCCGCCGCCCCCGGCTGCCGCCGCTTCCGCCGGAGGCGATTCCGAGACGATCGCCGAACCCGTTGCCGACAAGGGGCCCTACATCCTGCCGCCAGTCAGTCTGTTGAACAAGGTGCCTCAGATCACCGGCGGCAACGATGATCCGTCCGCCATGGCCGACCGCCTTATCGACACCCTCAAGGTCTTCGACGTCAATGCCCAGCTCGCCTACTACGTGGCGGGGCCAGTCGTTACCCAGTACGCGCTCGCCCTCGATCTCGGTACGCGCGTGGAGAAGGTGGCAGGCCTCCAGCGCAACATCCAGATGGCGCTTCAGGCCACATCGCTCCGCATTGAGGCACCGATCCCCGGCAAGAACGCAGTGGGCATCGAGGTGCCGAACGCGAAACCGGCCTCGATCTTCTTCCGGCAGATCATCGACGGCAAGCTCTGGCAGGAGAATTCCGAGGGCAAGTTCCAGCTGCCGCTGCTGCTGGGCAAGGACGCCGCGGGCAACGATCTCGTGGCCGACCTCGCGAAACTCCCCCACCTGCTCGTCGCGGGCGCCACCGGCCAGGGCAAGTCGGTGTGCCTCAACTCCATCATCAACGGTCTCTTGATGTGCCGCACGCCCGAACAGCTCAAGTTCATCATGGTGGATCCCAAGCGCGTCGAGTTCACGAGCTACCGCAATCTGCCCCATCTGCTTGTGCCGATCATCAACGACACGAAGAAGGTCGTCTTCGCGCTCCGCGCCGCACTGGTGGAGATGGATCGCCGCCTCAAGATGTTCGCAAAGGCGGGATGCCGCAACATCGTGGACTTCAACAACCGCAAGACCGTCATCCAGCCCGACATGTTCGATGGCTCCGAAGAGGTGGTCGGCGGCAATGCCGACATTCCCCGCACCGTCCCCTACATCGTCATCGTCATCGACGAGGTTGCCGACATCATGCAGGCAGAGAAGAAGGACGTCGAGCCCGTCATCGCCCGCCTCACCGCCCTGGCCCGCGCCACCGGCATACATCTCATCCTCGCCACGCAGCGCCCTTCTGCAGACATCATCACCGGCGTCATCAAGGGCAACATCCCGGGCCGCATCGCCTTCAAGACCTCGTCGTCCATCGACTCGCGCACCATCCTCGACGCCACCGGCTCGGAACTGCTCATCGGCAAGGGCGACATGCTCTTCAAGATGTCGGACGGCCGCCTCCTGCGCGCCCAGGGTTCCTGGATCACCGACGAGGAGATCGCCCGCATCATCGAGTTCATCGAACAGCACTCGAACGTGCAGTTCGACGAAAAGCTCACCCGCCGCATGGAACGCATCAAGGAGGTCGATCCCGCAGATTCGCTCGAGGAAAGCGAGGAAGCTGGCGAGGAGGAGCATGTCGAACTGGAACCGCTCGCGCGTCCCACAGCCGGCGGCATTCCCCCGCCACCCGGCATGACACAGTCCAAGGAGGACGCCATCTACCGCCGCGCCCTCGAGGTGCTGCGCGACACCAAGCGCGCCTCCATATCACATTTCCAGCGCCGCATGGGCATCGGCTACAACCACGCCGCCCGCATCGTCGACCTGCTGGAGGAACGCGGAGTGATCAGCACCGCCAAGGGCGCCGGCCCCCGCGAAATCCTGATCGACCCCGAAACCCTGCTCGCCGAGGGCGCACCCCAGCCAGAGGGCCAGCCCGCCGCCGAGCCAGGGGAACAACCGGCCGATCTCGACCCACTCGGTGCCACCCTGTGAGAACTTCAAAACCGCTTAAACTTTCAACGCCATAAGGATCCCCACCATGACATCATTCGGAGAAACACTCAGGAAAGCTCGCGAAGCCAAGGGCCTCTCCTGTTCACAGGTCGCCGCCAAGACGCGTCTGCTGGTGCAGATAGTCGAGGAAATGGAAAAGGAAGACTTCCACCGAATCGCCGCCCCAATCTATGGCCGCGGATTCGTGCGCCTTTTCGCTGACTGCGTCGGCCTCGATCCGGTACCGCTGGTGAAGGAATTCATGGAGATCTACGAGGGCCGCCGCGCCCCAACGGTCAATATACGCCAGGTGCCCATCGCCCCCGAACCAGAACCGGCACCCGTTGAAATGCCATCCGCTCCCGCGCCGCAACCACTCCCGTCTATGGAAGTGCCGCCAGTTCAGGTACCCTTAGCGCCTGCGACACCAAGTCCTGCTGCCGAGCCGATTCCGGAACCCGAACCAATGCCGATTCCGGAACCCGAACCAATGCCGGAGCCGGAACCCGAGCCGATTCCCGAACCCGAGCCAATGGCGGAGCCGGAACCCGAGCCAATGGCGGAGCCGGAACCAAAACCCGAACCTTTCGTGGAGCCGCCGCCAGTGGTCAATCCGCTGAACGGAGGTAGTTTCGCGACCAGCGACACGCCGCCAGAGGTGCGCGGACTCGATCTCTTCGAACAGGCAGCTGAAGCAATGAAGGCGCGTCAGTCGCATGGTAGCAGTCAGTATGCGGGCCATGTCGACCCGATGTTCCCCTCGCCTGCCGCCCCCGTCGAAGCTTCTGCAAGCGAATCGGTCGAACCATCGCCCTTCCTGCCCCCGCGCAATGAACCGGGGCCTTCAGCCGCCGAACGCTTCCGCAAGAATCTGTCCAGCGTCTCTCACGGCGTAGTTGAGCGGGTGCGAGACATTCCACGTAGCACCTGGCGCATTTCCATGCTGGTCATTGCCGCCCTTCTGGTGCTGGCCGCGATCGCATTCGCCTGCAGGAAGCTCTATGTCCTCACCTCCGCACAACAGGGCGGAACGAAGCCGGCACCGACAAAGGTGGAGACTACGAAGACGCCCGCGCCGTCTGCCAAGCCTACCACGGCCGCCGCCCCCGCGCCGGGCAAGGGTAACGCCACCGCCCCCGCGCCGGGCAAGGGCAACGCCGCCGCAACTCCAGTCAAGCCGGGCAAGCTGATCTCCACCGGGCAGAAGATTCCACAGTTGTACGTGGACTGACAACATGAAATGCGAACTATGCCATCAGGCCGAAGCCGAAACCACAGTGACTGATCGGTCGGGTGAGATCGAAAAAGACCTCTATGTCTGCAGGGCGTGTGCCGAGAACTTCGGCAAGCCCATCAAAAAGACGAAGAAGCCACGCAAGAACGAGCCCAAGGTGACCTTCATCGACGGCTCCAACGGCGATCCGCCAGAATTCGTCAAGGACTTCCTCACGGCTGCGGCGAATTTCATGCAGGATGTCGCAGAAGCTGGCAACAAGAAGCGCACGTGCCCCAAATGCGGACAAAGCTGGGAGGAGATCGACCGCGCGGGCAGAATCAGATGCCCGTCCTGCTACCAGGCCTTCGCGCCGATGATTGCCAAGCGCTTCATGCGTTCGCAGTTCGGCACTAGTCACAAGGGACCTGTCCCTGAATCGGCGGTTGGCAGAAACACTCTCGTCTACCTCAAGCACGAGCTCGCCAAGGCGGTGAAAAGCGAGGACTACCGCGCTGCCGCCGCCATCCAGAAGAAGATCGAAGCCCTGAAGAAGGACAGCGGAGACGCCAAATGACGAATAGGCACCAGCGGGGAGCATATCCCAATCTCGACCCGTCCGATGCCCTCTTCACTGGACGCATGACCGTTTGGCGCAATCCCAGGGACAAGCCCTTTGGCGAACAGGATGCATGGACGCTGAAGCGCGATTGGAGAAATCTTGCCGAAATCCCGATTGTGTACAAGTCGCTGATGGAGGAAGAAGCCGACATCGCGAAGAAGCACCCTTTCGCCTGGAATCCGCAATTCGGCTATCTGAGCGGTGATCCAACGCACTGCGGAACCGCCATGGAGATCGAGGGTACGTTCCACCTCGAGGGACTTAGCATCATCGGCGACCTTGACGCGACGCTCAACGGCATCGCCGCTCTCAGATTCCGCAGTTCAAGCATTATCGAGGACGGAGTGCAGCAGGCGGCGCGCGTGTTCCGCATCAGCAACAATTCCACGCTGGGCATCACCGATCGCGAACTCATAAAACGCGCCACGCGCGTCTTCGACGACCTTGCCACACAAGAGCTATCGGCCCGGATCTCGCTAGTGGATGATATGCCACGTATCCTGCTCGACGCCATCCAGCGCTCGCTGGCGCTGCTAAGGTCGGCCCGCCTGCTCTCACCAGGCGAAGTGCTCGACATGCTGTCACCGCTGCGTCTGGCCGCGTCCATGGGCTTCATCGCCGGGATGACGCTGCAGCAAATCGACGAGATGATGGGCCAGGAGTTCAACACCCCGCCAATCGGCGAGGCGCAATCCCAGGCCGACGAACGTCGCCGAAACGAGCGCGACGGCCGCCTTGCCGACCACTGCAACAGACTCTTTGCCAAGGTGCGCCTCACATCGCGCGCCTCGACGTTGCTGGAATGACCGCAAAACCTTTCTGACCACAGACAACCCGAACATTTAACTTAAGCTTATGACCCCCGAATACACATCCAACGCAGTTCAGGCACTTGCTGGCGCAGAAGCGGCAGCGCGCCACTTCAACCACACCTACATAGGAACCGAGCACATTCTTCTGGCGATTCTCGCCATACCCACCTGCGAGGCCTTCCGACGCTTCGAGGCGCTGGGAATCGATCCCGAAGAGCTCCGGCTGCGAATCGAGCAGATGATGGGCCACGGCGAAAACGTGAAGTCGCTCGGCGACATCCCGTTCACGGCACGCACGAAGAAGATACTGGAGCTAGCCAAGGTGGAGGCCACCCATCTGGGCTGCCACGCCGTGGGCACCGAGCACATCGTGCTGGCAATTCTCCGCGAGGACGAATCCGTGGCGGCACAGGTGCTGAACGGACAGAACATCGATGCCGAGAGGTCCAACGCCGCCGGCCCCAGCCCACCCGATGGCACCGGCGACGGCCCCCCCCCTGAATCCACGCCGGAACTTGATGAAGACAACGAGGACGCCTCCGCCCAGGATGGCAATGTGGACGACAGGGGCGACAAGCGGCGCCAGAAGAAGAACAAGACCCCGGCGCTCAATACCTTCGGCCGCGACCTTACCGCACTCGCCAAGAAAGGCGAGCTCGATCCGGTGATTGGCCGCCGCAGCGAACTGCTGCGCGTGGTGCAGGTGCTTTCGCGCCGCACCAAGAACAACGCAGTGCTCATCGGCGAGGCCGGGGTGGGCAAGACAGCCGTGGTGGAGGGTCTGGCCCAGGCGATCGCGATCGGCGACGTGCCCGAACGCATGCGGGAGAAGCGCGTCATCTCGCTCGACATGGCCCGGATCGTGGCCGGCACGCAGTACCGCGGTCAGTTCGAAGAGCGCCTCAAGCAGATCATCGAGGAAACACGCCGCGTGGGCAATGTCGTGCTGTTCCTGGACGAGATCCACACCCTGATCGGCGCCGGCGGCGCCGAGGGGGCAATGGACGCGGCCAACATTCTGAAACCGGCGCTGGCCCGCGGCGAACTTCAGGTGGTGGGCGCCACCACTCTCAAGGAATACCACAAGTCGATCGAAAAGGACGCCGCCCTCGAACGGAGGTTCCAGTCCATACTCGTCAACGAGCCCAGTATCGACGACACGGTGACGATCCTTACCGGCATAGCACCCCGCTACGAACAGCACCACAATGTCAAGTTCTCGCCCGAGGCGCTGCGGTCTGCGGTAACGCTCACCGCCCGCTATCTTCCATCTCGCCTGCTGCCGGACAAGGCCATCGATGCCATCGATGAAACAGGTTCGCGCGTCAGGATGTCCGCCGCCGTGCGTCCGCCCGACTTCCGTGCCGACCAGGCCCAGATCGATGAATTCCATGCCAAGAAGGACGCCGCCGCCAAAGCCAGCGCCTTCGAGGAGGCCGCGCGCTGGCGCGATGCCGAGCTGACAGCCCGCACCGCGCTGGAAAACAAGATCAAGGAATGGCGGAAGGAGCATACGGAAAAGACCATCGATGTCTCGCCCGACGACATTGCCGCAACCGTCGCCTCGATATCCGGCGTGCCCGTGGAGCGAATGACGGAGTCGACCGCTGGCAAGCTGCTCAACATCGAAAGAGAACTCAATGCCTCCGTCATCGGCCAGAAGGACGCGATTGTCTCCATCGCCCGCGCTCTTAGACGTTCGCGGGCTCAGCTCGGCGACCCCAAGCGCCCCATTGGCTCCTTCCTTTTCCTCGGCCCCACAGGCGTCGGCAAGACGCTGCTCGCGAAGATGCTCGCGGAGAAGGTCTACGGCGACGCCAAATCCCTGATCGCCCTCGACATGACTGAATTCTCCTCCGGATTCACCTCGTCGCGTCTCGTCGGCGCACCGCCTGGATACGTCGGCTACGACGAAGGCGGACAGCTCACCGAGCGCGTGCGGCGGCGCCCGTATTCTGTAGTGCTCTTCGACGAGTTCGAGAAGGCATCGCCCGACGTGATGAACATGATGCTGCAGCTGCTCGACGACGGACGCCTCACCGACGGCCAGGGCCGCCAGGTCGACTTCCGCAACACCATCGTCATCGCCACCGCAAACCTCGGCTTCGACTTTGCCCGCGAAGGCAAGAGCTTCGGCTTCTCGCGCGAGACCGCGTCCACCTCCTACGAAACTCTCCGTGACAAGCTGATGGAGGAGGCGAAGCGAACCTTCCGCCCCGAACTGCTCAACCGCTTCGACGAGACTGTGGTGTTCCGCAAGCTCGGCCGCGAGGACGTGGAGCAGATACTCGAACTGGAGCTTGGCAAGCTGCGTTCCCGCCTCTCCGAGCGGGATATGACGCTGGAGCTAGACAAGAAGGCCGTGGACTTCCTCTGCGGCAAGGGATCCGACGACGCCATGGGCGCAAGACCGCTGCGCCGCGCCGTGCAGCACTGGGTCGAGGATCCTCTCGCCGACCTTCTTCTGCGCGAAACACTTCACCCCGGCAGGATCAAGACCACCCTCGAGAAGGATGGCTCCGCCCTCGTTTTCAAACAGCCGGCAAACACAGCATTGCCAAAGCAACCATAAAATGGTATAATATACGCCCATTCGAAGGGCGAAAGAAGAACCTTCCAGCAGTAGTTCAATTTAAAACCAAGTGACCAAGAGAAAAGAGACATAAAATGTCGGAAATGCATCCCTATCGTACTCATACCTGCAACCAGCTCCGCAAGGAGGATGCTGGCAAGACCGTGCGCCTGTCGGGCTGGATGTTCCGCCTGCGCGACCATGGTGGCATCCTCTTCGTGGATCTCCGCGACCACTACGGTCTCACCCAGATCGTCGTCCATCCGAGCCGCAGCTTCTTCTCTCTCGTAGAAAAGGCGCACCTCGAAAGCGTCATCACGGTTACGGGCGAGGTAAAACTGCGCGATCCCGAAACGATCAACCACGACCTCCCCACGGGCGAGATCGAGATCGAAGCCAACGAGCTTGTAATGGAATCGGCCTCGGCCGTCACTCCCCTCTACATTCCGGACGAGAAGGCCGAAGAGAGCGAGGATGTGCGCCTCAAGTACCGCTTCCTCGATCTCCGCCGCGAGAAGCTGCACAACAACATCATCCTCCGCTCTAAGGTGATCAAGTTCCTGCGCGAGCAGATGTGGGCCAAGGGATTCAACGAGTTCCAGACGCCGATCCTCACCGCCTCCTCGCCCGAGGGTGCGCGCGACTACCTGGTGCCGTCCCGCATCCACCGCGGAATGTTCTATGCCCTGCCGCAGGCCCCGCAGATGTTCAAGCAGCTGCTGCAGGTGTCGGGCTTCGACCGCTACTTCCAGATCGCCCCCTGCTTCCGCGACGAGGCCGCACGTGCCGCCCGCAGCCCGGGCGAGTTCTACCAGCTCGACATCGAAATGTCCTATGCGACGCAGGACGAGATCTTCGCCGTCGTCGAGGATGTCGTCGGAAAGACATTCAAGGAGTTCTCGACCTGGTCCTGCAACGCCGCCCCGTGGCCGCGCATCAAATACCGCGACGCCATGATGACCTATGGTAGCGACAAGCCCGACCTTCGCAACCCCCTCAAGTGGTTCGACATGAGCGAGTTCTTCGCCAAGGCCAACTTCAAGGCCTTCGCCGCGTGCGTCGCCAATGGCGGCCTCGTCAAGGGGCTGCTCGTCAAGGGCATCGTCGGCGTCGAGACCCGCACCTGGTTCGACAAGCGCGAGGCGTTCGTAAAGGAGAATGGCGGCAAGGGCCTCGGCTACATCAGCTGGACAAAGGAAGGCGAACTCAAGGGCCCGATCGCCAAGTTCCTCTCCCCCGAACAGCTCGAGGAGATGAAGGCGCTCGCGAAGATGGAACCGGGCGACTGCCTGTTCTTCATGGCCGCCGACGTCGACGAGTGCAACCGCCTCTCCGGGCTCGTGCGCACCAACATCGCCGACAACATGACGAACGACATCCGCGAGCACAACTGCTACAAATTCTGCTGGATCGTCGACTTCCCATTCTACGAGAAGGATCCCGAGACGGGCAAGATCATCTTCTCCCACAACCCCTTCTCGATGCCCCAGGGCGGTCTCGAGGCGCTCACCACCATGGATCCCCTCACCATCGAAGCCTACCAGTACGACGTAGTCTGCAACGGCATCGTGCTCTCCTCGGGCGCGATCCGCAACCACCGCATCGACATCATGGAGAAGGCCTTCGAGATCGCCGGCTACCAGAAGGAAGTCGTGCAGCAGAAGTTCGGCTGCCTCTACAACGCCTTCCAGTTCGGCGCCCCGCCGCACGGCGGCATTGCCCCCGGCGTTGACCGCATGGTCATGCTGCTCACGGATACGCCCAACATCCGCGAGGTCATCGCCTTCCCGATGAACCAAAAGGCCCAGGACCTGATGATGAACGCGCCGAACTATGTGACCGAGCAGCAGCTGCGCGAGTTGCACATCAAGATCCGCGGCACCAACGAATCCGAAGCCAAATAGACGAATAGGCAGGATTCGCAATCAGGGATGGAGAACCTAGGTTTTCCATCCCTTTTTTGTTCACCCCCGAAGGCGAACGCAACTTGACAGGTTTGCGAGGTTTTGATATACTTCGGAGTATGAAAAAACTACTCATTTCCTTTGCTGCCACCACCATTGCATCTTCACTTATCGCTGCCCCAGCGTCCAACATACGCTACTTTTCCAACGACGGTGACGACGCCGCCGACGGCCTGACTCCACGAACCGCCTGGAGAACGCTGGAGAAACTGGAGAAGGACCTGCCCGCCGGCGGCGAAGCGCGCCTTCGCCGTGGCGACACCTTCTATGGCCGGGTGATGCTAAAAGCTGGACTCGACAAGGACCACCGCACCGTTCTCACCAGCTACGGCGAAGGCCACCACCCCGAGGTGTGCGCCCTGAAGATCGCCCGCAACGATCCCTCCATTTGGACCGCCACCGGCACGAACAACCTCTGGCGCATCGACCTCTCCAACCCCTCCAACCACGTCGGCAACATGATGACAACCGATGCCAACATCGGCTACATCAAGGTTGACGGCAAAATCTTCGGCCGCAAGTTCTTCCCGCAGCTAGGCAAGCCCCTCTCCCGCCAGTGGGACTTCACCGACGATCGTCGGCTGGTCACCGTCTGGAGCGAAAAGAACCCGGCCGAGATGGGCAAGACCATCGCCTTCGCTCCGAACATGGGGACCATGCCCTTCAGAAACCACATCGAACTGCGCGGCGTCGCCTTCTGCGGCACCGGCGCCCATGGTGCCAACGGCGTGGGATGCGACATCCGCATTACAGACTGCAAGTTCTACGAAATCGGCGGCTCACATCTGGGCGGACACGGCACCGGTACATCCCGCTACGGCAATGGTGTCGAATGCTGGGCCGGCTCCACCGACGTGCAGGTCTCCCGCTGCAAATTCGCCGAAATCTACGACGTCGGCTTCACCATGCAGGGCGGAAATCCAGCACGCAGCTGGGAGGACACGCACGTAACCGACTGCGTCTTCTACCGCTGTACCCAGGCCTACGAACTGTGGGCTTCAAAGTGCCGCCCCGGTATCGGCATGAAACGCTGCTCCTTCCAGCGCAACCTCTGCGAGGACACTGCGCACGGCTGGGCATACGCGGTGCGGCCAGACAAGACCAACGCCACCCCGCTCCTAATGTACAACATGCAGGCCGATTCCTGCGACATTCTGGTCAAGGACAACGTCTTCATCAACTCCCGCGGCTTCCTGATCTTCAAGTCTGGCGGACTCGCCGCGCTGCCCGAGTCCTATCGCATCGAGAACAACCTCATCGTTGGCCCAGTGGATGCACCAATCGCGTACTGCATAGGCAAGGACAAAGCCGCCATCGAAGACGACCGCGTAAAGCGCATCCGCAAGGCGAACCGCTTCGTTTCTTTTCTGCCAGCCCGTGAAAAACATGCCTCGCTTGTTCGCTACTTCTCAAACGACGGCAATGATGCCGCCGATGGCCTCACGCCGCAGACGGCCTGGAAGTCGCTCGAGAAACTGGAAAAGGACCTCCCCGCCGGCGGCGAAGCGCGTCTGCGCCGCGGCGACACCTTCTACGGTAGTGCCCGCCTGAAGAACGGCCACGGACGCAACCATCCCACAGTGCTCACCGCCTACGGAAATGGCCCTGCCCCGGTGATCAGCGCCTACAAGATCGCTCGCCAGGCCGCCTGGATCGCCACCGGTACTAACAACCTCTGGCGCATCGACCTCGCAGACCATTCCCAATTCGACGGCAACCACATGACTGCGGACGGCAATGTGGGCTTTCTGGAGGTGGACGGACAACTCTTCACCAGAAAACACTTTGCCAAGCGCGGCGACAAGCTTGAAAAACAGTGGGATTTCATGGACGACAACCGACACCTCACCGTCTGGAGCGCCGGACATCCCGCAGTGCTCGCAAAGAAAATCAAGATCGCGGTCTGCATGGGAACGGCACCCTTCGCAAACAACATCGAACTACGCCACGTGGCCATCGAAGGAACCGGTGCCCATGGTGCCAATGGGGTTGGACGGCACGTGCGCATCTATGACTGCGACTTCCGAAATATCGGCGGTTCATGTCTTCAGGGATACGGCGATGGGACCGTGCGCTACGGCAACTGCATCGAGTGCTGGGCGGGATCAACCGACGTGATCGTGAGCAAATGCCGCTTCTCGGGCGTCTACGACGTGGCCTTCACCATGCAGGGCGGCAGCCCCGAACGCAGCTGGCACAATGTCCATGTGACCGAATGCGCCTTCTCCAACTGCACCCAGTGCTGCGAGATCTGGACCTCCAAGTGCCGCCCCGGAATCGGCATGAGCGCGTGTTCGTTCTCCTACAACACCTGCACGGACACCGGCTACAGCTGGGGCTATGACGTGCGTCCGGACAAGAGCGTGTCCACCCCGCTCCTCGTCTACGGCATGGAGACCGACACCGTCGACCTCACTGTCACCGGCAACACCTTCACCAACTCACGCCTTGGGCTCATCTACGTCTCTGGCGGACTGGGGGTGCTGGCGGACGGCTACAGCATCCGCGGCAACACGGTCATCTGCGATCCCACAGCACAATTCGCCAACGGCGGGCGGCAGAATCCCGAGCGGGCAGGAGCGCGCGAGAAGAAAATCCTGGCGGAGAACGACTTCCGGGCGAAATAGCTCCGATTCAGAACGAAAGGCGCACGACGACGGCACCATAGCACGGCACCGAAACGGGAATGCTCAGCTCAGTCCCGTCCCCGGTGAATGCAAGCTGCTTCCAGGTTCCATCGTCCGCCATCAGCTCGACCTTCGGGGGTCGCTTCGCTACACGAAGGTCGAGCGTGTCCAGCGCGTCGAAGTTCAGATTGACCGCCGCCAGCAATAGCGAACCGTCCGCCTTCTCGCGCGCCACTGCGAGGACGTCCTGCAGGTTGGCAACGGTCACCTTCAGCGGCGCACCGTTCAGTTCCGCGAGGAAGCCCTCGAACTGCGCCTTGCGCGGTTCGTTGTAGCGACAGAATATGTCGGTGGACGGATTGAAGGTCGAAACCAGCACGCGTCCTCCAATGGCGTTCTTGAAGAAGGTTGACGCAGGGGCCACCCGCTCGCCCTTGGCTCCCGAATACGGGCTGTAGGTGAGATAGGAGAGAACGCGGGTACCGGGCTGCGGCAGCAAATGCAGCACCCACTCGTTCGAAAAGGCGTATGTCTGGCTTCCGTCCGCCGACACCTCACCATTGAACAACGGGGGTCTGTTATCGACCCTCACGCCGATGAGATCGGCGAAGCCACGGCGATCAAGCACGGCGGCTGCGGTAGCGTCAATGAGCACTGGATGGGCGAGGATCGCACGCAATTCACCATCCGAGAGCCGCTCCACCTGACGGGATCCTGAAAGCGCCCACACACCGGGCACGGAAAGATCGGCCTGCATTGAAAAAGGCACACCCATCAGCCCAGCGAAGCCGTCGGTCCAGGTATGGTATTCGTACGGCTTCGACCACGAAGTCGTGCGAGAATTGGGATGCCAGTCGGACGTATCGCGAATGACTGGCTCGAAGAGACCGTACGGACGCGACGAGCCAACCTCCTTCACCAGCGCGTCGTAGAAGCCGCGATGGTTCGCAAAGACGCGGGTGAAGTTGCCATGTACCGGCCAACCATGCTTGTGCATGCCGCAATACCAGAGTTTGCTGCCCTTGAGGCCGGCAACTATGGCCGCTACCAGCTTGGCGTGAACACCCACCGAGGCCTTGCTCCAGAGATTGTGCGGAAAGGTGTCCGACTCATCCAGAATGTACGGGATGTCTGGATACATCGCCACCGCCGCCATCGTGTGCTTGAGCGTCGAGGTTAGCGCCTTGGGGGAGTTCTCGTTGTAGAGCGCGTTGTTGACGCGGAACACGGGTGGATGGTTCGCACCCGCCATCGCCTTGGCCTCTTCGCCCACGTAGCGTATGGCCGTGGTAGCGGAACACACGCCAGAAGGAATGGTGGGATCGACTGCGTCGATGCCAGCGCGCAGCTGCGCAGCAACATCGAGAACCATCTCCTTCTGAAGCGCATAGAAGACGTCGAGAACCCGGTCGCCCTTTTTGGCGTCATTCACAGCGGCGCGGTATTCTTCTGGGGTGTAGGTACGGCCCATCCGCTTGGAGAACTCCGCCGCATGAAGCGGGCAGAAGCATTCCGCATGGTGAGAGTAGGCGCGCACGTCGTCGTCAGAGAGTATGAAGCATGGCTTTTCGCGCGCCACGCCCTCGGCCAGGGCACGGATATAGGCGCGGAAGTTGGGGTCGAGCGGACAGAACCGCACCTTCTCGCCGCGTACATTCACCGTGCGCGTCCAGGGTTCGATATCCTTGTCTGTGCGTGGCCAGTGTCCAATCACGGCCTGAATGAGGATTCCCGGGCGCACCTCGGTACCGGCAAGTTCGGCGGCAAAGGCATGGTAGCTGGCTAGTAGCTTGTTCAGCTTTTCGGTCGCTGGCTTGCCTTCCGGGTGCAAGGTGAGGGAATAGAGTGCAACGCGGTTGCCGGTGGCGCGGGCGAAGGCGGCAGCGTCGGCGGCAGTCTGCTTCTCATTGCCCGGTCTACAGGGCACAATGTTCAGCACCGTGAAACGGTCGGGAGAGAATATCGGCGGTTCCGCCGCCGGTGTCAGCACCGTTGCCCCAAGACCAAAAAACATGAAACACAAAAGACGTTTCTTTAATTTATTCATAGCAGCGCTAATTATACCAAACATCGACCTTAAAGTCAACAATCAACATGATTGGAGGTTCCTCGAAATTTTTTCCGCTAGCGAGGCGTTGCGGAGCTCTGTGCGCTAGGACGCATCTGAGTTTTTCAACAACTATTCCGATACAAAATCAAACAATCCGATGCACCAGACAACCGCAAGACACACCACAAACCACAAATCTTTGCGATTCTCCGCATTCTTTGCAGTTTCAACATATATTACAGGGGTACTCCAGGGGCATAGCGGCAAAGGAACAGAAGCGGTAAATAATTCAGATGCGCCCATCGTGCTCCTGTCGCCGGATTTTCACTTGTCGCAAAATGAAAATCGCCACTTCACCCTTTGTTTACATGGGTGCGGCGATTTTCATACCTCAAAAAATGGGGAACCTCCAATCAACATGACGTGCGAAAACGTCGTGGAAAGCAAATGCAAACGTGATAAAACAGGTCAGACCCGTTTTATCACGTTTTCAAAGACCAGCATCGATCACATAGATTGGTTCAGCGCCGATTCGAAGAAACTTACCGGAAACTTCAACCGGCCCACCGAACATGTCAAGACACCGATGTTTTTTCGCAAAGTTGATTGCCCTGCTTTCTCCATCTGTCCAAATGGCGGTTACTTTAGCTCCGTCTGGACGGCGCCAGACGACGCGGTACACCCCATGGTCAAGCCATTTCCCGCCGCCGGCGATTCTGGAACCCTCCGGCCAGAGACCAATCAACGTCTTATAGGCGTAAAAAGCCAGCTTTGGCGTATAGTCGCGATGGAGAAGCCCGAAGTGCGACTCTGGATCGGTGGCCGACTTCTCCG
The DNA here is from genome assembly GCA_045600365.1 of Kiritimatiellia bacterium. Classification (GTDB taxonomy): domain Bacteria; phylum Verrucomicrobiota; class Kiritimatiellia; order RFP12; family UBA1067; genus RUG572. The sequence continues at coordinate 12,711 of JAZRXT010000098.1, read as the reverse complement.
GCGACTGGAGTTCATAAACGAAATATTTCTCCACTCCGAGGTTGAGCGCCGTCATTGCCGAGCGCACCGTCATCGCCGCCTGCGTCCGTTCGCTCGTCGCGCACCCGACGAACGTAAGCGCCCTTCCGGCAGCGAATATCCTACCCTTGAAATCGCTGTTGAATTCATAGAGCGCGGCCACCGCAACGCCGCCCTCGCCAACCATCATCGGCTTCATCACATCACCCTTCTGGAGATACTTCGTGCCGAATCCACGCCAGCCGGGATAACTCTTCACGCCGTCCTCACCAGTGTCGAACCCATTCGCCGCCACGGAGGATTTGCTCCCTTTGAACACCGACTCGATCCGAAGTGCCCTGCGATAATCCTCGTTGCCGTTCGGCCCATTCACGATGGCCCCGTGCTTGTCCTTCAGAAAGGCGAAGTATCCCGGAACGCCGCCGAAGTCAATTAGACACCCGCCGTTTTTAACATACGCCACCAGCGCATCCGCCGCGTGCAGGGGGGCGGACTCGTCAAACGGCATCACGACCACGTCCCACTTCCTATGCGATAGCCGCTCCACGACATCGACGTAGGTGCAGTTTACGAGCGTTGCGCCCTGTGGAAGCTCCTGTCGCCAGACGTCGGAAAACCACATGTCGGTATCGCCCGGATGGCTCTGCTCGACCGCCAGCACGTGCAGCGCCGGTTTGTCACCAAGTCCCAGCGCCTTGAAGGCGCCCCGCAGCATGCCGCGTTCATTCCTCGGCCATTCGATTTTCCGCGTCGACCAACCCATTTCCGTGATCCAGATCGGCTTAGAGGAGTCGCCGAACTTCGCCATCGTCTCGCGCATTGCACCTAGTTGGCGACTTAGCCACCCCTCCGGCGCACTGGGCATGCAGTATGGATGGACATTGACGATGTCGAAGCAGTCCTTCGCCCCCTTCCCATAGCACTGCGCGTAAAAATGCGTATCAACGCCGGATGTGCCGCCGAAGGCGATGCGGACGGACGGATTCGCCGCCTTCGCGGCCTGATAGGCCTCCCTGAGCGAAGCCGTGTAGTGCGAGGAATTAGGACCGGGCGGCCAGAAACCGCCGCAGTTCTCCTCGTTCCATATCTCGACCACGGGGAAGTCGTCCTTGAACTGACCGGCCAAGCGTCCGATGAACTCGCCGAACTTACGATAGCAGTCCGGCCGCCCGAACGTCGGGGAGCAGAAGTCGCATCCCCCCACCGTGACGGGCAGAACCGTCACGCCAGCCGCCTTCGCCTTCGCCAGAAGGTTTGTGAAGCGCGTCGCCTTCCATTCCTCCGGCTTGTTCTGCAGCATGTACCAGCCAAAGTCACTCCGCACATTCCTGATGCCCGCCTCGACGCAGCGCGCAAGAACCTTGTCGACTTCCTCGTCGCGCGTGATATGCGAACAGACGCCAAACGGCGAGATGTTGCCAGCTACGGCCACCATGACACCTGCAAAACAAGTGCCAATGGCCAAAGCCTTGCGGACATCGGGCAAACACGTCTTTTCAAACATCGTCCCGTTATCTTCCATGATCTCGATGAACTCCGTGATCGGCTTCTGAGAGTTATCGAATGATGATTGACAAGCTTACAGATCCGACGAGCAGTCTGCCCTTGCCGGAGAAACACTGGTTGTTCTGCAATGGCGCGCCGCTTTCGGACGAACCCCAGAAACCCATCTTCTGGCTGACGCCGTCGATCAAGAGTTCACCAACCCTCGCCGTCACCCCCTCGTCCAATTCAATCCTGCCGTTTTCTTTGAGATTGATCGAGGTCGTTCCGTCGAACGCCCTGCTGTTCGCCAAGGACAGTTTCGCCTCTCCCGCCGCTCCGCCGACGGTCACGTCGGACACCGTCGTCCAGCTGCCCGACTCGGTGAATCTGACCGTGCCGCCAGTGACCGAAAGAGAACCAGTCGAACGACACGCGTCGGCAATCGTCGTAACGCCAGTGCCGGATCTCACCAGCGACGCATTTTCTAGTATGTGCACGCCGATGTCGTCAACGATGTCACCGGTAATGGTCAGCTTTGAGTCAACCCCGCCCTTGATGTAGCAGCCGCCGGCATCGTAGCTCGCCTGGTTGCAGCCAAAGTTGTTCAGCGTCAGCCTGTGTCCATTGAGATCGATGCCCGCATATTCGGAATAGCACATATAGCATTGGTCGCCCTGTGCATCGCGGTAAATGCAGTCATCGGCGTTCAAGCGTACCGGTATCTTCATGAACCACCCATATGACGAACCTACCATCCCGCAGGCCCTCGCACCGAGTTCAAGCAACAATGAACCACTGGCGACGTCGCAGTAGGGTCGAACGCATAGGAGTTCTTTCTGGCATCTGAGCGTACCACCCGAACCACTAAGAATGAAGAAACCGTTGTTGTCGGCGTAGACTTCTCCGACGACCGTGCAGAGAGTTGACTCCTCCTGATCCATCGCCGCATTGATATGAATGCGCAAGTGTCCTGAACTCGTCACGCCGCCAGCGTTGTTGTGAACGCTTCCTTTGATTGTACTCCGGCCGGAAACACGAATCGTGGCTCCACAGCTGTCGCCGGGATTACGCGTGTTGATGTTGCGGTCGATCGTGGCATTGACGATGTCGAGCGTAGTCGCCGTGTCATTCGCGTTCGGATAGTTGATGACGGAATAGCTCGTTCCACCGCCGACAGGATTGCCCCCCTTCATGGTCAGCGCACCTTGATGGTTGTGGACGTTACCGAGAATCACATTGTTCTCTCCCTGGATCAGCAGAGAACCATAGCCGTCCTTCGTCAGGTCAGCATACCCGACAGTATTGAGCGCCGACAAGAACTCAAAGCCATAACTTGGCGCAACGCTGCTGCGTTCGCCAGGGCCCACGCGAACCATCAGTGCATCCGAGAACGCGACTGGAGCCGACACACGAACGAGGACTGCCTGATTCGCTGCGTTTGTGACAAAGATTCCGCCATTGACGATGTGCAGAGCACCGCCATTTTCTCCAACCAATTCCACAAATCCACGGGCGGGAGACGTGAAGTTGACGCTTTTGCACGAAATCGCTTCATCGACACGAATCTGCAACGGTGCGCTCTGGGTTCCGGCGAGCGGAAAGACGTAGGTTGCCAGCGTCGAAGAGAACACGGGCTTGACACCGCCCTGCCAGTTCATCGGCGTGGACATCCTACCATCGCCGCCCAGACCAGTCCAGACATAGGTTGCCTCGACATTTGGCGCATTGACAGTTACCGTGCCTGTTCCCTTCTTCCATGCCGCACTGGCGTATGAACCACTCGCAATCAGCGCCCCATTCACCCAAAGACCATCGGTGATGGTGACATCGGCGTCCGTCTCGACAAACGCCCCTTCCGCCAAAGAAATCGAAAGTTTGGTCCCGAACGGCGAAACTACGCCTGCGCCGACCTTGAACGTACCACCCGCGGCCACCGTCACGTTGGTCAATCCCGCCATCGCCGCGGCTGAAGTCGAAGCAAGTTCAAACGTCGCACCAGAACCAACCGAGACTTCTGGCACCGCCGAAAACAGAGACTCCCCGGTAATGCGGAGCACACCCTGATTCACGGCCAGCGTTCCCAACGTAGTGCTCTGGGAATTCATGAATTCCTGTACAAGATCGGGAGAGTCCACGACCACCGATGCCTTGCCGCCAATATTCACAGTGGCCACGGCTGTGCCTGAACCATCAAGCGTCAGCACGGCCGGTGATTCGGACGTGATCCACGGACGCCGCGTGGCATGTTCATACGACACCATGGGAGCCTTCTGGTCATGACCGTTCAGGTCGAGCGCATTGTAGGATGGGGACGCTTCCCAATAAAACTGATCCACTTTTGGGTTTGTGGCTGGATTCACCAGTGACGATGGCCATGAAACCGCGAGCGTCGACGGATAGACGTTTTCGTCGCAGCAGATGAACTTCGAATAGCACCATCCAAGCTTGCCGATCTGGTTGTCTTGCGAATAGAAATAAGCATAACCGCTCTTATAGCCGAGTCCGAAGCGCAGTTCATCGCAAATCAGCGGTCCATGGAAATGCACTTCGGCATAGTTAGTGAACGGCGCTCGGCACAGACCAAGAACTTTTCCGCTCTTAACCGTGAGCTTTCCGTAGAAATGGACGGCATTCTTCAGATTCCCGGACGTCGTCGCATTGTCGATGACCATGTTGTCCGGCAGCGTGACATCCTTGTTGAACGTCGCATTGGCGTAGATGGGCCATGTTCGATCGCTCACCGCATACAGAGAGATCGGTACATTGAACTCATTGTCCTTTGCTTTCAAATTGAGACGATAGGGCTTGAGCGTATAATTGTTGGCGTCCGAGACAAAAGTAACCTTATAGGCCCCTCTGGTCTCAAGGATATCCGCGCAGCAGTCGGACGTGTTGAGAATGATCGTGACATCATGTCCGATTAGATCCGTGTCGATGTATCCATTCTCCGTCCATGAAGGGCCGTCGCGCGTGGACGATCCATTGGTGATGGACCAGTTCTTCTTGTCACAGTACAAATTGTTGCCAGCGCCTCCCGTCCAGGTGAAATCGGCAGCGGCAAACGCCGAGAACGACAGCAGAAATGCGGCAATGACAGTTGCGCAACCCATAACTTGTCTTTCACATGACATACTCTATGCCTCCAATTGGTTTCGGTGACTGACATTATACCACATCTTGCAAAGAAGATGGCACGGCAGAACCGACAAAAACCGCCACTTTTGCGCAATCAATGGTTTTGTCTGCGCCACTCTCTCATGGACATTCCTGTTCGAAGAAGAAAAGCCTTCCGGAGTGCATTCTGAGTACGGAATCCACAAAGATCGGAAATTGCCTGCAATTGCTGCCGTGGATTTCTCAGGAGTTCAAACACCTTCTGGAAACGAACCTCGTCTATTTCCTCAAGGATGCTATGGCCGGTGGACTCACGGAAATGCATCTCGGCCGTGCGGCGCGGAATGCCGATAATCTTCACGACGTCCGGCACTCCTATCCCCACGCATGCATGCGTGCGAATCATCTCGACCGCCGCCGCAACCCGCGACCGATCCACCACAATGCGCCGAGTGGACTTGCGCACCACTATCCGCGTAGCTTCATATTCGCGGAATGACGGCGGCATCTTCGGATTGGACAGAAGTTCATCCAGCATTTTCGCCGCCTCATACCCCCCGACCTCGAATTCGGGCGCAATCGACGAAAGCGTAACCGGCAGATTCTCGCAAAGCTGCTCGTCGTTGTCAACCCCCAGAACCATCAGCTCCTCCGGGACTCTGATTCCAAGCTGCACCGCAGCACCGACAATCTCCTCGCCAACATAGTCATTGGCCGCAAATACCCCGCATGGATGGGGCAGAGCGTTCAACCATTCGTACAGACGACGCTGACGCACCACCGGCTTCAGTTCTCGGCCAGGGTCAAAAGTCGAACAGCCGAGACCGGCCGCCGTCACCGCATCTACAAATGCCCTTCCACGCTGCTGCGCCCAGAACATGGGCAGCCGAAAAGACGCAAAGGCGAAGTTGGAAAGTCCAAACCCCATCAGGTACGATGCCGCAAGCCGCCCCACGACCGTGCAGTTCATTCCTACACAGTACCGTTGCCGCACACCTGGCTCGGCGTCGAAATACACAACCGGCAGATCTCCAAACGCATTCGGAGTGAGTTCATCGGCACCGCTGCCACACTCCGCAATCACCCCAATCGGCCTGAAGAAGTCAAGCGACGCCCTTACGTCAACCTTGTGAAACGCGCGTTCCACCACCTGCACGTGCCAGCCATGCGCATTTGCATAGCGGTATATGCCGTCAAGCCGCTGTTTGCAGCTGTGCCGCGTGGAGGATATGAAGAACAAAACCGTCCTCATCATCCGGTGCCTCCACTCTCTGCATTCAGACTGCTCCCGATGAATATGGCAAGCAAAGCCCAGTAGGCGCATGCAAAACCGCTCACCGTCATCTGTAGTTCTGGCGGAAAGGCATATACGGCCAGCATCGTCGGGATGGAGACAAGCCAGTTTGCGACGATATTGCCACGGTACGAATACCACATCAGCGAAAGAAATTCCCGCCATCCTTTGAAATGCAGACGGAATCCATCCCCGACCCAGGCATAGAAGACCGCGTTCAGGGGCGTGACCACCAGCACGCAGAAGCCAAACTGGTCGACCAGCGTCTTTGCCACGACCGTCGACAACTTCGGCTCGGCACCGAACCATCTGCACTGAAGTGCAAAAAACACATCCACGAGAATGCCGATCAGTCCGCACCATACCGCCTGCGCCAACACCGTGGAGACAGCTTTTACCGGACGGATCGAAGGCATCGCCAGCAGAAACACTCCGGGAAGTGCACCACCGAAGATAAAACGGTTCACGAACGAAGCCAGCCTGCCGTAATCGCGCTGGACTTTACCGAACCATCGCAAGGAGTCCGCCACCACGTCCAGCCTGTAATATGCGGCCACTGCTGCGGCAGCCAGCACCCACAGCACGGTCATCGGCAGCATATTCGCCCGGACAGATCTAGATACGATTGACATTGGCGATCCGTTCGCCGAAACGCAGACGGGTTTCCAGGCCGGCGGCGGAGTTGGCGACGAGATCGGCGTCAAAACGCAACGCCCCCGCCGCCGCCACCATTATCACCGTTGAACCGCCGAACTTGAAGTAGCCCTTTTCATCACCTTTGCGATGATCGGCGCCGCTGTACGTCTGGATGATCGTGCCAACGCCAAAAGCCCCCACCTCTACCAGCAGGAACGGTCCGAACGACGCCTCGCAGCGCAGTATCTGCCGTTCGTTGTCGGCATACACGTCGGGATGACGCAGCAACGCGACTGGATTCACCGAATGGTATTTACCGGGCACGACGATGGGAGAATCGGGCGTACGGCAGTCGCAGGGAAAGTGAAAGCGATGGTAGTCGACCGGGGCCAGACGGATCACGGCAATGTCGAGCCGATCCGCCGGCAACTGCGGCACACCGCAGAACACTTCGCGCAACGTGCGCTTCGCTCCCTTGAGCGGGAACGGACGATCGACGTCGGCATTGGAGTAGAGCATCAGCCGTCCGTCGGACGGGCTCACCACGCCATCTCCCAGCGGACGCGCATCCGGCTTCAGACGGCGGGTGAAGAAGTCGTTGAAGGAGGCGTATTCTTCTGGCGGTTTCTCCGCCTCCTCGGCCATGCACCCTGGAAGCGAAGCCAATGACGCAATCGACTTGCGCGAACGTGGCGAATCGTAGTGCCGGCCAAGCAGTGCGGAAACGGTCTTCGACCCGAAAAGAACCGGCCATAAAGTTCGTCCCAGCAGTGTCTCGTAGGCGAAGCGCAGCGCACCATCGCCCATCACGGCTTCAACCACTTTCCTGCCGGTCGACCGGTCGATGTACTCAATTGGATTTGACATGCTCATCCCTTCTTCCGCAAGACGGCGCCCAGCGAGGCAAAGACGAAGTACAGGGCTGTGTACGCAACCGAGGCGCTGCGGAAGCGCTGGGGCGAGAAGAGCGCCGAGGCAATCAGAGCCGCAAGCGACAACCACGAGAGCACGCTGAACACCAGTGACCAGTCTCTTACATTGCCCTTCGCGGGCTTGACCTCTCCACGTCCTGCCTCCTCCTCCACCGCGAGCTCGGCGATTCTGGACTCGACCGCATCGACGTCTCGTCTCGTATCCTCCGCGATCGGGCGGCGGGCACCCATCAGCGCCGCCAGCGGAATGTAGGCAAGCCCGGCAACGAAGAACACCGGTATCGGCAGGAAGAACGGATGCATCCAGTGTCCGAGCACACCCGCAAGCGCGAAAAGCGAAGCGACCACCCAGGCGGCGAGCGCCGCCGGATTGACCGCCTTGCCACGATAGAGATTCCAATGGCGAACAAAACCAAGGCGCGGAAAGAGCCAGTGCTCCACCAGGCAGATCGCGCCCACAGATGGCACTAGCAGCGCGGCGGCATTGGCGACCATGTCGATGCGCATCACGGCGGGGAAGCACGCGACCACCGCAATCACCGCACCCACCAGGAACGAGATCTTTCGCAGCGTCCATTTCGGCAGGAAGGTGGCGAACGAGAGCGCGGCGCGGTAAATGTTGGGCGTGGCAGTAGTCCAACCAGCAACGATGACGGCAAAGAGTCCGCTCCATCCGATCACCGCGGCGGTCACCGCGCCGGAGTCAAGTTTGTCCAGTCCCTTGCCGAGCATCAGCGCGGCGGCGGCGCCCATCACGCCGGCGCAGGTCCAGGCGAAGAAATGGCCGAGGAACATGCCGTAGAGCCCCACCCAGCCATAGACTTTCTTTCTGGCAAAGCGGAAGATGGACATGTCGTTGAGCCCCACGTGATACACGAAGCCGCACATCCAGGCGAATGCCGCCACATGGACCCAGCTGAGGTGCCGTCCCCCTTCCGGCACCGTGCCATTGAAGACGTGCGCTTCAAGAAGCCGCAGGAAGTCACCAGGCCCGGCCACCTCACCGAAGCCGGTCTTGGAACAGAGAATTGGCAGTGCCACGGCGGCGCCGCAGAAGAACATCGAGACCATCCACGGCACGCAGAGAGACGAGAACCTAACCACTCCCTTGAAACCGTACGCCGCCACCACCACCGTCACGAACACCAGCGCCAGAGTGAGCGCAACGCATCCGCCGCTGGTGGGATACCAGGACTGCTGCACCGGCAGGCCGACCGCCTCCTTGAGGGAAGTGGCCGAAATCGCCATCATCGACGCCGCCCACACGATCGACACGATTCCCCAGGTTGCGTTGTAGAGGCGCTGGAACCATGGCCCCATCACCTTGCGCAGATAGGCGAAGAGCGTGGTGCGGGTGTCAACCGCGATCGGAGCCGTAACCAAAGCATACGAGGAAGCGGCGAAGATGTTGCCCACCACGAGGCCGAACAGCAGTTCACCCGCCTTCACTCCCCAGGTCACCAGCAACGCGCCAATCACGAATTCGGTGGCGGCAATGTGCTCGCCGCCATATATGCCAAGAAAGTCGGCAAAGCCACTCCAACGAGAAGGCGGAACCGGTCTTTCTTCAGCAGGCACGGCCCGGGCTCGCGATTCAATTTCATCTTTGGACAGCATATCTCACTCCATGAAGGTAGTTTTCGAAATTAGTTTAGAACGTGAAGGCGGAAGGTCCTACCGCGATCCCTTCACCTCCACCGGCCCAAGTAGACCGGACGACTGCGGCTTGTCGGAGATCGAATACCCAGAGTAGACCGTGGGATCCGTCGACCACGGTCGCTCGGGATCGGTCTTGCGCGGCTCGTCCCAGTACCTGAGCGTGGACGTGGTTATCCGGTCTTCGGTATGCAGGAAGCAGTCGCCCAGAAGACGGTTGTACCAGTTGTTGATCACGCTGATTCTGATCGTATTGACACCTGCTTCGAACTTCGTCTTAAGCTCCCAGGGTTCGCACCATAGAAGCTGCGTCAATTGGTCATTGACCTTTACGAATGCCAGTCCACTTGGGACCCTGCCGATCGAAATGCAATTAGCGGCGGCGGCCTCTTCGGCAGTAAGCGTGATGGTTGTGGCGTATTCGGCAGTGCCCGAGAAATACTTTATGGCGTCATCCGAGGATTCCGCCCAGTCGGTCAAACCGATCATCGTGCAAATAGACGGCTGGAACTCTGCCGTGGGGGCGGCATTATGGAAGCGTACCAGCCAGGGGCCAGTGACGGTCTTGATCGGCTTGGTTCGCGTGACCGCATTGACGGCATCGCTCTTGTTGCCAAACTTGGGAGAGAACACCACGAAGACGGAACCCTCCTTCGGCAGATTCAGCTTCACCTTGATGCGGCCATCGGCCGTGGGCGACGACTCGGCCCTGAACCGCTCGCCCGTCACCGCGTCCCAAAGCTGCGCCTTGCGTCCAGAGACGCGAAATATGGCATCGCACTCACCTTCGCCGACGACAAAGTAGATGTCGACATCATCGGCGGCTATTCGGCGATGGGCGGCGGTAAACGATGCCGGTGCCTCGAAATCAGGCTTGAGACCGGGAACTGGCGAGCGTCCCTCCAGCTCATCGCCGCGAATGACTGGCACTCCAGCGGCACGGAAGGAATCAATCTTCGCCTGTGTCTTCTCTGGAATCGGATCCTCGGGGAACTCGGGATCCACGACGAGCGCACCATAGGAGAGTCCATCGGGAAACACGATTCTACCGCCTTTCGCCTCGGCGCGGGTGAGCAATGCCGCGTCATTTACGAGATCCCAGGGATAGCCACGGGGAAGACGGGTCTTCGAGGAGTCATATGGCTTGTCATGGTAGCGCCCCCAGTGCTGATAGGGACGATCGCCCGCATAGACCGCATAGTCCTCCACCGGCAGTCCCTGCTGCAGCAACCACTGGCAGCGTCCGAGGTAGCCGACGAAGCCGTGGAGTCCTTTGTGCCAGGTCACGTTGCGATTGATGTGGGAGCCGGCGAAATATTCCGCGCCAGGCATGCCAAACTTCTTCGGCGAGCAGGTGAAGGTATGCCACACAAAGTGGTTGATTCCATCCGCATAAGCCTGATCGCCAACCTGTTTGAGGAACGAGGGATCCACCGACCAGTGGAGGTGCATGTGGGTAAAGGCCTCGGCGGCGGCGAGACGGCGGCCGTATATATGCGCGGCGGCAACGGCGGCACGGGTGTGGTAACGCCCCGCCGTGTTGGCGCGGTTAGCGCGAAGCGCGGGCCAGAACTCTCCCTGCGGGAAATCGTTGACGCCAAGATACTCCAGCTGATCCGCCTCGCGGAAGAGGGCCGGCCCGCGCTGCCAGGGGCCGCCGGATTCGGAGTACCAGTCGATATTCCGCTCGTGCGAAAGGTCGCGCATGGTGCCGTAGAAGTTCTCGCGGAACATATCGTTGCGCACCCTTCGGTAGACTCGCATGAATGTATCGCGGTCGATTCGCGGCAGGGTCGAACCCTCGGCCAGCTCATTCGTCGAGGAAGTAAATCCGGCCAGGTAGGGCAGACATGGAATGATGTCGAACCCGGAGAGCTTCTTGAACTGTTCCTCGAAACCCACAGTCCAGGTGGGCATGGTGCCCTCCCACGACACTGAGTACAGTGCGGCGAGTGTCTTGTCGCGTCCGACGAGCCCAGGCACCTGCTTCTGTAGCTCGCCCTGGAAGCGCATGTAGTGTCCGGTAACCGCCTTGGGATCGAGCACATCGACATCGTGTTCGTGGTCGGGCAGCACCGTGTAGCCAAAACGCACCTTTATGCAGCGCGCGCCTGGTGTGTCCTTGTCGACCAGCGTCCGTATACGGGAATCCGCCCCGTCCAGACGCTTGCCCGACGACGCCTCCATCGTGAAGATACCATCGCCGCCGTTCAGCCATTCACCGGGGCGAACCTGTTCGCCGATGTACCACACATCCTGGACCGCAATTTCGTGGTAGTAGGGCAGAGATGAATTCTCGACCTTGGAATCTACGGGAAGGAACCTGTAGACCAGACGCTTCGGTGCATCTTCGCCCACCGCCCAGGGGCCATCGAGCTTCCCACCCGATGAACTCATGTTCATGGTGAACTTGAGGCCCAGACGCGCCGCCTCGTTAATGGCAAACACCACCAGCTCCCGCCACTCAGGCGACATGAACTCGATTTCCGCCTTTGGATTGACAACATGCCGTTCGTCATCCCAGTATCCGCGGGAGTCGAACATCAGGAGTCCACCGAAGCCAAGACGCTTCATCGCCTCGAGATCGGCGGTGATTGTCTCCTTGTCCGCGTGGCCATTTATCCACCACCAATAGCACCACGGGCGGTTCTCCATCGGCACCTCGGAGAATCCATCCTCAAGCGAAGTGGCAGCGGCCAGACTGGCGCCAATTAGCAGAAGCGAACCTACAAACAATCCTTTAGCATTCATAATCCTCAATCCTCAATGTTTGATAACCAATCTTAAATCTGAAGCCGCTCGACGGACATCAACTCCGTTACCGCGGGCCAACGTACACTTTGAACGCGGCGGATTACCGCGGAATAGGAAAGGCGACGCATGTCGTTTTCCGGCGATGAGACTGCACTGAGCGTCCCCTGACGACGGCGGTATTCCGCCTTCCACAGTTGCCGCAGCAAGTCCTGCATTATCCTCCCCGGCGAAAGCTCGGATAGCGAACTGCGCTCAGCGGAAAGCAGTATGCGGTCAAGCCAGCCACACTCCACGAGCCCAAGATCGCGCCTAAGATCGGCGAGAGCATCAACGCCTCCTCGGCGCCAGGCCGCAATGTACGCACGGGTGAACTCATGCGACAGCACGTCATCGGGAAGATACTCGTCGGCCAGCGATCTTACTTCTGCATTGTCTGCATTGTCCATCAGCAGCTCGCAGAGCGCGAATTCGCGGGGCGGCGGCGGATTGTTCACTGGCGCCGCCGCGTCGATCTCTGCCGGCACGTCATCGGCCTTCCCCTCGTCGAAGAATTCCGGCGGCGGCATCCCACGATCGGCGGCTATCGGACGCGGTGTCGGCCGAGGTGCGGAAGGCGCAACCGGTACTGGGCGCCGATATGACCGCTCACCCTTCTGGAAGCGCGAGTCCTCCATATCCGCCTCCAGCGCCGCTATCGGCACCCCGATGAGTCTAGCCGCCTCCTCCAGCAACGCGGCCTTTATCACCGACGAACTGCACATCTTTATTGTGGCTAGCACGGAACGGGACACTCGCTACACCGCGTCGATCGAATTCGGCGAG
>JAZRXT010000097.1:0-9138 GCA_045600365.1 Kiritimatiellia bacterium | reverse complement strand
CACGGGATCGGCGCCGGCAGTGCCGCCGCTCGACGACAAACCCGCGCCCGTCGCTGGAGGCGATCCGTGCGCTCTTCGCGCGGGCAGGGCGCAATCCCGAGGCCGCGCTGCGCCTCGGCGGCCTGCTGGAGGACCTCGAATGCTACCTCGACAACCGTCCTCGCTTCGCGGGCGAGCGCTGCCTCGGCCGTGCGGGCGGCATCAAGCGCCACCTGCAGAGGCACGCGCCGGACCTCTTCGAGCACTACTCCGCGCTCATGCGCTACAAGGCGATAGCGAGGCACTTCCGGCAGGCCGCCGGCGTTGCCGATCCTGTGCCCGTGGACGCACTGCTGCCTGGTACGGCGGTGGAAAGCACTGCGATGGTGGCGAAGGGAGATGTGTCTCCGGTAGAGAATGGGAAAGCCGCGCCGGCGATCGAGAGACGTGGCGCACCGACGGCGGGATGTGAGAAGGCGGGGGAGATACTCGCGGAGGGCGCGGGGGCGGTCGTTGCGCTGGAGGCGGGGCTCGCTCTGCGGCTTGATCCGGACTGCATACCCGCGATGGCGGATCCCGCGGCGGTGCGTACGAAGAGGACGGCTCCGCGGATCCTGGACTGGCTGCGACGACGACGATCAGCGTGAATTGACCAATGGAGCTTCGACAGGATAGTGGTTCGAGCGGATTAGGAAAAGTTGGATTTTAGTTCGGAACAATTAGCTTCAGAAGACCAGACGGTCGGTGAGTGCCGTGGTGTGGATGAAATATGTGGAATAGGGGCGACTAGAGGGTAGCAGGAGAGGGGCGACTAGAGGGTAGCTGGAGAGGGACGGATTGGGAGTGTGGTGGCAGAGGTAGAGGGGAGCGAGCTACGGAATACTCTCCAAGGAAGGAAGAATACGGTGAATAACTCAGATGCGCCTTGCCCGCTCGCGCCAGCCTGCCGTCAGAGGCCATGTCCGAGGTGGTTCAGAATATATTACACTTTTCACGCCTCGTAGCTCTAGTACTTTTAGCTTGTATTCGTGGCTTGGTTATGGTAGACTACAAGGAATTTTCATAGGAGCACAATTAGATTATGGCAGATAGACGCAGAATAGTGGTCACCTCGGCGCTTCCTTATGCGAACGGGGATATTCACCTTGGTCACCTAGTCGAATACGTTCAGACAGATTTCTGGGTGCGTTTCCAGAAGATGCGCGGCAATGAGTGCGTGTATATCTGCGCCGACGACACCCACGGCACGCCGATCATGATCCGTGCCCGCAACGAGAAGATCACGCCCGAGGAGCTTATCGCCCGCAGTCACGCCACGCACCTGAAGGACTTCACCGACTTCGAGGTAGCGTTCGACAACTACTACTCCACCAACTCGCCCGAGAACAAGGCGGCGTCCGAGCGCATCTATGCGGCGATGGAGAGCCGCGGTGCCATCACGGTGCGCAAGTCGCCGCAGCTGTACTGCGCCCATTGCGGGATGTTCCTGCCCGACCGTTTCGTCAAGGGGAAGTGTCCGCGCTGCGGCGCCGAAGGCCAGTATGGCGACAGTTGCGACAAGTGTGGCGCCACCTATGCGGCGGAGGAGCTGGGCTCGCCGGTGTGCACCACCTGCGGAGCCACGCCTGAGGTGCGGGAGTCGGAGCATCTTTACTTCGAGCTCGAGCCCTTCCGCGAATTCCTCCGGGAATGGCTTCCCGCCCACACGACGAGCGACGTCTCGAACAAGCTCCTCGAGTGGTTCAACGAGCCCCTTCGCGGCTGGTGCATCAGCCGTGACGCCCCCTACTTCGGCTTCGAGATCCCCGGCCATCCCGGCAAGTTCTTCTACGTGTGGCTCGACGCCCCGATCGGCTACATCGCCTCGCTCACCGATTGGTGTGCACGGAACGGCAAGAAGCTCGACGACTACTGGCCGCAATCGAGCGATCGAACAATCGAGCAATCGAACGGTTCTCCGGAGCTCTACCATTTCATCGGCAAGGACATCATCCGCTTCCACTGTCTCTTCTGGCCGGGAATGCTGCACTGCGCCGGCGTGCGCACGCCCGACAAGGTCTTCGTGCACGGGTTCCTCACCGTCAACGGCGAGAAGATGTCCAAGTCGAAGGGCACCTTCGTGAACGCCCGCACCTATCTTGACCATCTTCCGGCCTCGGCGCTCAGATATTACTACGCCTGCAAGCTCGGCGGCACGACGGACGACATGGATCTCAATCTCGCCGACTTCGTCCAGCGCGTCAACGGCGACCTGGTGGGCAAAATCACCAACCTCGCCTCCCGCGGCGCTCAGATGCTGAACAAGAATCTCGAGGGCCGTCTTGGCGAGCTCGACGACGAGGGCCGCGAGCTGGTGGCGTTCGCGCGTTCGCGGGCGGACGCGATTGCCGAGCACTACGAGGCGCGGCGATTCTCGCAGGTGCCGGTGGAGGTTACGCGCATCGCCGACGCCGCCAACGAGTTCTTCGACAGGCGCGAACCGTGGAAGACGGTGAAGGCGCCCGATGGCGCTGAGCGCACCCGTGCGACGCTCACGGCGATTCTGAACGTGTTCCGGTGCCTTGCGATATATCTGCGCCCGGTGCTGCCGTCGTATTCCGACCGTGCGGCGGCGTTGTTCGGCGAGGCCGCCTATGTCTGGGACGATCTTGGCAGGACGGTGGAGAACCTGACCATCGGCAAGTACGAGTACCTTGCGGTGCGCATCGATGCCAAGCAGGTCGAGGCGATGGTGGAGAAGGCGAAGGTCAAGCCTGCGGACTCTGGCGAAGTCGCGCACGAGTCGCGCGCGTCGAAGAACAAGGCGAAGGCGGGGCCCGCTCCGGCGGCGGCCGGGGGCGCCGGCGTCCCGCTCCAGCCCGAGATTGCCTTCGACGACTTCGAGAAGCTGGACCTGCGCATCGGCCGGGTCTCGGCGTGCGAGACGGTGCCGAAGAGCTCCAAGCTGCTTAAGTTCACGCTTGACTGCGGTAATCTGGGCGAGCGCGTGATCTTCAGCGGCATCCGCGGCGCCTATCCCGATCCCGCTGCGCTGGTCGGCACGGAGGTGCTGTTCGTGGCCAACCTCGCCCCGCGCAAGATGAGCGTGGGCGTGTCGGAGGGGATGATCCTCTTCGCTGGCGAGCCAGGCCGCAATGGCGGCATGCTCGTGCCGCTTTCCAAGGCCGGCGCGGGGGCCCAGGCCACCTAAGCGATTGTCAAACCACCCAACCAATCAATTCAATCCTATGGCAAAGAAGCTCAAGTACAAGCGCATCCTCCTCAAGCTGTCTGGCGAGGTGCTAAAGAACAAGGAATCCGGCGACTGCATCGACGCCGCGCGTCTGGCGTTCATGGCCGAGCGGGTGAAGAAGATCCACCGGCTTGGCGTCGAGGTGGGCATAGTCCTTGGCGGGGGCAACATATTCCGTGGGCTGTCTGGGACGAGGAATGGCGTCAACCGGGTGGTGGGCGATTCGATGGGCATGCTCGCCACCATCATCAATGGTCTGGCGATGATGAACGCCCTCGAACAGATCGGCGTGCCGACACGGGTGATGACATCGATCGAGATGCCCAAGCTGGCCGAGCCGTTCATCCAGCGCAAGGCGATACGCCATTTCGAGAAGGGCCGGGTGGTCATCTTCGCCGGTGGCACGGGCAATCCGTTCTTCTCCACCGATTCCGCCGCCGCGCTGCGCGCCAGCGAGATCGGGGCGGATGCGTTGTTGAAGGCGACGAAGGTGGACGGCGTGTATACCGCCGATCCGATGAAGGACCCCAAGGCGAAGAAGTACGGCTCGCTCAAGTACGAGACCGCGCTCGAGAAGCGTCTGAAGGTCATGGACTCGGCGGCGTTCGCGCTGTGCATGGACAACGACATCCCGATCGTCGTCTTCGACTTCTTCGACGGCGACGCGCTGGAGCGCCTGGTCAAGGGCGAGGCGGTGGGCACGCTGGTGTCCTAGTGTGGTTTCAAGGTTTTGGAATTTCTGGAGAATCAAGATGAAGAAAGCTGATATTGGTCTGGTGGGTCTCGCCGTCATGGGCGAGAATCTGATTATGAACATGGAGTCGAAGGGCTTCACGGTGGCGGCGTTCAACCGCACCGTCGAGAAGGTTGACGCCTTCGCGGCGGGGCGCGCGAAGGGCAAGAACATCATTCCATGCCACTCGCTGGAGGAGCTGGCGGCGAATCTGGAGCGTCCGCGCAAGGTGTTCCTGATGGTCAAGGCCGGCGCGGCGGTCGATTCTATGATCGAGAACCTGCTTGGCGTTCTGGAGCCGGGTGACATCATCGTCGACGGCGGCAACTCCCACTTCCCCGACACGATCCGGCGCACCGCGTATGTCGAGTCCAAGGGACTGCTCTACGTGGGCACGGGCGTATCCGGTGGCGAGGAGGGGGCCCTGAAGGGACCGTCGATGATGCCCGGTGGTTCGCCGGCGGCGTGGCCGTTCGTGAAGCCGATCTTCCAGGCGATCTGCGCCAAGGTCGAGGACGGTACCCCCTGCTGTGACTGGGTGGGCGAGAACGGCGCCGGACACTTCGTGAAGATGGTGCACAACGGCATCGAGTATGGCGACATGCAGCTCATCTGCGAATCCTACCAGCTTATGCGCGACCTGCTGGGAATGGGCGACGACGAGATGCACGAGGTGTTCAAGCGGTGGAACACCACCGAGCTTGACAGCTATCTGGTCGAGATAACCCGCGACATTCTCGCCTTCAAGGACGCCGACGGCTCGCCGCTGGTGGAGAACATCCTCGACACGGCCGGCCAGAAGGGAACCGGCAAGTGGACCGGCATTGCCGCTCTGGACGAGGGCGTGCCGCTCACGCTCATCGGCGAGGCCGTGTTCGCGCGCTGCCTTTCGGCGATGAAGGCGGACCGCGTGGAGGCGGCCAAGGCGTACGCGCGCAAGATCCCCGCCTTCACGGGAGACAAGGCGGAGTTCGTCGAGGCGATCCGGCAGGCGCTCTATGCCTCGAAGATCATCTCCTACGCCCAGGGCTACACCCTCATGCGCACTGCGGCGAAGACCTACAACTGGAATCTTAACTACGGCGGAATCGCGCTCATGTGGCGCGGCGGCTGCATTATCCGCTCGGTGTTCCTCGGCAAGATAAAGGAGGCGTACGACCGCGATCCGGCGCTTTCCAATCTACTGCTCGATCCCTACTTCAAGGAGACGATGGAGAAGCTGGTGCCGGCGTGGCGCAAGGTTGCGTCCGCAGCGCTCGCCTACGGCATTCCCGCGCCGGCGATGACGAGTGCGCTGTCGTACTTCGACGGCTACACCACGGAACGTCTGCCCGCCAATCTGCTGCAGGCGCAGCGCGACTATTTCGGTGCCCACACCTACGAACGGCTCGACTCGCCACGTGGCAAGTTCTTCCACACGAACTGGACCGGGCACGGGGGCAGCACCTCCGCCGCCACCTACAACGCCTAGCACGGCCTTGCTCTCGATCGACATAATCACGGTCTTCCCCGAGATGTTCCGCGGATTCCTCGGGGAGAGCATCGTGGCGCGCGCCGCCAGGAGCGGTCTGGTGTCGGTGCGCACCGTCGATTTGCGCGACTTCGCGCGCGACCGCCGACGCACCGTGGATGACAAGCCTTATTCGGGCGGGCCGGGCATGCTGATGAAATGCGAACCCTGGTTCGAGGCGATCGAGACCTCGCTTGCCGCCGCCAGCGGCAATGCGCGCGTGGTGCTCACCACGCCGGCCGGTGTGCGCTATGACCAGCGCAAGGCCGAGGAGTTTTCCGACGCCGGGCATCTGATATTCCTCTGCGGACACTACGAGGGCTTCGACGAGCGCGTTCGGCGGCTTGTGACCGATGAGGTGTCGATGGGCGACTTCGTGCTCACCGGCGGCGAGATTCCGGTGGCGGGGATGATCGATTCCGCGGTGCGCCTGCTGCCGGGCGCCCTGGGAGGGGGTACGGCGGCCACCGCCAGCGAATCGTTCGGCAGCGACGGCGTGCTTGAGGCGCCCCAGTACACGCGCCCCGCCTCCTTCCGTGGCATGGACGTGCCGCAGGTGCTGGTGAATGGCGACCATGCGCTGGTGGACGCCTGGCGTCGCCGTCAGGCGTTTGATCTCACGGGCAGGCGTCGTCCGGATCTGCTGTCGGTTGGCGGCACCTACGTGGCGGGTGGCCGCATGGATGGTGAAAGGCGTCCATGATGGTCCTTGTCTCTCCTGGGCGTCTTTACGCGCTGGCCATCGCGCTGCTTTGTGCCATCCCGTTGCTGGCGGCGAAGACGAAGGCCCTAGTGCCGGCGACCAGGACGCCCATCGTCGTGGTGCGCACCGAGACTGCCTGTCTGCCCGCTGAACGCACCTATGCCGCCTCGCTGGCGTCGCACGCCGAGCGCTGGCTGTCGCAGGGGGGCGTGAAGGTGGATGTCGTTGGCGATGGCGCACTTGATTCTGCGCTTGCCGGTCGGAAGCTCGCCTTTATGGTGGCGTCCTCCCGGCCCAGTCCGGGGCAGCTGGCGGCGCTGGCGCGCTTTCGCGCCCGAGGGGGCAAGGTGGCGGCCCTGCAGTGTCATTCTCCCGCCCTGCAGGCCGACTGGAACGAGCGCACCGTCTTTTCGATGGATGCGGCCGAGGACGAGAAGGCGCGCAGGCTGCTCACGATCGCCGGCACGGCGGTGAAGGGCAGCTGGAACGCGGCGGCGTGGAATCGCGAGAAGGCGGCAGGCAAGGCAAGCGCCCGGGCGCTGGCGGCAAGGCATGGACCACGACCAGGGGAGGTGCATGCGGTATGGGATCACACGGGCGTGGGGCTGTATCGAGGCGACTGGAAGCGCACGATTGGATGCCTCAGGGAGAATGGGGTCACCGATCTCTTCGTGAATGTAGGTGGCGCCGGATTCGCCCACTATGCCTCGTCGCTGCTGCCGTGCACCCCGGAGTTCTTCGCCAATGGCGATCAGCTGGAGATGTGTCTGGCGGCGGCGAAGGGTAGCGGAGTGCGGGTGCATGCGTGGTTTCTCTGCTTCAGCGCGGCTCGGGGGTCGAAGGCCCGTCTGCTGTCACTCGAGAAGCGTGGGTGGCGTCTGAAGGACGGCAAGGGTCGCCTGACCGAATACCTGAATCCGGCGGATGCGAATCTGCGCTGGCATCTGATCCAGGCGATTGACGAGATCGTGAAGGGGTATCCGATTGATGGGTTGCAGCTGGACTTCATTCGCTGGTACGAGGGTGCGCCGAAGCCAGTCGACGCCTGTGCGCACGTGGATGGGTTCGTGCGTTCGATTCGGTGGCGTCTGAAGAAGTATCATCCGCGCGCCCGTCTTTCGGCGGCGGTTCTGGGTCGATATCCGTCGTGTGTCAGGACGGTGGGTCAGGACTGGGGACGCTGGCTGGACGAGAACATGATCGACTGGGCGGTGCCGATGGACTACGTGCAGGGTGACAGTGCCTTCAGGAAGCTAGTGGGGGCACAGGGCGCTCTGCCCGCGCGCGCTCGGCGCACAGTCGTCGGCATAGGCGTGACGGCCAACGAGTCGACGCTTTCCTCAGAGGAGGTGGTGAAGCAGATCATCGCCACCCGAGATGCGGGCATGGCGGGAGTTGCGCTTTTCGATCTCGACCGCACTCTCGTAGACGATGTGTTCCCCATTCTCCGCCTTGGTCCCTTTCGGCGGTGATTGGCGTCATCGTGGCTGTTCGAGGTTCTTGGCCTCGCGGATTTCCTTCAGGCGGCGGCAGATCTTGTCGAAGGTGCGTTTTACCTCCGGCGAGTTCGGCATCATCTTGAAGGCGCGCAGGGCGTGTTCCTCCGCCTTCTCGAGGCGGCCGAGATGCATTTCCACGGTGGCGAGGTTGTTGAGCGCCGCCGGTTCGTTGGGCGCGCGCTTCAGGCAGCGCTCAAGATATTCCGCGGCTCGGGCGTACTGCTCCTTGACGACGAACGACATGCCCATCGCGAAATTGGCGCGCACGTCGTCGGGATCGCTGCTCAGCACCTGGGTCGCGAAGGAGCGGGCGAGGGTGAAGTCGGCGCGTTCGAGGGCGAACTTGAGACCTTCGCGCGGAGTGAAGCGCTTGTTCACCTGGTGAGGGATCCAGTCGTTCTTCCTGCGCACGGAGGCGTAGGCGGGATTCTTCTCGTCAAGCTTGTCGGCCAGCTCCGTCTCGGCCAGCGCCGCTGCGCTGTCGCCCGCCGCGTCCGCGGCATCGGCGCGCATTCGCGCGATGCGGGCGATGCGCCAGGTGACGAAGTTGTAGACTCGGCGCAGCTCGCGGTCGGCAATGCAGTCGGGGGCGCCGCGTCCGGAGAGTTCCAGGATGCGTTCGGCCAGTTTCTTCGCCTGCCCGGCCGACCGGGCGCGCTCTTCCTGCGGGAAGTCGCCCGTGCGTCCGCCCGTGCCGCCCATCGGCGGCAGGGGCATCTTGAGATGGCGCCACATCTCGAAGCCGATCTGGGCGGCGAGATGGTCGGCGCGGGGCGACTTCTCGCGCACCCAGTCGCGCAGGGTGCTGGCGGCGCCCACGCCGAGAGCGAGGGCGTCTTCGCTTCCCGGAACCTCGTGGCGCAGACGCAGGTACTTGTCGCGCGGCTTCGATCCGCCCATGATGGAGATTGCCTTGAAGCTGCCGCGGTGGCGCCCGAGCCGGGCGGCCTCGATTTCGATGGCGGCGTCGCACGAGCCGTCGGTGATCACCAATGGCGCGTCGCCGCAGTCTCTGGCCGCGAGGGCGGCGAACTCGCCCACGATCGACTGCATTGCGCGCTCCACCGGCATCCGGCGCAGCCACACTGAGCAGATGACGAGCGCGAAGGGCAGGACGATGAACGCGGAGCGCATCCATGCCGGCAGCGGCGGCACTGGGGCCTTGATTATGCTGTCGGTGACCATCGCCTCCACGAGGGATCCGGCCAGCCGGTTGTAGCGGCGGTAGTGGATTTCCGTAATCAGCACGCAGAACGTGTAGGCGAGGGTCATCGCGCTCAGCGCCATCGCGGTGCAGAGGAGGAGTGGCGAGGCGACGGTGTCGTAGGACTTCTCGAAGTTCCAGAACCAGAAGGATTTCCAGCCCGCGAGCTGCAGCCAGGAGATTATGCCGGTCATCGAGTAGATGAGCGCGCACCAGTAGGGCAGCACGCGCTCGTAGTCAACCGCCTGGCGCAGCAGGGCCACGGCCATGACGAACGG
>JAZRXT010000096.1:0-14442 GCA_045600365.1 Kiritimatiellia bacterium | reverse complement strand
CATCTGGCGTGCCCGCTACGGCGAGCTTGACGGCTATTCCGCCAAGTGCGTGATGCTGATGATCGGCACCAACAACAATTATGGCGACAAGCCGGAGCAGACCGCCGCCGGCATCAAGGAACTGCTTGCCGAGATCCGCCGCCACCAGCCAAAGGCCAAGATCCTGCTTTCGCCCGTCTTCCCGCGCGGCGAGAAGCCCGATGACCCCAAGCGCATCAACAATGTGGCCGTGAACGAGCTCATCCGTCCGTTCGCCGACGGCAAGGACGTGATCTGGCTCGACTTCAATCGCCGTCTGCTGCAGGCGGATGGTACGATTTCCAAGGAGCTGATGCCCGACTTCCTGCATCCGCTGGTGGCCGGATACCGCATCTGGGCTGAGGAAATGGCTCCGCATCTCAAGAGCATCTGCGGACACTGAGGAGCACTTTCAGGATTTGGAATTATCTGGAATCAAGGAAAACAGCAATAATGAAGATTACGGAAGACATAAAGTATGTTGGCGTGAACGATCACGATATCGACCTCTTCGAGGGTCAGTACGTCGTGCCGCTCGGTATGGCCTACAACAGCTATGTGATCAAGGACGCGAAGACCGCGGTGATGGATACCGTGGACGCCCGCTTCTGCGACGAGTGGATGAAGAACATCGGCATGATTCTCGGTAATCATGCCCCAGACTATCTGGTGATCCACCACATGGAACCCGACCATTCGGCCTGCATCGCCAAGGCACTGGAGCTCTGCCCGTCCATCACCGTGGTGTCCTCCGCCCAGGCGTTCAGGATGATGGAGCAGTTCTTCGGTTCCGGTGTCGCGCCCAACCGCAAGGTGGTGAAGGAGGGCGACGTGCTTGATCTCGGCCGCCACAAGCTCACCTTCGTCGCCGCGCCGATGGTGCACTGGCCGGAAGTGATGGTCAGCTACGATTCCACCGACAAGGTGCTGTTCTCGGCCGATGGCTTCGGCAAGTTCGGCGCCAACGACGTCGAGGACCCCGAGGGCTGGGATTGCGAGGCCCGCCGTTACTACTTCGGCATCGTGGGCAAGTACGGCGCCCAGACCCAGGCGCTGCTCAAGAAGGCCGCGGGGCTGGACATCGCGGTGGTGTGCCCGCTTCACGGTCCGGTGCTCTTCGGCGACGACATCGCCCACGCCGTCAAGCAGTACGACACCTGGAGCTCCTATTCCGTCGAGACGCCCGGCGTGTGCATTGCCTACACCAGCGTGTACGGCCACACCAAGGAGGCGGCTCTGCTGCTCAAGGCGGAGCTGGAGAAGCGTGGGTGCCCGAAGGTGGCAATCGCGGGTCTCGCGCGCGACGCCCTGCCCGAGACGGTGGGGGTCGCCTTCCGCTACGGCAAGCTGGTGCTCGCCACCACCACCTACAACACCGGCATCTTCCCCTGGATGCATACGTTCATCGAACATCTCGTGGAGCGTAACTACTGCAAGCGCAGGATTGCGTTCATCGAGAACGGAAGCTGGGCGCCCATGGCCGCGAAGAAGATGAAGGAGATGTTTGCCGCCTCAACCGCCATCGAGTTCGCGAACACGACCGTGACGATCCGCGGGGCGCTGGACGATTCATCCCGTGCCGCCATTGCCGCGCTCGCCGATGAATTCGCGTCTTGACTTCCCGAAGCGGATTTGATATACTTTGACGCGTTTCTACCCGTCGGATAACGGAAGCCCGTGAGAATCGGGCGCTGTTCCGCAACTGTAACCGGATACGAGCACGTCGTTCCAGTGGGCCGGGTGGCCTATGAAGGGACGTGGGAGGTTTGAAGCCGGAAGCCAGGAGACGTCCCGTCGGGTTTCACATACCTCGAAAAAGGGAAGAAAATGCGTACGATGCAAGTCATCGCGGCCGCAGGTGCCGCGTGTCTATCCGTCGGCGGCATCCGCGCCGCCGTTACCAATGAAGTGAATGAAGTGCCGCCGGTCGTGGTTGAGGCTTCGCGTCTCGGTAAGACCGCCATGGAGATGCCCCAGAGCGTCGAGACCGTGACCCGCGCCGCCATTGCCGCCTCTGGCGCCCACGATACGGCCTCGCTGCTCGAACGTTCGACCGGCGTGCAGGTGCGTCGTCTCGGCGGCGGCAATCCTGCTCTTGCCCACGTTGCCATGCGCGGCTATGGCGAGAACTCCCACGGCCGGGCGCTGCTGATCGTCGACGGCGAGCGTCTCAACAATCCCGACATGAGCGCGCCCAATCTGTCGCGGGTGTCGCTGGACTCCGTCGAGCGTGTCGAGGTGTTGCATGGGCCGCAGACTGTTCTGCACGGCGACAACGCGTCCGCCGGTGTGGTCAACGTCGTAACCGAACCCGTGTCGTACGAGCGCAAGACCGCGTTGTCGCTGCAGGGCGGCAGCCACGATACCTTCGGCGGGGGTTTTGCCACGAAGGGCGGTTTCGCCGACGAGCGCCTTGCCTACTGGGGCGGCGCCGGCTGGCTGAGAAGCGATGGCTGGCGCGATCATTCCGGCTATGAACTGTGGAACGCCAATGGCGGCGTGCGCCGCGACTGGGAGAATGGATCCTGGCTGCGCGCCTCCATGTTCTATTCCGACTCGCAGTACGACCTGCCGGGTGGACTCACCCGCGAACAGTGGAAGCGCGACCGCCGGATGTCGGCCACTCCCGAGGACCACGCGCGGCTGTACTCTGAAGGCCTCAATCTTTCCGGCCGTGGTGTATTCAATGACGAGAACGAGCTGTTGGTTGATTCCTCGGCCTCGTATCGTTCGGTCTACTCGCACTTCGAGGGCGGCGACAAGCCGTATGTCTGGCGCGAGCACCAGGAAAACAGCATCTACTCCTATTCGGTCTCGCCCAGGTGGATCAACACTTCGCGCCTTGGCGGCTTCGACAACGAATTCACGCTCGGCGGTGATCTGCGCTACGACACGTTGTGCGGCGTCATGCGTTACACTGGATCGTATGCCGACTACTCGAAGCCTGACTATTCGCGCTGGACGGCGGGTGCATTCCTGCACGACGAGTTCTTCCTCACCGACGACTTCTCTGTCTCCGGCGGAGCGCGCCTGCAGCGTGCCATGGCGCGTAACGAGCTGGCGGACAAGTCGGCCCGCAACGACAATCTCTCCTCGTATGAGGCGGCGGCGAACTGGCAGGTGACCGATGATTCCAAGCTCTTCGTCCGCTGGTGCCGTTTCTTTCGCAACCCGTTCCTGGACGAGACGCCATGGTACACCAATCCCGGCGGTGCCTATGTGCCGAAAAGCATCCTCACGCCTGAGCGCGGCTATTCCACTGACATCGGCGGCGCCTGGAAGAGCCACGATGGCTTCGACGTCGATGGGTCGCTGTTCGTGAGCGAAACCCGGCGCGAGGTGTTCTACGATGCCGGGAAGTATGCCAATGTCAATTCCGAATCCGATGTGCTGCGCCAGGGTGTGCAGGGGTCTGCTGGCTGGGAGAAGGACAAGCTGGCCGGCGTTCATGTTCGCTATGCGCTCACCTACGCCAAGTTCGAGGATGGCGACTACGATTCGAAGTATGTGCCGCTGGTGCCGATGCACCAGGTGCGTCTGGACGGAAGGTTCTGGATCTGGGACGAGTGCTTCGTGCGTGGCGGCTACCGCTATTGCTCGAAGCAGGTGTCGTGCAGCGATTTCGCCAACGACTATGAGCGCATCGCGGCCTACGGGCTTTTCGACCTCGGTCTGCAGTACGCCCCCGTCTCCCATGGACTGGAGGGATTGACATTCTCGTTTGATGTTGACAATCTTCTGGACAAGCACTACATTGCCTATTCGACCTACGGGTCGTCGTTCTATCCTGGTGCCGGGCTGTGCTGCATGTTCAGGATCAGGTACGAGTTCTAGCGGAGGAAAAAGAATGATTGAAGTGGCAATGGGCTGGATGGACCGAGGTGGTCCGGTGATGTGGGTGATACTCGCATTGTCGGTGCTGGCGCTGGCGGCGGTGGTCGACCGGTTCATCGCCTTTGCCATGTTCTTTCGTTCTCGGGGTGTCGATTCCCTGTCGCCCCAGGAGCGGTTGAACCGTCTGCAGCGCGGCTTCGGCTTCATCTCCACGGTCATAACCGCCCAGCCAATGCTGGGTATCCTGGGCACGGTGACTGGCATCATCCGCACTTTTTCCGCCTTCGATGCCACTGGGGCGGCGCCGCCGCAGGCCGCCACCGCCGGAATCGGCGAGGCGCTTATCACCACCGCCGCCGGTCTGGTAGCCGCCCTGATGCTGCTGTTCCCGTACAACATGCTGCTGGGAATGCTGTCCGCCGCCGCCGCCCGGCTTGAAGCCGGCGCGGAGAAGGTGAGGGGAGCGTGAAGCTCGTTTCGCCATACCTCCAGCGAGGGGCCCGCATGGAGATGACGGCGTTGATGGACGTGATGTTCCTGGTGCTGGTGTTCTTCGTGTATTCGGTGATGTCGATGGCGGTGCATCGGGGGGTAAAGGTGCAGTTGCCGTCGGGGGCGGGCGAGGCGGAGCTTGGCGAGCGCGTCATCGTCACCATTGATGGCGAGAACAATCTGCAGCTCAATGCGCGCCCACTGGAGAAGGACGCATTGGTCGTGGAGGTTGGCCGTCTGGTTAGGGTCAAGCCGGATGTCCCGGTGCTGATTTCCGGCGATGCCCGGTCCGATCTTGGCATTGGCATTTCGCTGCTTTCGGATCTCCGGGCGGCCGGTGTGGAGAAGGTATCGTTCCAGGTGGAGGGTGAGAAGGGTCGGTGAAGCGGGCGGCGGCATCGTTGGCGGTTTCCCTGGCGCTACATCTGGTTGCGCTCTGTACGTTGGGTGTGCTGTTTCGCCGGGCGGACGCGACCGGCATCGTGCGTTCGCCGCGAGTAGAGGTCGAGGCGCTTGAACTTTCACTTTGCGACGCGCCGGACGAATCTGCGCCCTCGGCGCTGACTGGATCGCCGGGAACCGGGGACAATGCCGTGCCGGAGCGAGTTGTCCCTCCTGCTCCGCCGGAGCGGTTCATGGAATCGAGCGTTCCGGCGGCGGATCAGGTACCTGAGCCGGAGATGCCGGTCGCGGTGCCGCCCCTGGCTGACTTTGTCGTGGGGAGTGCGGTGGGTGAAATGGTGTCTGCACCAGCGCCTGACCATGCCGCGGTCGAGGTGCCACCGAAGTCGTTGGCTGGTCTGCGGGCCGTCTATCCCAGGAGGTCGCGACAGCGCGGCGAAGAGGGCGAGGTGACGGTCGAGGCGGAAATCGATGTTGCCGGGCTGGTGGTTGGCGTGAGGATTGTCTCTCCCAGTCCATTTGCGGCTTTGGATGCCGCTGCAATGACGGCGATGCGCGCTGCCAGGTTTGTTCCCGCCGAGAGCGATGGCCGCAAAGTGCCGGGAAAACTGCAGCAGCGCTTCATCTTCCGTTTGCAGAAATAGCAGAAATAGGCACTTCAGTGATCGGTGTTCTGTCTTCAAGTGTAGCAGAAGACTTGAAAAATAATTTGAAAAATAATTCATTTTATTCGCCCAGACTTTAAAGGAAAATGGTATAATATTAACTGCCATGAAGTTTTCGGTTGGTTATCAGCGTGACGATGCGTGGCTTGACGCTGTCGTCAAACGGAAGGAGGCGGTGTACGAGATGTACTTCGCCTTCGGCTTCTCGCCGTCCGGGCGCGCCGCCGTGGCCGATGTCGAACGGCAGTTGGACGACCTAGGCGCGATCGCCGATGCCGGCATTGCCCTCAACCTTCTCTTCAACGCCAACTGCCAGGGTGCCCGGGCGCTGGCGAAGGGGTTCTTCGCCGAAGTCGGCGAGACAATCGACCGCTTTGCGGCGGACTGCGCACTGAAGAGCGTCACCACTACTTCGCCGCTGATCGCGAAATTCGTGAAGGACAATTTCCCCGCCCTGCGTACCCGCGCTTCGGTGAACATGGAAATCGGTACCATCGAGGGTATGGACTACCTTGCGGATGTATTTGACGGCTTCTATCTCAAGCGCGAGCTCAACCGCGACCTCGCCGCCGTGGGCGCGGTCAAGCAATGGTGCGACGCCAACGGCAAGGAGCTTTTCCTTCTGGCCAATTCCGGCTGTCTCAACTTCTGCTCCTCCCGTGTCTTTCACGACAATCTCGTAGCCCACGAGGCGGAGATCGCTCGGGAGGATAACGGCTATGTCTACCGCGGCACCTGCTGGCGATACCTCGCGAAGGCGGAGAACCGCGCGAAATGGGCGCGCATCACCAATTTCATCGAACCGGAGAAGGTCAGTGCCTATGAGGGGTTCTGCGCTGCGATGAAGCTTGCAACGCGGACGAACGCGCATCCCATCCGCATCCTTGAAAGTTACGCGACCGGTTCCCATCTCGGTAGCATCATGGGCTTGCTTGAGCCCGACCACAGTGAAATGTTCAAAGGTTGATTCCCACTTATGTTAAGTTCAGCGAAAATCAAAGAGATCGCCAAGAAGGCGGGTGCCGATCTGGTCGGTATCGCCCCCATCGAACGAATGAACGACGCTCCGCCGGAGATGAATCCCGGCTTGCTGTTCCCCGGAGTGAAGTCGATCGTCGGCTTCGTCTTCCGCATACCGCGTGGGGTACAGCGCGGCATCGAGGAGGGAACGCAGTTCTACCAGTACCCGTCGATGGCCTATGGCGGCATCAACGAAATCCTCGCGCCGGCTACGCTCTACCACGTGGGCAAGGCGATTGAGGACGAGGGATACGAGGCGTTCGTCTACCGCAATACCGGCGCGCGCGGCTGCGTGAGCGACATGGATGGTTCGCGGGACGCGAAGCTCTCGCCCGAGGAGCAGATCGAGGTGAGCGAGAACGCGAAGGATGCCACGGCCCACCACCGCAGCGTTGACACGACGCGCGCGACTCGCCCGGGCGAGAACGTGCCGCCCGACCTCCAGTTCCAGTTCCGCATCTGCGCGGTCGCGTGCGGCTTGGGCGAGATTGGCTGGTCGAAGATGCTGCTCACGCCACAGTTCGGTCCGCTTCAGCGCGTCGCCTTCCTTTTCACCGACGCCGAATTCGACGAATACGACGAGATCTACCACGGCAAGCCGCTCTGCCGCAAGTGCGGCGCGTGCGTGCGGGAGTGCCCAGGGCACTGTATTCCCGAGATCAAGTCCGGCCGGAAGTGCATCGCCACCATCGGCGACTACAAGATGGAGTGGGGCGACATCGACATGTGGAAGTGCTACGCCTTCTACACCCATGCCGGACGCTACTTCAATCCCTTCGTGCCGAAGGAGGTGTGGGATGAGAACGAGAACGGCAACCTGAACCTGATGGAGGGCAAGTGCCAGGCGAGCGAGAAGGAGATCATGAAGGTTTACGGTGCGCTCGCGAAGTACTTCCCCACCTGGGTCGGCTACAACATGGCCAAGTGCGGGGGGTGTATCCGTGCGTGCGTGGCAATGCTGGAGAAGCCCGGCGGATGTCTCCACGACCGGTTCAAGAATCCCCTGCGGACGCGTCCGAAGGCCTGGAAGATGGAACGCTGATAAGGTAGTCTAACCCTTTAACCACCAAGATCATGTCTATAAGAAATCAAATCGAGAAGGCGGCGCGCGAACTGGGAGCCACCGAGTTCGGCGTCGGCGACCTGCGGATCTTCGAGGGCGAGGATCCCAGAAGGGACCCGAAGCTGATCTGCCCCGCGGCCAAGTGCATTGTCGGTTTCGGCATTCCCGTGCCGAAGGGCCTCTATCGGACGATGAAGGACGAGTCGCAGTTCTATACCTACACGACCCTGGGCGTGAAGGCGATCGACGAGGAGTACTTCGAGATATTCCTCTTCAAGATGGCGTCCATCATCGAGGACGCCGGCTACGACGCCTGCCTTCAGCGCTCGGTGCCGAACTTGCGCGTGAAGGGCGACAAGAGCATGAACCCAGAGACAATCGGCGTCTACGAGCTGCAGCACGCCGAGCCGGTGGAGCCGGGGAAGCCTGCTCCTGACATCCTGATCGACTTCGGCAAGGCGGCGCGCACATGCGGCATCGGTCAGATGGGCCGCCTCGGACGGGTCGTCAACCGCAAGTGCGGGCCGATGATGCGATACGCCTTCATCATCACCGACGCGCCGCTGGAGACGGACGCGCCTTGGGATGGCGACATGTGCGCCGGCTGCGACGCTTGCGC
This sequence comes from Kiritimatiellia bacterium, assembly GCA_045600365.1. GTDB lineage: Bacteria > Verrucomicrobiota > Kiritimatiellia > RFP12 > UBA1067 > RUG572. Next base: position 6,329 of record JAZRXT010000096.1, on the reverse strand, counting down.
ATCCGCGTGCGACTGCATCGGCGAGCACGGGTTGGACACCCGCTCCTGCTGGGAGAAGTACAACCAGGCACGTGGCTACAAGCTGCCGCGCACGCACTGGGGATACCAGGCGTGTCTGTGCGGACGCAAGTGCGACATCGCCTGCTACGAGAAGACAACGGGGAAGAAACTCTAGAACTTCGGAAGAAAGGTGAAATCTTGAAATCAAAGCTCATCGAACTGGCCAGGGAATGCGGTGCCGACCTCGTGGGAGTGGCCCCGGCGGAGCGCTTCGACGGGAGGCATCCGATCTTCAGAATATACCCCGGCGTGAAGAGCGTGGTTGGTCTGGCGTTCCGCTGTCTGCGCGGCAGCTACCGCGGCATCGAGGAGGGCACAACCTACTACCAGTACACCACGATGTCGGTCGAGACCCTCGAGGAGACCGTGATGCCGATCGCGCTGGTGCGTCTGGCGAACCTGATCGAAGGGGAGGGTTTCACCGCCGTTCCCCAGCGGCGGCACCAGACGATCATGGAGGAGGCCGACTCCACCAATCCAGAGGTGGCCTACGACGCAATCACGCGCGGGCGCGTCGAGGAGCCGCAGTTCGACTTCGTCGATGCCGCAGTGAAGTGCGGCCTCGGCGAGAAGGGTTTCCATGGAGCGCTGCTCACCCGCGAGTTCGGTCCGCTGCAGCGCCTATGCTTCATTCTGACCGACGCCGAGTTCGAACCCGACGAGGTGCGGCAGCCGACGCTCTGCGACGGCTGTTCGCGGTGCTGCGCGGCCGGGTGCCCCGGGCGCTGCGTCGATGCCCAGACGGGCGCAGTCGATCCCTGGCGCTGCTCGGTCTACTACAACGGCGCGAATGGCACGAAGAATCCGTTCATGCCGCCGGATGCCTTCAGCAACTTCGACGATCGCCTGAAGATCATCGCCGGCGAGGCCGAGATATCGCCGGAAAAGGCGAAGCGCATTCTCGACAGCATATACTTCTATCCACCGGCCCACCATTCCTACAACTGCTCCATCTGCGGCCGCGCGTGCGACATCGCCTGCTACTGCGAGCTTGAGCGGCGCGGCGCATTGACAAAGAAGTTCAGGCAGCCGTTCCGTACGCGACCAGAGTGGAAATTCCCGCTCGATGACTTTAACGTCTGAAAACAACAAGTCGAAAGGAGAACAAGCCATGAGTAAAACCGTACTTCGTAGGTATCTGTTCGGCGCATTGATCGCCGTGGGTCTGGTTCCGGCGGTTTCGGCCGTGACCTACACCGCCACTCTGCCGTCGGGCGCAACCAACACCCTCGAGGAGGCATTCGCTAACGGCTACATCGCGGCTAGCGAGGGCGACGCGACTCTGGCTGGTCTCTATGGCGCAAGCGACTTCGTGGTTACGGGCGGTGGACGGCTGGAGATCAACGTCGACCTCAATGGCGCGGGCTATGCGGGTGAAATACACGTCGAGCCAGGGGCAATGCTGCGCATCACCGCGAATGGAGCGCTCGGCGATACTGCTCACGGCACGTTCGTCGCCGCCGGCGCGACGCTTGAGAACGAATGTCTCGATACGTCGGGCAACAGCAAGCTCAAATTCTCTGGCGAGCACCTAACATTCGCCGGCACGGGCGTCGACGGACTCGGTGCGCTTGTCGCCCGTACGCCCGAGAAGCAGGAGCGCGACGGCGTCTGGGGCGGGACGGTGCTCACGATGACGGGCGACGCGACAATCGCGACCGCCAACGGATATCAGGACTTCCCGAACAATTCTAGGGACAACACGCTCGACATGAACGGCCACACGCTGACGGTGCGTGGTATCCCGAATGCAAACGGGGTCTACCCCGGCAACGTCTGCCTGCGGCCGGTTGTGACGAATCCCGGGCATATCGTGATCACGAACTGCTACGTCTCCATCAACGATTATGCCAAGCTGCCGGGAGGAGCGGAGCATAGGTTGACGCTCGCGAAAGATTCGTCGTTGGAACTCTACGCCAGTACGACGGCCGGGCAGAAGACGTGGACGCTTTACATTCCCAGTTCAAACCAGGTTACTCTGCCGCTCAAGACGTCGAATGAAGGTGGCGTCTGGGATGGTCCGATCGTTGCCGACCGCCAACTGCAGATCTATACGAGTTCCCAGAAGGTTGGCAACACTGTCAACATCAACAACACGTATCTGTATGGCAAGCTGATGATCGCCGGTGCGTTTTCGTTCTCGAATGGAACCCCTACGCTGGGAATTTCCTCCATGACACTGACCTCGACCGAGAGCAACTTCCAGAGTCCGCTCTTCGAGGTCGGCGCCAGCACGAGGCTGAAGATGCCTGTGGACGGCGTGCTCGCCAGCTGCGCGACGGTGAACGTGAACGCCGCCGGCGGTGTGCTGCTGGACGAGACCGTCCGTTACGATCACCTCCCCGTCTTCAAGGTGGTCGATGGCGGCATCCTTTCCGGCAGCCGCGAGGGCACGTGGTCGGGCATCGAGAAGAACGGTAGCGGCGAGCTCACGCTGGGCGGCACAATGGACATCGGCGACCTCGCCCTCAATGCGGGCACGGTGCAGATGGCCGATCCGCGCGAGTCCGTCATCGGCCTTTGGGAGGGCCACAAGGTCTACGCCTACTGGCATAGGGACGGAATAGCAGGTGTCATCGAGGAATTCCGGGCGAACTCGCATTGTGAAGGGGCTGACAACTGTCATTCAAATCGTATCGTCCGCGGCGTGCGCCTTGCGTCTGAAAGCGAAACCTACACGGAAAAGGTGCTGGATGAAACCGGTGCGCTCGTTACGGGCAACGGCGTTGCCGTCTCCTATCGCGGATACATCTGGAATCCCGACCCAACCAACGTGACATGGTCTTTTGCCGGTGCGGAAAATACAGTCACTCGCCTTTACATCAACGGCAGGGACGTCTATGGCCGCCAGGCGACGAGTCAGGTTCTCTTCGGCAATGCGACGCTCACCCCCGGCGCGAACGACTTCTGGTGGCGCATCGGTGTGAGCGGCAAGACGGTTGGGCCCTGGTCCTCCGTCAACAACTGTGCGACGTGGACGGACGAGACGAAGATGGGTCTCGCCGTCGACCGGCTCGGCCGCAAATCGCAGAATCCGGACGACTATGAGCGCCTGGACAATCTGGACGGCACGCTCTTTTATGTCGTGGATCCCGCCTCGGCGGAGTTCGAGGAAATCGCCACAACGCAGATCGGACGCCTCGCTGGCGTGGATGGTGCGGTGTTGAATGCGCAGGGACGTCGGCTCGTCGTTGCGGACCTGGTCGGGTGCCCGGCGGTGAACTTCGCGGCGAACGGTCAGGTCTGGGAGGGCCTGACCATCACCAACCGTCTGACGGCGAAGGCCGCCGATCAAGTTGTGGGCAAGGTCTTGACGGTTGACGGCAAGGTGACGCTGGGCGCGGATGCGGTAATCGCCTTTGACGATCCCGACGGCCAGCTGCAGACCGGCAACTCCTATCCGGTCATCTCGACGACGGGTGGCATCACCGGCGAGGCGAGGGTGTCCGAGGGTGTTGGCAAGAGATGCCGGTTCGTCCTCTCCGCCGATGGCAAGTCGCTTTCCGTGTTTGTCATTCCCACCGGCACGCAGGTGATAATCCGATGAATGCGTTGCTGCTGACGGCCTTGCTCCTTTCCCCCTGGGCGCCAGAGAAGGGAACGATCGCCGTCGAACGCGGGGGTGGCGAAGCGTGGTCGTTCCGTCACACCGGTGCGAAGAATTGGGCGGTGAACATCACCGAACGCTTCAGGGTGGAGCCGGGCGACCGCTATGAGCTGAAATGTGAAACGGCTCCGCCCGCTGCGGGCGATGCCCCATGTCGCTTCTCGATGACGCTTTGCACCTTTGATGCGAACGGCAAGGCGATTGACTGGGGGTTTGCCGCCGAGCGGATGAAGCCAGGTCGCAAGGTGGCGACGGAGTTCGTGGTTCCGGCCGGTGTAGCTCGGATGTACGCCCGTTTCCGCGGGGATGGCCCCGCCGCCGCGAAGGTTAATCTATTCTCGCTGAAGCGTGTCGGGAGCGTGTTCCCCGAGGGCTACGTGGCACCGCAGGAGCCGGAGCTGGCAGCGGCGGCGCAGAAGGAATTCGAGACGCGCGACTCATTCGACGGCGATTCCGGAATGAGCGAGTCGTTGAAGGGGAAGAGCGGATTCTTCATCCGCGACGTTGCCGCCGGCGGCAAGTACATTCCGATTGCCTCGGCCGACGACTTCCGGCTTGACTTGAAGGACGCTGCCGTCGACGGCGGTTGGGAATTCGACGTGGTGCTCACGGAGAGGACAGGGTGCGACCGTGCTGTCTCGCTTGTCTACGCACTGTCGTTGCCTGAGGGCCCGATCACCTGGCACGAGACGATGCGTCGGTCCGAAACCTTCACCGTAGGCGAACGCCAGTATACCGTCAATCAGGGGGACGCCGGGCGCGGACGCCTCGCGCGCTGGCCGTTTGGCGCGGTGACCTGCGCCGGGCGTGGCCGCGCGCTGGGCGTCGATCCCATGGCACCTGCCTTCCATCGCTTCGGCGCGAACGCCACGACGCGCCAGCTCTACGTCGTATTCGATCTTGGCTTCGCGAAGGAGCATCCCGCGGCGCATCTGCGTTTCCGGGCGTTCCCCTTCGACGGTGCGCATGGTCTTCGCGGTGCGTTCGTCGCATACCGGCGCCAATTTCCAGAGATGTTTCGGGTGCGTTGCGAACGGCATGGTCTCTGGACGGTCATGGAACGTTTGAAGGATCTGCCGGGGCGCGATGACTTCGGCTTCCGTTTTCGAGGGCGAATGGGCGAGATCGCCTTTGACGACGAAAACGACTATCTCACATTCCGCTACACCGAGCCGAGTACGTGGTGGGTGTCGTTGCCGAAGGAGATGCGGGGTAGGCCCTACACGTTCCAGGACGGCGTGGCGGTCAGCGAGAAGCTGGCCGCCCAGGGTGGTGAGGAGATGAAGTCGCCCCTGGCGCAGGCGACGCCGGCGCGTCACGCGCAGGGATGGAAGACGAGCGTGATCCTCGACGAGGACGGCGAGCGTGTTGGCCGCAAGTGCCGGCAGTCGTGGTGCGAAGGCGTCATCTGGGCGCTCAATTCGGCACCGGGCATCGGCGGGCCTGGGGCGATGAACGACTTCCGCGCGAAGATCGCGCCGGAACTTTTCGATGCGCGCTACTCGAAACCGTTTCCCAAGGGCTTGGATGGCGAGTACTACGATTCGGCGGAAATGTACCAGACGCCGTGGTGCGACTTCGACCGCGCGCATTTTGCGGGGATGGATACGCCTCTCGTCTTCGACCGCAACTCGAAGCGTCCTGCCGTGTGGAAGGGCATGATTGCCTATGAGTATATCCGCGAGGCGTCGCGTCTTGCGCACGGGAAGGGCCGCCTCACGCTCGCCAACTGCACGCCCATCACCTGGTGGTTCCTGGTGCCTTTCCTCGACGTGCCGGGCAGCGAGATCTGGTGGGTGAAGGAGAAGAACGGCAACATCCAGTGGCAGCCGATGCCCGACGAGGACTTCATGTTCCGCCGCTCGATGTGTGGCGGCAAGCCGCTCTGCTTTCTCATGGATGCGCCGTTCGATCACTTCACGAAGGAGATGACCGAGAAGTACTTCCAGCGCTCGCTTGCCTACGGGGCGCTCCCGAGTTTCTTCACCTGGCATGGTGTTTCGACGTTCGGGCACAACATCTACTTCAAGCGGCCCGATTGCTACGAGCGCGACCGCCCGCTCTTCAAGAAGTACGTGCCGCTGTGCCGGGCGCTCTCCGAGGCGGGATGGCAGCCGATCAACGAAGTTACGGGAAGCGCCACCGAGGGCGTTGTCACCGAGCAGTTCGGCGAACTCGGCCGCGGTGTTGTCTACGCCACGGTGTTCAATCCTTCGGACAAGCCGGTCAGGGCACGGATCAGGGTTAAGCATTCCGCAGGGCGCTTCGAGGAACTTGTGACCGGCGCCACTGCCGAGACCGCCGACAGCGTGGTAGTGTTCGATCTTCCTCCAGAGACGGTGCGAGTGTTGAAGTTCAAGGATTAAAAGGTTGGAGGGTGGAGTCATCGGACAACGTGTATTCTGGAATCCCACATTAGAGACTGTGTAATGGGTAGTGGCTTGTCCGAGATGGTTCGTTTTCTGAACAGCATTCAGGCAAATCTGGGCTGGATGTGCGTATATGTCCTTGGGCTCATAGCGCTTGCGCAGTTGTAGAGGTTCGTCATTGGTCGTTTCCGTGGTTTGACCCGGATTGTCGTTTTCCTATCGCTGTGCGCCTACTGGACGCAAAGAGGCGGCAGCAAGACAAATGGAGTCGACGGCGTGTCCGCGCCGATGAG
>JAZRXT010000095.1:0-35867 GCA_045600365.1 Kiritimatiellia bacterium | reverse complement strand
GCGGTTCATCTGGTAGTGCAATGGTTCATCTGGTAATCCTGTGGTTCGACGGATAACAGTATAGCAGGTCCGATGGGAAAGTTCAAGCAGAAAGTTGGATTTTATTTCGGAACGATTGAGTCGTACATGGACGAAACAGGATGTTGACGTGGGTGTTGACGCGGGCGGATGTTGACGCCGACGTGGATGTTGGCGCGGATGTTGATGTTGCAGGGTTGTGCCGGGTTGTGGTGAGGTGAGCGGACGACGGGCACCCCGCTCTTGCCGGAAGGGAAGGAAGGATGTGGTGAATTACTCAGATGCGCCCGTGGACTCGAGTCGCATCTGAGTAATCCACCGCACTTCGCACCTCAACTATTGCGGTGACTCTTGCGTTATTTCCTGTCCGTCGCGGTGGCTGCTTGCCTTTTCCTTTTCTCCGACTTCAATTTTGCCGCCTCGATCGAAAGCTCGACGGGCCGTTCGCAAAGCCACTTGAACCTGCGGTAGTTCTCGACCTCGGCCTTCACCCTGTCGATGTCATCCGGCTGGACGTAGTCGGTCCGGCTCCGTTTCTTGAACGTGTAGCTCAGTTGCGCGTAGCATCGCGAGCTCTTGCCGCTCGCCCTTCGCTGAAGGGAAAGGTGTCCGGGCCGCATATCGCCGAGGGCGACAATGGCATTCCTGACCGCGCCGATCCGCGCGGATATGGCCTTCTCGCTTTTCATTTGCACACTCCGTCGTTTTTATGGTATAATATTGTATCATTCCGATGATTCAATGTCAAGGGTGAAGGAGCAAAAAAATCCCGATTGATTGTCTTCCCAAAAACTTTTCAGCCATCAAATCATTGCCTACCTGAAGAGGACAAAGTCCCCTCCTAACGGCCAGTCTTTTGTTTTACGCTTGATCCACACTCCGCTCGCCGCCGCCGCGCGAGAAGAACCACCCTTGTAAAGACACGAGCCGTCTTTACAAGGAAGAATAGCGCAGCGGACTTCGACGGGTTGAAAGAAACACTGGAACTCGTTGAAGACATCCAGACCGCCGAAGAGGAAATCGAACGCGGTGAAACGATTTCCGCAGAAGATCTCCGCACCAAGTTCCATGCCGAACGCAAACAGAGGAAAGTGTTCGCATGAACGTCAAGTGGACCAAACGCGGCGGACTTCGCCTTCGCCAATGCCGCGATTACATTGCCACCTTGTCGCAAGATCTGCCCACGGCCTATAAGACCGCCAAGAATGGCCCCGTCCGCGATGGAACGCGGTCCTTCCCATGTACAACTGACGAATCTAGGTTTAATCGCCCAGAATCATACCCTCGTCAATGACACGGCCGAGGAGATAGAACTTCGCGGCATCAGGATACCAGAGCACGCCTTCGCCATTCAGGATCGTGTAGCTCGTGTAGAGACTGTTCCAATGGCTGCGCGGAACGAAGAGCCGCGGCTTGCCGGTGAACTCGACCGGCTGGTGCGCATTCGGATTGAACCACCCCGACACGAGATATAGTGGGCCCCGATGATCGGTGACCTCAAGGTGGAAAAGTCCGAAATAGATACCACTGCCGGCCTCAGGCCCCTTCCAGTCGTAGACCGGGCAAGGCGAGACCGAATGTTCGATGAACTTGCCGCCATCCTTGACGCGCAGCTTCTCCGGCTGCGTCCAGGTGACGCCCTGATCGGCGGATACACTCCACACCGGCGTGCCGCCCGAGGCGCGCATCACCGCGAAGAGGCGCCCGTCCGGGAGCCGCATCGGCGCAGCCTCCTCGCAGATTGACCTGCCTCTCTCGTCCTTGGGTACCTTGAGCGCCTTCTCGCCCGTCGCGTGAAACGCAAGCTTCACGTCACGGATCTCTGGATTCTCGTCGATGTTGAGCCACTCCCAGAATTCCGTACCGTCCTGACCGCGCGAAGATCCGACGAGGTAGTGTCCGTTCGGACCGAGCCGCAGTGGTCGCTGCCAGTTGCACCACCACTCGGGCCGCCCCCGGTTCTCCGCCTTCTCGCGCTGGGTCCTGAGGTCGATCGGCACCACGTCCGGATTACTCCAGGTTTCGCCGCCATCGTCGGAGTAGCGTCCGCACATCCTATGGTCGTAGCCGCGGCTCCAGAAGCAGTAGAGACGGCCGGTCTTCGCCAGCATCGGCTGCTGCCACGAGGCGTGCGGACGCTCCACGAGATCGGTCGTATTCGTGTCCATCCTGCCCGCGAGCACCTTGAGCGGCGACCAGGTGACACCACCGTCCCTGGACATCCTGAACGCCGTGTGGTGGTCGGCCATCGGCTCGCGCGTCGCCTGCGTCCAGAAGGCGTAGAGACGACGACGCCTCTTATCGTTGATCACCTGAAAATGGTCGTTGTAGGTATCGTGCGTGCCTTCTGCGACACGCTGATGGCGTTTGCCGGGTTCGGGCGGTATGAACACGGCGAAGTCGGGCCGGGTAACGAGGATGTCACGCAGCTCCGACTCGGTGTAATGCGGCCGGAGCCGCTTTTCGAGCGCCTTGTTGCGCGCCGAACGGATGACGCTGCGCTGGTTCGCGGCGCTGAAGCCGCAGACGATCGCCCATTTGCCGAAAGCGAGCTTCTCCCCCGCCTTCACCCGCTTGCGCCAGACAGATGCCTTGTCGCAGCCCCACTTGCCCCAGGCCTGGAAGACGGGTACCGACTCGTCGCGCACAAAACCCGCCGCCGCGAGCGCCTTCTCCTGCGAGACATGCGATCCGCGGCCCGGGGAGACGACCGTCAGCTCGCCGGTGGAAACGATCTCCACCGTCCCGCCGTCGAAGAGACCGCGGCGGAAGGTCATTCCCCTCAGCGCCTCAGGCATCTCGAGAAAGGTGAACTCGCGATCGACGAACGCCCGCTCGCCCACCTCGAGCTGCGCCGCCTCGTACGGCTCGAACGGCGCCAGCTTCACCGACGACGCCGACAAGGCCGCCGATAGCGCCACACCAGCCACGAGCACACGATAGTAACTACAACTCATTCTCATCCTCGTTTCTTTTCATGGGGGAACACGCACGGGAAACATGCAATAGCCAAAACACAAATGAAAGGATCAACAGTTTCTGCGCCGTCGGCACCCAAGGGGCGAAGCCGATGACCTTGCACTCATGCAGTATCAAACCCAACCCCATCAATAGGCAGGACAGGAGCACAAGAACGGGACAAACAAATCTCAGGAACTGCGACCGTCCCCTTTGGCCGGTACGGAGCCATGAGAACAGCATGATGCCGCCACCGATTGCCGCCATCCAGCAACCCGCGTTATGAACATTGACGTTGATGTTTTCCGGAACGGCGGCGATCGTGAGCAGACCAGCCACATTGAATGCCGCACCACTCGCGAAAACCGGGTCTGATCTGAAGTCTGTCCCCGCGAGGAAAGCGCATATTCGGGCAATGCCCAGAGCGGAAACAAACATGCCGAGGGTGAACAGGAAATGGCAAAGCGGATATTCTACAAGCCGAACTTCCGTCCGTCCAAGGGCGCTCAACATCCGCATGCGCGGATTGTAATCTCCCCCGGGAAACGACACCATGGCGAACAAGAATGCCAGCAAGGACAGGATGGCCACCCAAAGGCCAATCGAAAACGGATTGCCACGGCGAAAATCGAGACGCTTCTCGTCTTTCACGAAGAAGGAAACCCACAGCGACAATTGCGCGGCGATGTACAGCGGACCTACCGCACTCCCGGCGAATGGCACGCCCAGCCAACGATTGCCGATCATCAGGTCGGACATGAGCAACAGCGCGATGCCGAACGAATACCATATCCGCCGCGTGGACAGCGCCCAGGACAGCGCAACCGCCGACAGAAGCGCATAGCCCCCAATCGCGACAGCCATGGTCGCGTCCAGGACGGGGCGCAACCTTACCCCAAAAAAGGAACCGAGCGGAATCGCCAGCGCAACCGCAGTGCGCCAATCGAACCTTGCTTCCCGCACATGCGCCACCATCCAGAAAATCTGCGCCAGCGAAAACGCGGCCACGCCCGCAAGAAACTCACCCGTTCCACGCGATGCCCCCCGGATCGCCAGAAACCAATCCCCGGCGAACGCGGCGGCAAACCCCACCAGCATCAATCCTCTGCGACCGAGTTTCATCTTTGCGGGAATGCCTTCTGCGACCGCTATTGTCCAATTTCAGGATGGGGGTGACGATGATCGAGACCGAGCTTCTCGATGGCGGACTTCACCCGCGGCGTGAGCGGCCTGGGATCCGGCCAGATCGGGAAGTGACCGGTATCCTTGAAATGGTAGAACTCGTTGTCGCCCGCGCAACCACCCGAATGGTAGACGCCCGGCCCCGGCACACCACGCCGCATCCGCTCCTTCAGCTCGTCGAGATGCGCCGTGTAGACGTCGCGTGGCAGACATCCGTGCTTCCGGCAGATCGCCGCCGCCATGCCCGCCACCTCACCGAGCATGCCAAGCGTGCGCATCACGCGCACCGCGGCGAACGCTATGTGGGAGCAGCTGATGTGGCGCCCGGCGAGAAACAGATTGGCGCAGTCACGAGCATAGAGGCAGCGATACGGCACGGCATAGGGACCACCGTAGTGTCGGTGGTAGGCGCAGGACCTGAACGGCTCCGGGAACTTCGCCTCGTTCTCGGGATCGGGGAAATGCAGATCGATGTTCCATGTCATCGGCGCCGTCAGGTCGGGATAGGATGCGTGTGATTCGACATCCACCTGCGTAAGCACGTGGTCGCCGACGACACGGTAGCTCTCGCGCTTGCCGCCGATCGGACTCACCCACGCCATGCGGTCGCGCACGAACTCGGCGCGGCGCGCCGAATGGTTCTTGAGCCAGCTCCAATTCGAGTAGATCGTGTAGAGTCCCCAGTCGCGAATCGCCTCCGTGTCGTCCGCCATGTCGCGATACTGCCCCGCCTCCTGCTCCCAGTCGCCGCCGCGCACGTAGTAGCAGTTCTCGTCGCTCATCGCGAGACCCCAGTCGATGTCAGGGAACGGCTCGCTTTCCGCGCCGGGCCGCGTGTACCACTGGACTGAATGCCCCATCACCTGGCGAATCGGCTTCTCGGGCGCACTGGGCTCGTTCCAGACGCTCTTCGCATCGCGTCCATACATCGTCTCGCAGCCAGCAAGCCGCGCCACCACGGCGTCGCCCGTCGCATCGCAGAACAGCGCCCCCGTCCAGCGCGTCTCATGCCCAGTACGGGTATTGCGCGATAGCACCGCCTTTATTCGCGTACCCTCCATCTCAACGGCATAGACGTGCTCGTGGAACTTGAGGTCACAGGCACTCTCGGGCAACCGACGAAAGAGATTCTCCTTGCGCACATCCTCATACCACTCGGCCGGATAGGTCTTGTTGCCGCCGAACGCCGGGGCGAACTCGTCAACAAGCCGACCAAGATTCGGATAGTCGCCCACGTGGCACACGCCGCCCAACGACACGCGTACCTCGCTTGAGTTGCAGCCGCCCAGCACGCCGCGATCCTGCAGCAACAGCGTCTTCACTCCCTGGCGCGCGGCGGACATCGCCGTGCACATGCCCGCCATGCCGCCGCCCACGACGACGAGATCGTATTTCACTGGTGCGTCCTCCACCCTGAAATGGCGCTTGGCAGGACGATACCGCGCCAGTTCCTCGCGGCCATTCGGCGGCACGTCGTTCGGATCCGCCGTGAAATAGATCGCGTCACAGCGTCCGTTGAACCCCGTCAGGTCATGAAGCGCCACCGTCGTATCACCGGCGGGCAGTTCCACGTCGCCGGCCTTCTGCCAGTGCCAATCGCGCCCTTCCCTGCCCAACTCGATACTCCGCCATTCCTGATCGGCGGCACGCAGAACAATCTGAAACCGTCCCGGTGCCGTACCCTTTCCCTTGCGCCATTCATCGCTCCAGTCGCGCGTACGCACCCAGACATGATATTTCGCCGCTCCACAGAAATTGACCACCGTCGTAGCATCCGCCACAGGCCGGCCATAACCATGCGCCATCAGGTAGCTCGATCCCATCGCCTTCATCGAGTGCGGATCAACCACCCAACCACCATGGTCGCGGAACGTCTCGCACTCGACGAACCGCGGACGCGCCTCGCCCCCAGTCAACCAGGCGGCGGACATCACACCGCCAACCGACTCGCGGTCGTGCGGATGCACCCAGAAACGGATGTCCCACTGCGCGTCGGCCCGGTCCACATCGCCGCAGATCGAGACGACTGGCGTGTAGAGCGTCACCGCCAGTTGACCGGGTTTCGTGTCGGCATTGCCGATCCGCCAGCGGAACGGCCCCCACCCTACGACGCCAAGGTCGCGGTCGTTCCAGGCAACACGTGCGAAGAGTCCGCCCGTACCGAGTTCGACGAGGGCGTTCGCCTCCGGCGGCTTCACGCCCGAAAAGACGTACGTCACCTCGCCGCAGTAGTCGCCGAGGCCCTGCTCCACAAGCGAAAGACCAGTCATCAGCTTCTCAGGCAGCTTGACTAGCGCCCCGTCGCGGACGGCGAACTCGCCCGCTGCGAAGGCCGCCGGCAGAAAGAAGTTCTGGTCCGATTCTCCCGTCACCAGCCGCAGTTCGTGCGCACCGGGCGTCACCTCGATCTCGTCCGTCTCGGCATAGAGCCCGCGATACTCCACCGGCAGGGCCGTGCAGGGACGCGTCGTCGCAATCGGCCGCCCGTCCCACGCGAACGAATACGGCACCGCGTCGTGACGGAAGACCTTCTCGCCTTCGGGCGGCGCCTCGAACTCGTCCACGGGACGTCCGCTCCCCGTCACCGCGTACTTCATCGCGCACGTGCGCAGCACGAGGCGGATGCGCTTCACGCCCGCGCCCGTCACGACGTGCACGACGCGGTTCGTGTTGAACGGCAGACGGCGCACGTTCGCACGGTCCAGCCGATACGCCGCGGCCTGCGGCGCCCACGCCGCTCGTGCGCCGACGAACGGCGCCGCCGGCTTCTCACCCGCCCCCAGCGCCAGCACGCCCCGGCTCGGCAACAGACACGGATACCGCGCGCCGTCGATGACGGCCGTGAGCTGCCGGTCGCCCGTGTTGAGAATGTCGAGCGCCGCCGACGAGCCATCGGGATACTCGCGCACGATGAGACCGACCGCCGGCGACCCGTCGCGCTCGAGATACCTGACACGCGCCGGCGTCTCCGCCGCCAGCCATGTCACGGCCTCCGCCGCCGTCGCGAACGTGCGGCCCGTGCGCTCCTCCCGGAAGGTGCCGTCGGACTTCGTCTCGAAGACGAACTTTCGGTCGGTCTTCTCCGACTCCTCGACAAGGTCGAAGGCCATCTGCCGTCCGCTCATCTCCCGGAGGAGGTCCCAGAGCTTCGGCCGCTTGCCGCCGGCGTACATGAAGCGGGCGGCGGCCTTCTGCGGATACCGAACCGCCGCGGCGACGAGGTGGTCCGTCCTGCGGGCGTAGCGCGCGGCCTTCTTCGCCTCCGCGAAGAAACCGCGCAGCTGGCCGTGCCAGGGCTGTCCCTCCTGGATCGGCGAGAGGTAGCCGTGCTTCTCCACGAGCCCCCGATGGTCCATGACCTGCATCGAGACGAGATAGTGGTCGACGCCGAACATCGCCTCGAGCCAGATCATCTGGCGGAGCCTGGCCGGAGTCATGTCGTTGGGGCCGAGCGCATAGAGTTCCACGAGTCCACCGCGTCCGTTCCGGGTCGCAGCATGCTGCATGACGCCGAGCGTGATCCATTCCGTGTTGAGTCGCCAGTCGCAACGGCTCGAGATCTCGTCCATGCCGGGCATCGACTCGCCCTTCAGGGCATGGAGGGGATTGCCGTTGTAGGCGCAGCTGCCGCCGAGCTCGTTCTCGGCGATCATGTGACCGGTCGAGACAATGCCCATCTTGTCGCACCACGCGCGAATCTGGTCGAAATACGACGCACGGAAGCGCCGTCCCTTCAGCTCGGAGTAGGTCTCCCACACCTCGGGGCCACTCTTGCCGTTCCAGTACGCCTCCGCGTCGGCTCGGAAGTCACGCCCCGTCGCCGCCCGATACTCGTCCTCGAGTCCATTCCAGGCGCTGAAATGGGCCTTGGGGCGACCTTCGAAACTTATGCTCGTCGGATGGCCGGGCTCGTCGGTGAAGATGCCCGGAATCGTCTTCGATGCGAAGTACTTCGCGAGCCGCTTCTCGTAGACCTCGTGCGTCAGCTCGATGAAGCGCTTCACCGCGCCGTAGTCGCACACATCCACCCAGCCGGCCGGGGCGTAGGCGAGCTGCCAGCGGTAGGTGCCGTCCGGATTGCGGTAGACGGCCCATTCGCGGTAGCGGTATTCCGGCTTCTCGTTCGGCACACATCCCTTGCAGGTGCCACTCGGCCAGTTGTACTCGTCGTAGAGCCAGGCCTTCATGCCGCGCGCCTCCGCCTCGCGGCAGAGCGTCTCGACGGTCTTGAGCCACTCCTCGCCCATGTAGCGGTACTGAAGGCCGCTGCGCGCGTAGATGAGGAACTGGTCGTAGCCGTCCGCCTGCAGCGCCGCCACCTTGCGCACGAGGTCCTGCTCGGTCGGCTTGCCCGTCACCGCCAGGAACGGCACGACCGGATTGAGCTCCTTCGCGCTCTCCTCGCCCCACGCCAGACATGCGACAGCTGACAACACCATCGGTAGCAGCCATCTGCCCAGGCCCTCAATCATTTTCATTACAACTCCTATTCGTTCAAAGGTATGGGGAGAAGTCGCGGAGGCGGCGCAGATTCGGAACCGCCTCAAACGGGATGGGGTGGCCATAGCGCGCCTCGGTCTCCATCACCAGGCGCAGGTGCATTACGCTGTCCCACTGCGGGATGGAACCGTATTCGGTATCCGGAGTCAGGACGGCGCGTTCCACCCCCAGCAGCTTCGCCGCAAAATCAAGGAAATCGTTCATGACAACCCACGCAGCCACCTAGAACCTGAAGTTGACTTCCCAGCGGATGAAATAGGCCGGCCGCGACGAGCTATAGTAGTCGCCCGGATTGAACACCTCGCCCAGCAGATGACCGAAGATCTTGAACCGCCCCGAACTGTAGAGCGGGAAGGCGTAGCGGGCGGCGCTGAGCACACCCTTGAATGACGACGCATCGTCCGCGTTTCCGGCATGATCCTGAGTGGCGGCCCACATCGGCCCCGAGTACACCGAGACGACATGCTGCGGCGCGACGTCCAGACCAAGCGTCAGCTTGGTATAGAGCATGTTGCTCCAGTAACCAAGACCGTATAGCGTACCATACTGCATCAGCTCGGAATCGCATGGCGCGCGCGCCCACATCGGGTCCCACGCAGTATCGGCGTGGCCAGTTCCGCGGTTGCGGTCGCCGGAAAGATAGTAGGCGCTAACCCGTCCCCACGGACGCAACCCCTTCGCCTCGCGGGAACGATGGAAGTCGATCGCGGCATAGCCCATGGTGCCGCCGGCACGGCGGCTGCCGTCGGACGTGGAGCCGAACTGCTGCGCACCATCTAGATCGAGCGAGATGTTCTCGGTGATTTCCGGCATCATGTGTACACCGAGCGTGGTGATCTGCTTGTCCTTGACGCGATCTCCCTTCGCCGAGGTATAGGCCTCGTTGTGCTTGTGGACCGTGTACAGCTGATATGGCATGCGGCCTTCGAAAACGGAGTCGTTCCACACGAGGCCACCGCCCCATTCGTCCATCTCTGGCGAATCGCCGGGATGGATCGCGTTCATCGGGCGACCGCGGGACAGCCGGTTTCCGTAGCGCAGCGTGTTGCGGCCATTGTCGTAGAGCGCGAATGCGTCCAGCTTGGAAGTCTCGGTTGGATGCAGAGTGATGCGCACCATGTCGGCATAGCACGAGCGCGAGCCCACGTAAGGCGCGCCATCGAGCATCAGGCGGTCGAGCCCCAGCACCGAATGCGCTCCGTCAAACAGATCCTGCCGCCCAACGCGGAAATCGAGGAAGTCGTCAAGGAGTCCCCGCCCCTCGAGGAAGAGGTTGTCGACTATCATCTCGTCGGGGAAGTTGTAGTTGCGCCGCTTGCGCTTGGCGCCGTTCTTCACGACATATTCGCGCATCTCGTCCGCGATTCTGGCGTAGAGGCCGAAGTCGCCGGCGTCGAGGCGGCCCCACGCGCGGGGACGGTAGCGGATGTGGTTCTGCGCCTCACGGTACGCCAGCGGCATCATCGCCCCCGGCGCACCGGGCAGCCCCGGCACGTTGTGCATGATCTCCTGGCGCACGCGAAGATCGGCACCGGCGTCGAATCTGACAGCCGAATCAGCGTCGGCAGGCACCGCATTGGTGACGCCATCGGCGGCGAATGCGGGTACGGCGGCAATGGCTGCCAACATGACCAAAAATGTTTTCCTCATGCGATTTCTCCCAAAAGTATCTGAGCGTGGGCGTCGGTCACGCGCACCTGAACGAGATCTCCCCTCGCCAAACCCGGCCGGGGATCGAAAACCACGATGCGATTGCCGCCGTCGCGTCCGCTCCAGCGCTCGGTGTTGCGGATTGACGGTCCCTCCACCAGCACCTCGCGCACCGAACCAACCAGGCGGCGGTTGCGCGCCAGCCCCCGGGTCTGCTGGTCGGCCAGCAACACCTGGTCGCGCCGTTCCTTCTCCGCGGTCGGAACGTCGTCGGGCAGCATGGCCGAACGGGTGCCGGGGCGTGGCGAATATTTGAATACGAAGGCATTGTCGAACGCGGTCTCCTCCATCAGCGAACGGGTGAGCTCGAAGTCCGCCTCGGTCTCGCCCGGATAGCCCACGATCACATCGGTAGTGAGCGCGAAGTCGGGATCGAGCTCGCGCAGACGGCGCACCGAGGCCAGATATTCCGCACGCGTGTAGTGGCGCCCCATCTCGGCCAGCACGCTGTCGCTACCGCTCTGCACCGGCAGATGGAGATGGCGGCAGATTGCCGGGAATTCGCGGTAGGCGCGCACCAGCTCCTCTGTGCAGC
Organism: Kiritimatiellia bacterium; assembly: GCA_045600365.1. Taxonomy (GTDB): domain Bacteria; phylum Verrucomicrobiota; class Kiritimatiellia; order RFP12; family UBA1067; genus RUG572. The sequence goes on along the minus strand of JAZRXT010000095.1, from coordinate 24,964 downwards.
CATGTGGATGGGCGCTGGTGAAACGGACGCGTCTGATGCCGGGGATGGAGCAGATTGCCTCCAGCAGGCGCGGAAATGGTTCGGCATATCCACCCGGGCTTGGCGCATCCTCTGCGCTCCACGCCAGGCTGCGGCGGCCATAGCGCAGCACGCTCTGCCCCAGCAGGCATACCTCCTTCACCCCTCGCGCGGCGAGGGCGCGCACCTCCGCCACCACCTCGCGGGCCGGACGCGAAAACTCGTGACCACGCACATCGGGCACGATGCAGTAGCTGCAGCGGTTGTCGCAGCCAAGGAGAATCGTCACATACGCCTGGAAACCAGAAGGCGGGACCGGGTCAAGATGGGCATCGAGGCCAGCAGGAACCTCGTCCGCGTCCGACAGCTCCACCACGTTGGCACGGCGGCCGGCGAGTATGTCGTCAACTATGTCGGGTATAGCGCCGAAGCGCCGTGGTCCAACGGCGAAGTCGATGCCTGGCAGCACGACGCCGATGCGCTCGCCGATGCGCCCGACGGCGCAGCCCATTATGCCGACCATGCGCACGTGCGCGTCCTGTGCATTGCGTCCGCGCCCGTCACGGAGGGCGAGCAGGTTGCCGGTCTTCCCGATCGCCTTGCGCTCCGCCATGTCACGCACGGTGCAGGAGTTGACTATGACAAGCTCAGCATCATCCTCGCCGACGGCGCGGACGTGTCCGCGTGCCTCGAGCAAGGCGGCCACCGCCTCGCTCTCGCGCACATTCATCTGGCAGCCGTAGGTATGGATATGGTACTTCACGACTCATTCGTTCGCCGGCGGTGTGGATACCGCAGGGAGCTTGATAACCTGCCCGACCTTGAGGTTGGCAAGCTTCTTCACTTCCGTGCCGTTAAGCGCCGCAAGCTCGGCGGTCGTCAACCCGCAATTGCGGGCGAGATGGGTGAGATTGTCGCCAGAACGCACGGTGTAGTTCCGCAGCTTGCCACCAGGGACGGGTTTTGCCGTTCCCTTGGCCGACTGGGCGGACGGCTTTGCGTCGCCCTTCATCGTCGGGGCGGACGGCTTCGCGTCCGCTATGGCGGCGGGCTTCGCGCCCGGCCCTTCCGCAACCGCCTCGACGGGTTCGGCGGGTGGAACGGTCTCCTCTCCCGCCGTGGCTGTGGCGGCGGGCTGATTCGGTGCCTGCGCGGGATCTGAGGAGCAGCCACGCGAACAGCCGAAGACAAGAAACAGCCCCAGCACGTGCAAAAGCAGACTGCAGGCGCCGGCAAACACCCAGCCGCTCACTCCCGACACGCAGAAATTCCTCACTTGGCACCTCCCTTGTCGTACCGCGCCAGGAAGTCGCGGATCCTCCCGATCTCCTCATCCGTCACCTTCTTGTCGTCGAGTACATCGACGAGGAACTCCTTCAGAACCTCGTTGCGCTCGCCGATGCCGACCTTGCCGAGGAACTCGCCCAGACGGCCGTCGTGCTTGCGGTTGAATATCTCGTCGGGGGTTCCCTCGGATGCGATGCGTCCACCCTCGAGGAACAGCACCCTCGTGGCGACGTCGCGGGCAAAACGCATCTCGTGCGTGACCACCACCATCGTCATTCCCGCCTTGGCCAGCGCCTTCATCACATCGAGCACCTCGCCGACCATCTCCGGGTCGAGGGCGCTGGTAGGCTCGTCGAACAGCATCACCTGCGGCTCCATCGCGAGCGAACGGACGATGGCGACACGCTGCTTCTGCCCGCCAGAGAGCTGCTGCGGATAGGCGCTCGCCTTGTCCGCCAACCCCACACGCGCCAGCAACTCGCGCGCCTTGGCCTCGGCATCGCTCTTGGACATGCCGCGCACAAGGCGCGGAGCGAGTGTGATGTTGTCCAGGATCGTGAGATGGGGAAAGAGGTTGAAATGCTGGAACACCATACCCATCTCGGAACGGACACGGTTCTTCTCCCGTTCGTCGGCACCGACGATCTCCTCGCCCTTGAAGAGGATGCGCCCGGCAGTGGGCTTCTCCAGCAGGTTCATGCACCGGAGGAAGGTCGACTTGCCACCACCCGAGGGGCCGATCATCACCACCACCTCGCCCTTGCGGATCTCGGTGGAGATGCCGTTAAGCACGTCAAGTTTGCCAAAGGACTTCCTGAGATTCTCGATCTTGAGCAGAACTTCGTTTTCGTTCATGGCGGACATCTCAACCTTTCGATCTCTGCAGACAGCGCTCGAGCTTGCCGAGCAACCATGTAAACGACATGACGAGCGCCAGGTAGATGGCGGCCACCGTCAGATAGGGAGTGTATACGGAATACGTCTGCGACCGGATGATGTCGCCGCCCTTCGCAAGGTCGATGAGGGCGATGTAGCCGACTATAGACGTATCCTTCATAAGAACGATGAACTCGTTGCCCAGCGCCGGCAGCACGTTGCGGATGGCCTGGGGCAGGATGATGCGCAGCATCGTGCTCCAGTAACCGAGCCCGAGCGCTCGGCCCGCCTCCATCTGGCCGGAGTCGATGGACACGATACCAGCGCGGATGATCTCGGCCTGATAGGCGCCGGAGTTGAGCCCGAACGCCAGTATCGCAACCAGCACCTTGGAGTCGACCGACTTGAGGATGATATAGTAGGTGATCAGCAGCTGCACCACCATCGGCGTGCCGCGGATGACCGTGAGATATATCTTCGACAGGAAGTTAAGAACCGGGAACGACCCGTAGCGGTCATGTGACGACCTTATCACCGCCACCAGGAACCCCAGCGCCAGACCAACGACAATGGCGCTCAGAGCCACCTCGAGGGTGACGCCGAGGCCATTGAGCAGATACTCCCAGCGTCCGTTCTTCAGGAAGCAGAGATGCAGATCATCAACAAAAGACTGCCACATTCCAACCGCCGATTACTTGTCCTTGAGCTTGTCGGATTCGGCCGTGAAGTCGGCAATCCACTTCGCAAGGCTGCCGTTGGCCTTGATTTCGGTGATGGTCTCGTTGATCGCCTTCAACAGTTCCGGCTGGCCCTTGCGGATGGCAATGGCGTACTCCTCGGACGTGATGAAGTCGGAGAGCGCGAGATCCGGCTCGCCCTTGACGCAGTTCTTGGCGGGGTCGATATCCGCAACCACAAACTCGCAGCGACCAGCCTTCATCGACGCCACGGCCTCGGCCGGGGACTTCGAACGCTCCGGCTCCTGCTTGAGCTCCTCGAGAACGAACGTCTCGGAGGTGGTGCCGGCCTGCACGCCGATCTTCTTGCCCTTGAGCTGGTCCTTGTCCTTGAAGGGATTGGACTTCTTGTAGACGACCACGATTCCGGTCTTCACGTAAGGAATCGAGAAGTCGACGTTCTTCTTGCGATCCTCAGTCACGGTTATGCCGGCGGCGGCGAGATCGGCCTTGCCGGAGATGACGGCGGGAATGACCGAGTCGAAATCAACCGTCTCGGCCTTGAACGGCCGACCGAGCTTCTTGGCGACCGCGCGGCAGATCTCAACATCGATGCCCACGATCTCCTGCCCACGCAGGAATTCATACGGAGGGAAGGTCGCCTCCGTAATCATGCGAAGGTCGTTCGACCCCTTGTCACCACAGCCAGCGATCAGCGCCACCAGCGCCGCAATCATCATGAGTTTCTTCATTTTTTGTTTCCTGATGTCCATTGAACGAAATTCCAAGCACTAGGTGAACTCTTCCCCCTCGGCAAGGAAATACATACAGTATACACTTTCTGACGGAGATAATCAAGCATTCACTTGCGCTTCCGAAGAAACAGCCTCTCCCCAGAACTGCCATTCTGGTCAGATCCAGCCGGCGTTCGCCTCCACCATGTCGCCAAGATATCGGCGCAGATGCAGATATAGCACCGCGCCAGCACAGGCGTCGTAGAGCGCGTCGTGCCAGGTTCGGCCAGGACAGAGCGCATCCACCTCGGCCTTGAGCCCGAATACGGAAATGGCATCTCCCAGCGCGTACGACTTCATCAGCGGCCAGCCCTTCCGCAATTTCGCCAGGGTGTCAACCCAGGGACCGAAGGCGGTTAGCGGGGCCATCGTGGTGAGAATTGTCCGCTCCGTGGAGGCGTTGTGCGCCACCAGCGGCACCCCCACAAGACGAGCGGACATCTCACCCCACGCCTCGAGCGCGGTGGGGGATTCGGCCAACACCGAGCGCAATTCCGCCCAACGGCCAGGCGCACGCGGGGAGAACGGACGGTCGGCACTCACACGGAAATACGTCTCCCACTTCGTCTCCGGACGTATCTCCCCATTTTCGATGACCACCAGTCCGAGCTGCCAGGGTTCGTTGCGCCAGCCCCTGACAACGCCGGTGGTCTCGAAATCGAGCGCCACCAGCCTCACTACCGGGTCCTATCCTCGTAATCGCGAGACAGGAAACACACACGCGCCAGCAGAATCACGAGCGCACCCACAAGGTAGAATCCGGCAAGCGACGACATGCTAGCCGACTGGTTGCCCAACACCTTGGACAGCCATGGCAGCACCGTCGACGAGAGCGAACCGATGAGGAACGCAATGCACATCATTATACCCACGCCAGAGGCATGATAGCGCGGATTCACCACATCGAAGAACGAAGCCATGAAGTTGGAATCGTAGATGCCGCGGAAGAACCCGAAACCGAGCATGGCAACGCAGCAGCTAATGAATCCGGTCTGCCCCGAGCCGGCATTCGCCATCCACACGATGAACGGGATCGCGAGCCCCAGCCCGCCAATGCCAAGCTCAAGACGAATGCCAGGGCGCTTCTTCACCATACGATCGCCCACTCTGCCGCCCGCCAGAACACCGATGATCGCACCAAGGTAGTGCCACAAAACCGCATGGAGCCCCGCCCAGCGCACGAGGTACGGACAATCCTTCGCGTAGGCGTCCTGCAGAAAGGACGGCATCCAGTTCTTGAAGCCGATGTCCACATAGATCATCATCGCAAGGCCCAGAGCCACGCAAAGCGCGGTCGGCTTCGAAAAGACGGCCTTCACCGCCTCGCCGATCGTCGCCTTCTGCACGCCGGCGGCAAGCGGCACTGGCTTCGTATCCTTCAGGAAAATCGCCAGCACCACCACCCAGGCAAGACCGATCCCGCCAAACACCCAGAACGGAGTGCGCCAGCTATCGCCACCCCGCCCCGCGAGGAAGCCCGCCAGCGTGCCACAGCCAACAATACCCAGGTAGAGGCCAAGCTGTAGAATGGAGATTGCCGTCGCCCGCGACTCCTTGTGGAGCTGCGAGACAAGCGACGTCGCACTCGGATAGTAGAAGGTCTGCCCAAAACCGTTCAACACGCCATAAGTGGCAATCAGCACACCCACAGAGGCGACAAAGCCGGAAAGGAAGATGCCAAGACAGAAGATGCCAACGCCGATCGTCACCATCCACTTGCGCCTGAAAATATCCGCCGTAATGCCGGCGAACGGCACACATATCCCGTACATCATGGCAAAGACGGTTCCCACAATGCCTATCGAAACCTTGTCGATGCCAAGAGAAGAACAGATCGCGGGCACGGACGGCCCATAAAGCTGTCTCGTGCCCTGCTGGAGGAAGAACGCAACCCATAGCAATATAAGCGCGATCCATTTATAATTAGACGATTCTACTGATCCCGACTCCTGTTTCTGCATTATTTCCTCCAGAGAACTGCCCTTTCGGGCTTAAACGCACTACCAAGTGCGATAGACAACCGGCGCCGTAACGGGCATAGCCGGAACAACGGGCGCGGACGGGGCAACCACTACGGGGGCGCTCGGTGCCACCACCACGGGCGCCGGAGCCACGACAGGCGCAGGATACCCATAGTACCCGCGATTCAACAGCGAACCGGTGACAACGCCGGCGGCGAAGCCACCAACACCCCAACCCCAGCCATGGTGCCAGCCATGATGATGCCCCCAGCCACCACGCCAGCCGTGATGACCATGGAAACCACCGTGGAAACCGCCACGGAACCCACAGGGACGCGCAAAGGCCGCCGTGCAAGCCGCAACCGCGATGAGAACTGCAATCGTTTTCTTGATGTTCATGACTTTGTCCTTTCTTGAAGTTTTATGTGTAGCTAGGCGATTCTCAATCCACCATCTGACACAAAAGATTGGAAAAATATTCAGTTCTCCTTCAACACAACGCTAAAACTTCGAAAATCTGCCATCTTGTCAATTTATCGGAACGTTACCTGCTTTACCACCGGGAACGCCTGCGGGGATGCCTTGCGAAGGAACAGCATCGTGTTGCCCTCCGGCACCGTGAGCTGGATGCGCTGGGCGTCGGCAATGACATCAATGCGGCCATCGGCCGGACGATCAATGCGGATTGCCTTCACGCTCTTGGGTAGCGCCGTCCAGCTGCGCAAATCCGCCGCCACCGAGGTCGCGGCCCATACGGCCACGCCCATCTGGGCCAGCTTGAGGGCGATTTGGGTGTTGCGGTCGCTGACATTGTCGGCCGTCACGCCAAGAGCCACCTGCACTGCCGCCTTGACCACGCAGCGCGTGATTTCGCGCTTGAGCGCACCGCGCATGTATACATCGTATTCGGTGCGCACCAGCTTGTCGACATCGGCGACATCCGCCATCGGCACCGGCGATCCGCCCGAGGGCTGAACCGTCCAAGACGTCGCGCCCCAGGTGCGTTCGCGCAGTTTCGGCAGCGCCATGCCCACATACGGAAGATATCTTCCCACAAACGGCATCAGGACGAGCGGCAGGTCGAATCGCCACTCCTCGCGCACGGGGCAGAGGCCATCCTCGACCCATATCCACACCTGATTGGTCGGGCGCGTCCCCGTAGCGGCCTCGGCCCGGTCCCTGGCGGCGGGGGAGGCCGGAGCCAGCGCGGCGGCATTGTCGAGCTGCTTGCGGTCCGAATCGCGGTTGAGCCAGCGGAACACGCCCGCCACATGAAGCGCGTATGCGTTCATGTAGTCGGAAGCGGCGAGATGGTCGAGATCGCCCGAGGTGGCGGGATTGAACCCGCACCCCTGCTGGATCTGCGCGGCAAACGACGCATTGCCGAAGATGGAGTCGGCCTGCTGGGCGTGGTTCACCTGCAAACTCGCCCGCTGGCGGCTCCGGTAGGCGGAGGCGTCCCTCTCCATCCGCTCGGAGGCGGCGGTGATGTCGCGCCGACGGTCGAAGAGCCAGTTGTCCTGGTACTGGGTGAAGCGGTTGATCTCCACCCGGGCAAGGTTGCTCTTGCCCTCGCACATGAAATCGATCGCCTTGTAGAGACAGGTGAAGATGCGGTCCTGACCGCCGCCATCGTACGGAAACGAACGGTCGTTGGTCATCATCGCGAGCGCACCTTCGCCAGCCTGCGAGAACACGCTGGCGGCGTCATTCTGCGCAAAGACGCTCTCGGCGGCGTCAAACTGCGCGTATGCGTTGGCCTTGTCGTCGACAACATGGTACCCGGCCCCGGCGAGCAGATGCCAGAGCAGACGGGAATCATCCCCCTTGGCGGCAAGCTCGGCCACCTCGCCGGGCATCGCCTGGTAATTGCCGGTGGTGAAGTTCATCTCGTAGTCGTCCAGCACCTGCTTCGTGGTGCGGCAACCGGCCAGCAGCAACGCCACCGCGGCAAGCTCAAGAATTCGCTTCATTGCCATTCTCCCGTTTTTCACTTCAGAACTACCTAAGCACCAATGTCCTACGCCGCGCCGCCCAGCAGAGATACGCGACGGTGACGAAGAAGCTGGCTGGCACGCGCGGGCGTGTACCGATCTTCACCGCCAGCAGCGTGGTCCTGCCCCCAAGGCCCATCGGGCCAATGCCGAGCGAGTTCGCCTCGCGCAGCGTCCGGCGCTCCAGCCGGGCAAGCCCCGGATCGGGGTTGACATCGTCAAGCTGGCGCAGCAGCTGATGCTTCGCCTCCTCAAATCCGCTCGCACGGTCGCCACCCACGCACACGCCAAGGATCCCGGGCGCACAACCAAAGCCCTGCGCCCGCTGCACCGCCGCGAGAATCGCGCGCCGCACCCCCTCGAGATCGCGCCCCGCGCCCAGCCCGGCATCCGGCAGCGAGAACTGGGAACTCATGTTCTCGCTCCCACCGCCCTTCATCAGCAGGCGCACCGTGCCGCGCTCGTCAGCCGCAACTGGAACGTAGTGCACCACCGGCGCCCCGGGGCATACATTGGTGTCGACCGATGCGCCCGTGAGCGATTCGATGGTGTTGCGCCGAAGCCAACCACAGGCAGTCGCGTGCTCCACCGCGTCCTCCAGCACCTTGCGCGTCACACGCCGCCTCAGATCCTCGGCGACGAAGAAGGTAAGCGTGCCAGTGTCCTGGCAAACAGGCGTACCGCGCTCGCGTGCGAGCCTGACGTTGGCAAGCAGGGTCTCCAGCGTGAGTCTTGCCGACGATCCCCGCGCCTCCCGCGCCATTGCCCGGCGAAGCGCCTTCTCGGCGTCGTCGGGCAGCGAACTTGAGGTCTCGCGGATGAAGTCGGCAATTCTTCTGGCAAGCGCTGTCATGGCAACCACCGTGATTTCTAGCAGAGCCCCTTCTTCTGCAGCTCCTCCATCAGACGGGACTGGAACAGCGCCGCGTCGGCAGGCGGCGGACGGTATCCCGGCGGCAGCTCGCCACCCAGACCAAGACGGCCCTGACGGTCAAGATACCACTTACCCTTCTGCCCATCGGAGAAGACCACATCGCCGGACGCAAGCGTGCCCGGAATCATCAGCGCGTCGACGGTCACGCTCAGCGTGGACGCCGCGCCATCCCCGGCCGCACCATCCGCCGCCGCCGGCAGCGCATCATCGGCGCCGGCGGCAGGCTCTGCGGCCATTTCGGGAACGTCCTGCTCCTTCTTCTCCTCTACCACCGGATCCGGCTCCTTGGGCTGGGGAAGATCCGCCACCATCATTCGAAGGTCGAAATACGTCATATGCACGCCGAATTCGGCGCCAATGCGCTTCTGGATCGCGTCCAACGATTCGCCGGCGGCAAACCACTCCGCCACCGCCAGCTTCTGCTGTTCATTTAGTTCCATGCGGGATATTATAGCAAATCGCTAAAGCCAAGGCAATCAATTTCGCGATGACGGGGCGGCCTCGTTCAACCTGGAGGCAGGGAATCCAGAATCGACGCGATCACCGCGGCCGACGACGACGGATGGTTCACGCAGACCTCTCGCCGGGCGAAGTCAGCCCGCACGGCGCAATCGGGGTCGTTGCCGCCAATCACCACCTCGCGGATGAACCACTCGATGCCAGCGCCATCGTACGCCCGGAACACATGTTCGAGCAGCTTCCTCCCAAAGGGCAGGAACTGCGTGTCAACCGTGGAATCGTCGTTCAGCATGAAGCACTGGGGTTTGCCGGTGTAGAAATATTCAGCAAGGAACGAACCACAGTCGTGGATGAGCGCGTCGGAGTCAGCGAAGGCATCAAAGTAGTCGCCTCCCTGCTGGAACTCCACATTGGGGTACGCCTCCATCCTGGAGCGGTAGGTGGCGGTCTTCTCGGTGCCCCACCACTTCGCCGTCGCCAGCCGCGGGAAAAGCAGCGGGTGCGGACGGAACACAAAGTCGATTTCGGGGAATCTGGCCGGCAGTTCCAGCAGAGTGCCCGCATTCTTGATGAACGTGGAAAGCGCCAGCGCGTCGGTCGAGGTGTCGATCGTGTGGTGCGGGGATATTATCACCTTCCTGCGGCGTCCGGCGGCGGACGTCTCCCGCTTCGCGAGCAGAGGCTCCAGACGGTCCATCTTGCAGTAGCCGACAACCTCGATATTCGCGGCAAGCAGGGGATTGCGCGCCACACCCAGATCCCGCGTGGCCGCATTGGAGACGAAGTACTTCCAGGCGAGAACCACATTCGGCAGATAAGGCGTCTTGTACTCATTGGAAATGAAGAGGCCGCCATAGCCGTAATAGAGTATCGCGGTCAGCGAACGCTTCGACAGGCGTTCGATCGTGTAGTCCGGCAGGGTCTGGTCCTCGTAGAGAACCGTGCTGAAGACGATGTCGGCGTCAATCGCCTCCGCCTCCCCGGAATCAGGATCGTACAGCGACCGAACAAACCCGGGATATTTCGCCTCCAGGCGCCCAACTGTCTTCGCCAGCGTCTCGCGCAGAAACTCCTCGCCGCGCGTGACGCGTGGGGCGACGGCGATGGAGGGAATGAATCTGGCGTCGTCGCGCATCAGCTGAAACACGCTCTCGCCCGAGAACATGGATGCGTCGCAAATGAGAAAGCAGACCTTGAGCGGCTCGCCGCGGTCGAGCTTGGCGCGGCACCGCGCGGCATGTTCGGCGTAGCGCGCGCGGACCACAGGCACCAGCGACGCGACGCGCTCGTCACGGGCACGGTCCAGGAGCCGGCGGCGAATCCGCCGGCGAACGCTCTTCACCGGGATCAGCGCCGCTCCGAGACGGATCAGGGATGTCTTCAGCGAACTCATTTCAACTCCACTTGCACCTCACCGTGCGCCAGCGGCGTTCCAGCTGTACGTACTTGCGATGGTTCTTCCCCCGCAAAAGCATCTGGAATCGCAGCGAGCAGCCATACGCCCACAGGCGAATGCGGTCCAGGCCGCGCGGCGGATCGCAGTACTTCATCATCGGCGCCATGCCGTCCAGCCGGCAACGCGCATCGCGCACTTCCGGCGTCTGCGGGAAACGGGCCAGGATGGCGGAGAGTGCCGAAAAGTCATTCCAGATGCCAAGGCCAAGCTCCCGGTTCACGCCGAACACCACGTAGCGGAACTTAGGATTGGCCACCACCCAGGGGTCTTCCTCGGGATGGTTCCGGTCGATTGCCAGCTGCCAGTCAATCGCCTTGAGGTGGCCGTCGGCCCCGAGCAGAAGATTGTCCGCGAAAAGATCGCGGTGCACGATGCCAGTCGTCTTCAGGGCATCGGCGAGCGCCAGGATGTCGGAGGTGAATGTATCGACCTCCTCCTCGGAGAGACCGCGCATGATCAAGTCGGTCAGGGACGGTCCCGGCACCCGGGCAATGACGATGCAGGCGCGGGAATCGTCCGGCGCGCGCCACCACGCCAGCGGCGCGGGCACAAGCGCTGGGGCCTGGGCGTACATGCGGGCAGACAGGCGATACTCGTTGCCTATGGACCACGCCGCCTTCGTCGAATGCTTGACCACGCATCCAACGCCATTCCAGATTCCGTACTCGAACCGTTCGTTGATGTACTTGTTCTCGAGGAACACCCTGCGGTTGTCGATCCTCGGTTCGCCACCGGGCCGAACACTTCCAACAACGAACGGTTCAAGCGCGGATTCCGCAATCCAGCCGTCAGCCCGCAATTTCGGCAACTGGAGTTCCGGATCTGGCATCACCGATCAATAGGCGGTGGGGACGACCGTCTGCTGCACCTGCGGGGTGACGACGGACGGCTGCACCGGCGCGGCAGGCTGCACGACCGCGGGCTGCACAACCGCGGGCTGCACCACGGCGGGCTGAACCACGGCAGGCTGAACCACGGCAGGCTGAACCACGGTCTGCACCGGCTGCACGATCGTGGTCGTGGTCGGGTAGACATAGCCGGCGGGGGCATAGTAGGCATACCCGGATGCATCGTACCAGACGCCGCCATACCAGCAGCTGCGGTAATGGGGGTGGATCGGGCCGCGACGCCAGCCGTGGTATCCCACCGGAGGACGATGGTGGAACCCGTGGCCGCCATGATGCGACGGACCGTGATGATACAGGCGGGGATCACCGGGACGGAGAGGTCCGCCAACCGGCCTGGGACCGCCATGATGATGTTTGGCAAAAGCGGTGCCAGTGAAGGCGGCGGCGATTGCGAGCGCTATTATCAGTTTGTTGAGCTTCATGTGGTACCTCCTGTTGTTCTGTGTTTCATTGTGGATAGGCGGAACTGAAAGCAGAATCTGACATTCCAGATCCAACCATTATCACATCGGGTAGTCGAGAGCCTCCGGGATCATGATCGAGCAGAGGCACTTCGCGGCGCGGTCTCTCGCGAGGCGGGTGCCGGCGAGGGCTTCGTCAAGGACGTTCCGCAGCGCGGCGAATTCTGCCTTGCTCTCGGGTGTCGCGGCGCCGAAGCCATAGACGATCGCCGAGCAGACCTTGGCGGTCTCGCCGGCGACGTCGGCGGCAATGGTGCCGAGCAGGTCGTTGAAGGTGTTGAGATAGCCGTCAAGCTCGGCGGCGACAACAGGATTCTCCGCTCCATGCAGGGCAAGGAACTTGATGTCCTCGCGCAGGGAGTTCGCCGCCATGAGACCGGCCAGCGCGTCCGCCAGCGGGAACACGACGCCGTGGCGCTGGGAGGCACCGAGCTTCCTGCCGTCGGCGTCCTTTGCGGTCGCGACGAATTCGCGCGTCCAGGCCCACAGACGAAGCGCCGCCGCGAGCGCATTGGCGCCGTTCTCCTCCGCGCACGGGCAAGCGCAGCAGGCCTTTGCCCACGCCTCCACCTGCGCGAGGAAGACGGGATTGGACATCGTCTCGGATATCTGGCGCCGCTGCACCGCCTCGGGTCCCTCATAGGTGGCGTCGAGCTGCATGTCAGTCCACTTGTAGAACAGGAAACCGGGGCAGTCCTCGGTGATGCCGTAACCGCCCATCAGCGAAACCGCCTGGCGCATCACATCCGCACCATGGCCCGTGTTCCAGAGCTTGCAGCTCGGGCAGAGGATGTTGCAGAGTGCCTGGAGATAGACATAGCGAACCGTCACGTCCTCGTCGGCGAGCGGGTCGCCGCCGGCGGCGACGATGTCCTTCGCCCGCTCCATCGGGGCCCTCATGTTCTTGAGCATCTCGCGGCCCTTGCCAAGCTTGGCCTTCGCCTCGTCCTGGATCAGCTCGAGCTCGTCGAAACGGCGCGAGATGTCGAAACCCAGCGAGGACGCCGCCTCGGCCGTGGCCCACACGTCGGCGAGACGCACCGTCACGTCCTCCTTCATCTGCAGGCCCTGCTGGTAGCGGGGCGAGGTCTCCTCGACGCCGACTGCCCCGCGGAAACGTGTGCGCTGGTAGCGGATAACCGGCTCGACCGCGCTCATCAGGGAACCGGCTCCCATGACGCCGACGCCAACGCGCGTCTTGGAGAACACCTGGGCGATGATCTCGCTGTGCCCGAGCTTCGGCACCACCTTGCCGTCGACGATATCGTAGCCGCCAACGATGCGGGAGGCGGGCACCACCACGTCGATCACGGGATCGCCGGTGTTGGAAAGCTGATGCACGCACTTGAGGGTCTGGGCACCGCGATCGAACTTGCCGGGATCGGTGGCCTCGACGATGATCATGCAGGAGCCCTTGATACGGTCGTCACCCGAATTGGCGGCAATCGTCACATAGTCGGCAATGGCGATGTTCGTGATGAAACGCCCGCGCTTCTCGACGCGGATCATCGGCTCCTCGCCGTCCTTCCACTCGGCGATGGAGACGCGCCCACAGAGAACACCAGTGTCGACGCCCACGTACGGAAGCGGCTCGGTGAGCGCAAAGGAACCACGCCAGGTCTTCCCGCTCTCGTTGCCCGGCGCGCACAGGGTCATGTAGCGCTTCTTCTGCTCGGGCGTACCCATCTCCGCGATCGGCCCCATCGCAAGATCGTTGACGAACGATGAGGTGGCGGCTCCGTTGTCCACCCAGCTCATCTCGTACGACAGGAGCGACATCGGGAGATTCTTGGGGCCCTCGAACATCCCGCCGCAGTCGGCGTTCAATGCGCCAGCGGTGACGCCGGACGCGTCGAAGGCGTCGAACATCGACTGCTTCTCCGGCGTCCATTCGTGCGTCTTGCGCTGACCTCCGGCCACCAGCTTCGCCACCGTGCCGCGCGCCACCGATCTGGCACCGGCGACCGCCATCTGGATGTCATAGCGTTCGGCGAATCGCCACATGATCTGGCGCACTTCGTCGCCTGGCAGCATCTTCATCATTGGGCGGACAGCGTTATCTTCCATGTCAATTCCTTTAAACGTTGAAAAATTCGGGGAAAACGGCTCAGCTCAGCGAGGTTATCTGCGCCCCAGGCAAATGCCTCAGCAGACCATTGAGCTTCGGATCGTCAAGTATCTCCTTGCGTCTTGCATCGGTAAGCACATGCTCGGCCGCGGGTGCGGTAGCTGGCGCAGACGGGAGGGAAGCGGCACTGGGTGCGACCGGGGCCGCAACGGGCGCGGCGGCCGGAGCGGATGAAGGAGCAACAGCCGGAGCGGCGGCAGGCGCGGCGGCAGGTGCGGCGGCAGGTGCGGCGGCGGGTGCGGCGGCGGGTGCGGCGGCAAACTGTCCCTTGAGCGCACGCACCGCCCTCATCACCTCTTCGATCGAAGCGGTTCCTGCAATGCGCGCGCAGCGCAGCAGCGTCATCTCGATGAGAGTACGCACGCTGAGCACATAGCGAAGCTTGTCCTCCATCGCCACCAGCTGGTCGGCAATGCCGAAGATGCGCGCGGGGGCGCAGAGTCCCGCCTGGCGCTCCAGGGTCTTGATCTGGTCGGGGGTGGCCTCCAGGGCGGTGGTTCCCGAACCCAGCGAACCGCACACAATCAGATTGCGGAAATGCAGCAGCAGTTCGCCGCAGAGCCGACGCATGTTCTTGCCGGAGGAGTCGAAGGTCTCGACCGCACGCAGAATCGACGCGTTGTCGCCGGTGAGAATCGCCTCCGCAAGCGATTCGAGTTCCTTGCGGGAAACGAGGCCAAACACTCCCAGCGCGTCCTCCTCGGTGATTTTCGCCCCCCGGAAGGCAATCAGCTGATCCAGCGAGCTGAGCGCGTCGCGCATGCCTCCCTCGGCGCCGCGGGCAATGGCCAGGAGCGCGTCCTCGGCCGCCTCGATCTTCTCCTGCTCGCAGATGTAGCGAAGGCGCGAGGCGATCTGGTGGGTCTGGATCCGACGCAGATCGAAGCGCTGGCAGCGCGAGACGATGGTGGCCAGCAGCTTGTCGCCCTCCGTGGTGGCGAAGATGAAGCGCACGTACGGCGGCGGCTCCTCCAGGGTCTTCAGCAGGGCGTTCCACGCGGTGTTCGAAAGCATGTGGCATTCGTCGATGATGAAGATCTTGTACTTTGACGAGACCGGCTTGAACTGCACCGAATCTATTATCGGCTTGACGTCATCGACCTTGTTGTGGCTGGCGGCGTCCAACTCGGTGACATCGATGGAGCGACCCGCCGCGATTTCACGGCAGTTGTCGCACTCGCCGCATGGCTCAACCCCATGGTCGCCCTTCGGAGAGCTGCAGTTGAGCGCCTTGGCGAAGATTCGCGACAGTGTTGTCTTGCCGATTCCGCGCGGCCCCACGAAAAGATAGGCGTTGGCGATCCGCCCGGACGCCAGGGCATTGCGCAGGGTGTGGATCACGTGCTCCTGACCGACGGTGTCCGAAAACGTCATCGGACGGTACTTGTTCGGCAGCGCGACGTGGGTATTGCCTTCACCGGCCATCGTTCGCCTCCTTTTTCCCCATGAACGGCGCCAGCGCCGCGAGCCGGGCGTCGATCTCGGCCTCGGCCCCGGGCGGCAGCGGCGCGTCGTCCAGCTTCCGCGTCGACGCCGGTCCCTTACCCGACCGCCTGGTGAGCGTGTTGCGGAACACTCCACGCTTCTTGAGCACATGCAGATGGACACCCCGCATCTCGTCGTCGCTCTTGCCGAAGGTGTCGCCGAGATTGTACATCAGCAGCAACTTCGAATAGGCGTCGATCATCGTGCCGTCGTCACCGTTCTCCATGCGTTCGAAAATGTACGCCAGCACATCGGCATAGGCCGGACGCTGGGTTATGATCCCGTCGCTGCCGAGGCGGCCACCCTGATAGAGCCAGCCCTTGGCGCCCCAGCCGCTGAACACGGAATGTATCGCCGGCTTCGCCGCCAGCAGCGCGGCAATGCGCTCGTTGACTCCACCGCCGGGGCTTTCCTCCTTGACGTACCCGAACACATCGGGATATTCGCGCGAAAGCTTCACCAGGAGTTCGACGGATGGTGCCGGGCTCCTGCCGTTGTAGGTCTGGATTATCACCGGCCCCTCGGCCACGCCGCCGATGCGCCGGAAGTGCGCGGCCACCGCGTCCTCGTCGCGCGCATCATCGCAGGGACGGGCCAGAATGGCGATCTTTACCCGGTGCCTGCGCATCAGCGAGTTCACGAATTCGACCCGCGAAACGGCCTCGGACGAAGTCCGTCCCGGACAGATGGCAACCAGCCGCGCCGCGAAGTCCTTCTTCGCACGGGAGGCCAGCGCATCCAGCCCGCGCCGATACTCTTCGTCGGTTAGATTGTCCAGCACCTCGCCGGCCGTGGGCCAGATCACGCCGCGGGCACCGCAGGAGGCAACGAATTCCGCCTCGCGGACCAGAGTGTCGACATCAAGTTCGCCCGCCTCGGTCCACGGCGTGCACAACAGAGGGAACGGACCACGCATCGCAGGATCCGCCTCCGCCGTGAGCAGCGCCCCCACAATGCCTCCCTGCGGTGGCTCCCAATTGCGCGCCTCGGGCATTTTCGGCGCCCGGCAGCCGGCGAACGCCAGCGCCGCCAACATCAGGAATCTTTCTATATGGCAACTTTTAAACAACATGTCCATAATTCTATCAAAAAACGGCACCACACGCAAGCCAGATGACACACTCATTTTTTTCTGAAGATCGCAGTGTACTCGCCCTCGTGCATGTAGTAGTCAACCACCAGGCCCTTGCCACCGCCAAAGGCATTGCCACCCTTGATCATCTTGCCGGCAGGATTGCGCCATCCTGCGAACTTCCATCCCTTCGCCGGCTTGGCCAGCAGCGATACCGACGAACCATCGTCGCGCACGCGGCCATCGGGAGGGGTGACCTTCACCGTTCCCTCGCCATTCACCCCGGCGCTGATGGTCTTGCCCGCCCTGGCGTATATTTCCTCGAGCCGCGGACGAGCGGGAAGCGAGGAGAAATAGTCGGCCAGCACCATCTCCAGCGAATTGATCAGCTCGAGCGAAAGCGTGGGATTGCCCTCTGACGGCATCAACCAGCGGCGGCCGCTGAAGGCCGCCCACGTCTCGTTCCCCTCCCCGTCGTTCCAGTACACGGCAATCTGCGGGTAGCCTGTAAGCTCCCTGATCCGGGGTGATTTCCATACGAAGTCCGCAAGCTCCGCCTGCGCGGGCGACGAATTGGTCTCGTACGTGCGCGCCTCGGCGAGATACAGACCGGCGGCGGCGGCCCATTCCCTGAACGGACGATCCGCCAGCACCCTCTTGAGACGCTTGCAGTATTCGCATTTCTCCGCCGTGACCACCATCAGCAGGGGCACCTGGGCGGCACGCGCCTTCTCCATTGCCTGGGGGAAGTCAAGCGTCCAGCGCGCCACCGAAACCTGATTTGACGCTACCGATGACGCCGCCGGCGGCACCGACGGTTTCACGGGCGGCGGAACTGCCTTCCCCACCTCCCCGTCGCAGGCCGCCACGAGCAGGCAGAAAAGAACCGTCGCCACCCTACCCGTGAAACGCGGCCACAGCGGGCGATTCCCGCGCACCAGCAGCCACACCACGGGCACAAACAGCACGACGTCGCGCGCGATGGCGGCACCGATGGTGTCGCCATCGCCGGTGCCAAAGCACCCGCACGAGATGTCCAGTCCGCGCACCGCCGCCTGGGTCAGGCCGATGAAGAACATCCCCAGCAGACCCAGCAGCGTCAATGCGCTCTCGCACGTCAGCCGGGTGAACGCCATGGTCAACCCCGCCACTATCTCCAGCATGGGCAGCACCAGGGCGAATATCCCCACTAGCGGGGCTGGCAGAAGACGATATCCGTCAACGGAGGCGGCAAATGCGGAAGGATCGCCGATCTTGGTCCAGCCGGCGTACACGAAGATGGCGGCAACGCCGAAACGAAACACCGCGTCCAGCAGCGTGGCCGCTATGCCGATAAAAGTTTGTCCCCTGCCTTTTCCGTCCATGGCCATCTGCCACCCGATTTCTAGAGCCGAGACGCCGCCTGCGCCATCTCGCGCCCAATTGCGGCAATGCGCTTCTCGATGCGCGTCTTGATCTGGCTCACGTTGTTGCGCGAAAGGTGGAAATGCTCGACCACCTCATCCAGCGAGTGCCCTTCCTGCACGTAGAAGCGGTACACCGAGCGATCGCGCTCGGAAAGGGCGGTGCGGTTGAGCACGTGGTCGACCGCGGCGGCCAGCACGGCACGCTGCCAGTCGGAGTCGTCCTCCGTGCGCGCCGGCGCGGCAAGCGTCTCCTCCATCACCTCGTCCAACGCCACGTGATCGTCCCGGTGGCGAACCTCGTCCTTGCGGCGCTGCATGTGGACCTCATTGTAGATCATCGTCGCGAGATACGAATGGAAGTTGCCCTTCGCGGGATCGAACCTGCCGCTGCGCAGCACCTCGACCAGCTTTCCGAGCACGGTCATCACAATGTCGTCGGCATTGGTCTCCCCGCCCTTGAAGACGGCGAACGCACGCATTGCCGGCGCGTACAGATCCCAGAACCGGGCCCAGGCGGCACCGTCCTGACCGGGCGGCAGATCCTTTATCTTCGCGATCAGGGTGAAGGACGTCTCGGGGAAAGTGCTCATTTCGCTGCCCCTCCCAGACGATTGGCCATGATCTCAATGTATCGCGAAATCAGCGCGAGGTCCACGCCCGTTCCATCATATTCACCCGAACCAGCCCGCATGAATACATCGTCATCGTCCTTCGCCGCCCGCGCGGAAATCTGACGCAGCTCCTCCACGGCCTCGTCCCGGGTGACCGAGCCCGATGCAAACCTGTCAATGATACTGTGACAGATGGCCCAGGTGTCGATCCTGGCGAGCTCCCAGTCCGATGACGATCCATCGTCGTCTTCGCCCTTCGAATCACCCATTGCGGCCATCTCGGCCACGGTCGGGCAAAGCTCATCGAACGAAGGATGGCGCGTAAGATGCTTCCACGCCCACACCCCTGCGGTGGAGAACAGACCGGCGGCAAGGAGGGCGATCATCGCCACCAGCCACTTCTTGGAATTCTTGGCACGCCGCAGCTTGTCGCGTGCCGACATGTAGAGCTTCTCCGCCTTCAGATCCTCCTCATCGCGCCGCTCCCGCTCCAGCTCGACCCAGGAGGGGCACTCCCGCCCCGCAGGATTGGAATGGAGAAGCTTGGGGATGATGCGGCGCCAGGTGGGGTTGTAGGTCTCGAGATCGCCCACCACGTCGGTGCGCGAATCGCACCACACTCCAGTCAGCAGACGGAACACTATCACTCCCAGCGCGTAGTAGTCGCTCTCCTTCGAGGCGGCCACGCCCATCTCCACTTCCGGCGCCATGTAGCCAACGCTGCCCATCACCGGCTTCTCCGCATGCCTGGCCGCCATCAGCGTCTGCTCAGCGGCAAGGCCAAGATCGGATCTCAATTCGGGATTGAATATCTTGGCAACGCCGAAGTCACCGATGACCGCATGCCCGTCGGGGCCGATCAGCACGTTCTGAAGCTTGAGATCGCGATGCAGTATCCCCCGCCCGTGGATGTAGGCGAGCCCATCGCGCAGATCCTCGTACCAGCGGGCCACCATTTCCTCGTCGGCACCCGCAACCCCAGCATCGGCCAGCGTGCACGGTGTCCCGTCCGGACCAAGGACAAGATCCATCACAAAGTACGGGCGCCCCGTCTTGCCATCCTCGTCAACGTCGTAGACGCGCACCAGACGCGGATGGTCCAGCTTGGCCAGCAGCCGTCCCTCGGCAAAGAAGCGCTCGCGCGCCGCCGCCGCGTCGCCACGAGCGTAGGTGAACAGCTTGAGCGCGTAGCGGGAACCCAGCGAGGCCGCCTCCACCTCGTAGACCTCGGCCATCCCACCGCGGCCAAGGGGACGCACCACGCGCCAGTCGCCGATCTCGGCGCCCGGCGCGCAGGCATACTCTACCGGGTCCGAACTCACTTCCAGCCCTTGCGGGTCTTAATCTCGTTGAGCTTGGCGTTAAGACAGCAGTTCTTGGGGCTCGCGCCGGCCTTGGTCAGCTGGTTGCTTGCCTTAAGCAGGGACATGATGGCGCCCTTCTCCTTGTCGAGCGCGGCGTCGTCCATCTTGTCGAGCTTCGCCATGTAGGCGGTCGCCATCTTCCTCAGCACCGCGACGTAGGCGTCCTCGCGGGAGTACGAAACCACCTCGAGCGCATCGTTGACGCCGCCGGCGTCGGTGCGGTTGGCATCCAGCTTCGCGAATAGCTTCGCAGCGGTCTCGCGACGCAGCGCCATCACGTCCTCCTCCTTGCCGGCAAGCTCGCTGTGGGTCGTGTTGTCCCAGCGCGAGGGGAGCGGACGATACCAGATGTTGCGGAAGCGCACCGTGCAGCCGTGGTCCTGGAAGTTGAGCTGGCCAACCTTTTCGTGCGGCTTGAGCGGACGACGGTTACAGTGGGTGGTGAGGCCCTCCATCTCCCAATGGTCCTGCACCAGCACGCCATTGAAGAACACCGTGACGCTACCCGGGTGGAGCAGCTTCTCCCCTTCCCAGACCGGCTGGTGGAACACGATGTCGTAGACCTGCCACTCGCCCGGCTTGCGCGCGGGGTTGACCATGGGCGGATTCTCGGCGTAGACCGCACCCGCCTGGCCGTCGGCGTAGTTGGGATTCTTCATGTCCGCCGGATTGGTGCCATAGCTCTCAAGCACCTGGATCTCGTAGTTGCCCATCAGGAACACACCCGAGTTGCCGTGCATCTGGGGGCCGTTGTTCGGCACCAGCCCCAGCGAGGCCTCGTGGCTGTACTCGAGGTGCAGCTGGCAGTCGCCGAACTTCTCGCGCGAATACACGCTACCACCATTCTTCCAGCCGGGAACACAGTAGAAGAATCCCTGATCGTCGTACTTCCACTGGGTGGGGTTGCCCTTGCCATCGCACCAATTCTTCTCGAAGCTCTCGCGCGTGCCATCAAACAGCACCACCGCGTCGCTCGGCGGCTGACCGCACTTGGCGGCCGGCTCAACCTTGACGGGGTTTGGACGATTGCGGTCGTGCACGCTCCACGCATGCTTCGCATCAGGACAATCACCATAGACACCGGCAAGGACGGTGGCAGACGCGGCCACCGCAGCAGAAGCAAGAACAAACTTCATTTTATCGACACTTTCTGTGGTTGCATTTTGCATTGTTCAAGGGCACCATGCCCTGAACAGCTAGATTTTAACAAAAAATAGACTATTCGTCAAATATTTTCGGTGTGGATCGCCAAATGCCGCGTACGTCGTGGCTCAGAGAGCCTTCAGCACGTCAGCAACGGGCTTGCGCGGATTCTTGAAATACGGCTGGGCGGACTTGCCAATCGCGATGACCGACGTCACCACCTCGTCCGCCGGTATGCCGAATATGTCGCGCAACTTCTTCTCGTCGCGAATGCCCATGATGAGCGAATCCCAACCATGATCCTTCGCCGCCAGCACGAAATAGGAACTCGCAAGACCGCAGTCGTACGCGCCCCACATCTCGCCCAGCTCGTTTGCCGGATCCGCCCCCATGTAGCCGCTCTCGCTCTTTTTGAACGCAACCACCACCAGCGCAGCGGCGTTGGCCGAACTGGCCGCGTTGAAACTTGGAAGAGCCTCCTTCCAGACGCGACCGCGGGCCTCCGCCGAAATCGCCGCGTAGTACCGCGTCACTTCGGTGTTCTTCCAGCTCGGCGCATTGAGCGCATCCTTGACGATCGCCTCCATTTCCGTCTTGGCGATTTCGCTCGCCGCATACCTGCGCACGCTTCTGCGCATTTCAATCAGTTCCGAGAATTTCATGCTCTTTTTCCTTTCGGTTGGTTTTTTCTGAGATCCTTCGCACGCGTCAGAGCATCCGGCGGCGAACACCAGCGATGCCGCCCCAATCTCCAGCGCAAACTCTCTGCGTTTCAAATTCATACGTTCCAATGATGTTGCATGCCATTAAGTTCCAGGCAGCGGACGAACCGGTCCCTTCGCCGCCTTGAAGTCGACCGTCACCTTCGCGGCGACCGGCCGCACGTCGCGGAGACCCGGATAGTCCGGCCCGCCACCCGCGAGCCAGCCGCGCGATTCGCCGAAGCCCGACGGCGACACCCAGAACGAATAGAGCGTGCCGCAAGAGAGGCGGAACCGGAAGCGCACGTCGCGGCCCGCAAAGGCAGAGACGTCGCCGACCTCGATCTTCGTCCGGTCACCCGTGACCGCCGGGAAGCTCGCGAGCACCTGTCCCTCCCGATCAAGGACGTCGACCGCAATCTCGCCAGCACGGCAGTCGGCGTTGACGAAGAGCCGCCGCCCGGTGAAGCGAACGGACCGTGTCGTCACCTCGCCGCGGCCATCCGCGACGAAGCCGGCGAATCCGTCGCGGCGCAGCGTAGCCACGCCCATCGACCCGTGGAAGTGCATGCCGTTGCGGCGCCAGTTGTCCTTGACGAGAGGACCGGCCGCCGTCTCGTCGCCGCGGATGCCGGAGTAGTAGAACCAGAGCCGCTCGTCCTTGATGACACAGCCGCTGGAAACTGGCTGGATGTAGCCCGTGTCCCACGCTCCCGAACCCCAGCGCGAGGACGCGATTGCCGCCGTGCGGTCGGGACGCGAGAAGTGGTAGCCGTCGCGCGAATAGCCGAACTGGATGTCGGTGATCTTGGGAAGTCCCCGCTTGAGGCACACGTCGTTCTCGGGACCGAGATGAATCTCGAAAAGGCCGAGCATCAACGACTCGTAGGCAACGGCGTCGACATTGTAGAGCTGCGGCACCTTCTGCCCCGTGACCGGATCGGGGATGTCGTGACGGTCAGTCGAGAGCCAGGCATAGGCACGCGGCAGAGTTGCGTCCTCGGGACGTTCATTCTGGCGGGTCCAGCTCCAGAGGCAGTCCTTGCCGAACTCGGTCGACTCCCAGTAGGCCCGGTTACGGCCGAAGCCGCCGGGGCCTCCGCCACGCAGCGAATACACCCACTTCCCGCGGAAAGGATTGTAGAACATCGTCGTGCGATCGTCCGACTCGCCGGTGACGCCGAGCTGCGTCCAGTGGACGCCGTCTGCCGACGTGTAGAGCCGATTCGCCCGCGGCGAGCCTGGCGGCGAGATGAGGAGCCGCCAGTTGGCGTAGGGATTGTCGGCGGCATAGTCGGGGAAGACGCTCCAGCTGTCGAGCGAGTCATGCTTGAAAAGCTTGTTCGTGCCCTTGACGACGTCCAGCTCGGGACGCGTCCAGGCGAGTCCGTCCTTCGACTCGGCGTAGCTGAGCGCGTTCATCCATCCCGACTCGTACCACATCCGGAAGGCCTTGCGATGAGGATCCCACCAGACGCCGCCGCCGACCGTCGCCGCATACGGGGCCTGACGGTAGCCACGCTTCTTCAGTTCGTCGACCTGACGCTCCAGGTCGGTCTCGGGCGACATCACGGGATTGCCATCGTACTTGACCGGCTTGAAGAAGCGACGGACCACATTCGAGGTAGATTCCACGAGGAAGTCGTCCACAAAGAGCTGGCGGCCGACGTCAATCGGAATAATGGCTGGCGGATGCTCGAGATAAGGCGTCTCGAAGACACCCTCGCGCGGATTGCCGGGTTCGCGCGGTGGCCAGGCTTGCGGCAGCTCGATACCGTTGTAGAGGACCTCGCCCGAGAATCCCACCAGCGTTGCCATGAGCAAGCACACGCCGAGCCAGCCCTTGGCCTCCAACATAAGAAGTTTCCTTTTCATGTCGGCTATTATACACTATTTCGAAAAACAAAGTCAATCAAAAACCAAAACCAGGGCGAAAATGGCACCGCCTAACCGCCTGCCTGAACTTCAGGCCGCAAAACCCCGCAAGAATCAAAGCCAGCCCCCCGAACACAAATCGCAGAAATGGCCATCTCTCCAGTATCTTCGTGACAAGACCTGGCAGATGCCCCGAACGCCAGGACTTGACAAGCCGCGCGAGACGTCTTGCAGACGAAGTCCTACGCTTCAACTCATTTCCGTACTTCTTGAAATTCTTCAGGACATCCGGACCTTTCTTCGCCGCCTCGCGCAGGGCCTTGACTTGCACCTCCGTCAGGTTCTCTAGTTCCTTGATCCCTCCCCTGCCAGAATATTTCACCAGCAGGTAGGTCTCGTCTGGGGCCATCTTCGCCGCCTTTGCCAGCACGGCAACGTCGGCTGCGTCATCTGCATGACGCATCACTCTACTTGCACACGCGAATCCAAGCGAATCCGACATTGACTTTATTCCCGAGAACAGCGATGCGAGACCGCTGTCAATCTTCTTTGCCTCAATGCATTTCTTCATTCCATCCGACAGCAGCCCAACCATTTTCTCACTCAGTGCGCCGGCCTTCCGGAACGCCTTCAGAACCGCAGGGGCCCAGTCAACTACATCCGCCAATTCAGTTAAAAGGCCGAACGAGGAAAGGGTAATGATGAACGCATCGCCCTTTTCATTCTTTGTCACCTTGTAGTAGGAATGCTTGATTAGGTCACGAATGTCACCGTATAAAACCATGTCTGACACCACACTGCCGCCTAGCTCCTCAATTGAGCCTCCGTCGCCCGTGACGAACCCCCATGCGACCCGTTTTGTGCGATTCCACCAGTGCTTCTGGTCTCGTTCAATCTCATCGTAGATTTGCCGTGCCTCGGCCTGGTTCGGCATCCCCTCGGTCTCGAAAATGTACTTGGCCAGCATCTTTGCCTCATCAGCGCTTTCGGATCTAAGTCTCACGACCTCTCCGATGTAATCGAAATTTGGCACTGAACTCAAATCATTGACTGCCGGCGGTGGCTCTTCTTCGCCAGGAATTAGACACACGACAAGAAAAGCCGCCAACAGCAAGCACAATACGCCCTCGCCGAACAACACACATGCGGCCTTCCAATCTCCAATTCGCACCCGCTGATTTCCCGCATCTGGCTTTCTATCTGTTGTCATACGTTCTTATTCCCCAATAATTATACTCCTTCCGCATCAAATGCTGACAGAAAATCACAATTTCCTTTGAAAAAATCCACTATTATCCCATAGACATGGTGAACCGTTCACCGTGTCGATGTCACGTATTATACCAAACCCGAC
>JAZRXT010000094.1:0-18871 GCA_045600365.1 Kiritimatiellia bacterium | reverse complement strand
GGAAGACCACTTCCTGCGTAAGGTCGTACTCGACGAACGTCCAGTCCGCCAGCTCCTCGTCGTACTGCCAGAGTTCCCAGCCATCGCTCATCCAGATCACGCCGTCGGTGAGATTGGTGACGTACAGCGGCGCCGAAACCGTGACTTCCTCGCCATTTGTGTAGACATTCTCGTAGACGCCGTAGTACGGGGCCACTTCGCCGAGCTCGACAAAGTCGCCGTTCTCGCTGCCATAGATCACATCGGGAGTCTCGCCTCCATAGTAGTAGGTTTCGCCCTCGACGACGAGCGTGCTTTCGGCGGTGCGCGCGTTCCAGGCGTTGCCACCCTGGCCAATCACGCGCTCGAAGGCATCGACGACCTCCTCCTCGGTCCAGTCCCCGTCATAGACGATCTCGCCGGTGATCTCCTCGCCGGTGATGGGCTCGTGCCCGGTGACCTCCTCGCTCGTGAACTCGCCAGGCACCGCGCAGTAGGCGAGACGGCCATTGTAGAAAGCCCACTTGTTGGCCGCCTGCGAATTGAAGATCGAGGGATCGAACACGCCGAAGGCGGGATCGCCGTCGGGGAGACGTTCCTCCTCGTCGGAGGGATCGACCAGGTAGAGCACGAAATCTTCAGCCATTTCGTCGGCGTGCTCGTCGATGTAGGAAAGGATCGCGTCGTACTTTGGATCCCCGGCGGTGCCGCTAACCACGAGCATCGCCTTGCCGGACTCGAGCGCAAAGCTCCGAGCCGATTCAGGATCCGCCACCACCTCGAGCTTGCCGCTGCCGAAGAGGTGGAAGTCGATGACGCCGGGCAGGGCGGGGGCGAGCTTCGCGGGATCGAAGAGGTACTTGTGTTTTGCACCATTGATGATGGTGTCGCCCTCGGCGACCTCGTCGCGAGTTACGATCGCGTTGAGCCCGACGTTCACGGCCGTACGCTGGATGCGCTCGCCGTCCATCTTCAAATAGATCAACTTGTTGGTCGAAATCTGGAAGGCGCCCGGATCGACGCGCAGACCCCAGTACCCATTGTCGTCGGTGGTCGCGACAGGGCAGATGTTGGTGGTGAAGGTCTCGCCGGACTCTTCATCCGTGATCTCCTCGACGCGGCTCGCCGGGACGATTTCAATCTCGGCGCCGACGACCGGCGTGCCATCGCCCTTCACGACACGACCGCAGAGCGCCATGGTGGCGGTGTTGGTGCCGAGCATGGTGACCACATCTTCAATCACGTTGAACTTGGCATCGGTGGGCTTGCCGGTGGCATCCACCCAGGCGTCGATATCGGGCAGCGCGTACCACGCATCGTTATTGCCGCTCCAGCCGAGGAACACTCGCGTGAGGGGAGTACCCTCGGCGTCCTCGCCGTAGCCCACGGCCACAACCTCGTGCCCGCCAGGCGTACCGGTTATGCCCATAAGCACCGGCGCACCGGCGCGCAGCTGATTGTAGATCAGCCGAGGGTAGTGGTCTTCCTTGAGCCGAAATGCATAACGGGCGTCCTTGAAGCCGAAGACGTCGCGAAGCGCGGGGGCGACGTCATAGGCATAGGCGCCGGATTCGCCCTTGGAGTACGCCATGTTGACCGCAACGCCGGAGTTGTAGGCAACGCGGGCAAGCAGATCGACCTGGTCCTCTGAAAGCTCGCCCGAGAATTCGGTGGCCTCGCCGCCGAATTCGACGGGGAGGATGGACCAGTCGTAATCACCCTCCATCGTCGCAAGCTCGGTGTTGACGCCGTCGACGGTGCATTTGCCGGTGGCAGGCTCGGCAGGCGCACCGGTGCGGAAGAACTGCTGCACCGCGCTCATGGCAGTGGCCACGCAGCCACAGACGTAGTTGTGCGGAGTGTGCAAATCGTAGATCTGCTCGTTGGAGGCAAGCGCAGCGTTGCTCTGGTTCCAGTGCGTGAGCACGCCTTTGTACTCGAAGCCGGGGACAAGACCAATCACCAGCTCCGGCAGCTCGGGATCGCGCACCGACTTCGACTCGTCCTCCTCCTCTTCGGCGGCGAGCCTCGTGACGAGAAGACGACGGGCGGGAATATCACCCTTCCGCGCCAGGCGCTTCCAGCGGGCGACAGATTTCGCGGAGGAGGCGGCAACCTTCGCGTCGACGGCATCGCCCGCGGATGCGCGACCGCGCATGAGAGAGAACGTGCCCTTGCGCATGCGCATATCCTTGCGCAGCAAGGCATAGAGAGTGGACGAAACATCAATGGCCCCAGTGTAGTGCGGAATGACCGAGATCACGGGATTGATTTCTGTGTCGGGAGCAACGACGACGGCACCGCCCTTGGACATGGAAACCGTCCACCACAGCAGCGCCCCGTCAGAGTCGCGCACGGCCGCAACGGACCGAGGCACACCAAGCGCCCCAACCGCCGACGAGTTCTCGGCAGCCCAAGACTCCGCCGCGACCAGTGCCTGGTCGGCCGTCGTTTCTGCCGCATTTGCGCCCAATAAAAGCGCAAACACGACACCTAAAAAGATGTTGTTTCTCATATTCCTCCGTCGTTTTACAACAAGCGGTGAAGGGGAAAGTGCACACTACCCCCTTGAATCAACTGATAAGTATACACGATTTCAAATGAAATGTCACGAAAAAAAGAAAACATTTTACCTTTTGTGACGACAAATCTTTCTTGCCCTGAGCATGGCGTCGATGACCGGCCGGCCTCCATGCCAGGAAACCCATTGGAGTGCACGGCGCCACCACGGAGCCCAGCTCATCGAGTAGTGGTGGATGCCGCGGGTCGCATCGGTACGGTGCATTCGACCAGCGCAGTCTATGGGGGATAACACCTCCGGTGGAAGCAGCGCAAGGGGATGTAGCTCACTTGCTGCGGCAAGCCGCTCGTTGATGAACGGCATCATTTGACGTTCGGGATCAAATGGCGTAGTCGCGTATGCCTCAAGCATTGCCTTGGCAATCGCACTACCCTTCTCCAGCGCGATGCCACCACCCGGATTGAGCCAGGTTCCACCGTCCGTGGTGTATTCCGTTGAGCACCATTCCCGGTCGAGCAGGTCGTCAAGCGGTCTGACGAGCTCCACGTCGAAGTCTAAATATACGCCACCCTCGTCATACAGCGCCCGCATCCGCGCCCAATCGCTAACCATCGCCCATTTACCGGCCTTGATGGCACCGGCGACAAACCCAGGGAGGTCTGGCGGCAAGGTGAATTCCCTTATCGTCCAGTCAGGGGCAATCCTCCTCCAGCTTGCCAGACACCGCTTCGCAAGCGCGGTCTTCGGTCCGCCAAACCAGCAGCAGTGGATGATCTTCGGTATCATTGACCCCTCCCAGACCTTGAACAATGCGCGCGCAGCCATGGCAGAAGTCCCCCAAGACCCAGACGGGGCATAATCCTGTACGCAAGTCGCTGCTTCCAGTTGAACCAGCTGGCGGCGTAGTGGTGGATGCCGATGGTTTTTTCCGTAAGGCGGATTCTCCCACTACAGCCACCCTTGGGATTGAACACTTCGGGAGGCAATACGCGCACCCGTCCCCTGACAATGGGATTCACCACCTCTGGGCAGCTCTGCGACAAATGACACGCGGAATTGAACTCCATCGTCTCATACCGCTTCACGATCTCGGCGATCACCACATCCCCCGCCTCGGCAGCAAAGCCAAGGCCTGGGTCGACCCAGTCGTCCTGGGCGGCGGCGAAGAACCCGCCGGCGGCGGTCGCAGCGGCCAGCGGCGCAATCAATTCCACGTCAAGGTCAAGATAGACTCCGCCGAACCGGCCGACCACGGCGAATCTCGCCCAGTCGCTCGCGAACGCCCACTTCCGCGCCTTCAACGCCGCCTCGGCAAACGCGGGCAGTGCCCCCAAGGTCTGACGCAGCGCCTCCACGTCCCACTCGCGAATCTCGAAGTCGGGGGCGAACTTGCGCCAGCTCGCCAGACACCGCCTCGCCAGCGGGGGCTTGCTCTCGCCGGAAAACCAGCAGCAGTGAATGACTTTCGGTATCATAGACTCCCCTTCATACGCGATCCTCAGACAATTTCATGCGCAGTCGATACCCAAGATTGCAGATGAGGAATGTGACCCAATGCCATCTCAGGCAGCGGCACAGGAACAATTCAAGACGTGCATCAAGCGGCAAC
Source organism: Kiritimatiellia bacterium (assembly GCA_045600365.1). Taxonomy (GTDB): domain Bacteria; phylum Verrucomicrobiota; class Kiritimatiellia; order RFP12; family UBA1067; genus RUG572. The sequence goes on along the minus strand of JAZRXT010000094.1, from coordinate 14,762 downwards.
AGCTGCGAGAATCGGGCGATTCGATCGAGCGCGCCGTACCAGTCGCCCCAGGGCCGTGGATCCATCTTCGCCAGATCAAGCGCAGCCGATCCAAGCAGATCGCGAATCACCATTCGTCTAGCCCGGCCAAGATCACGCAGGTTGGACCGTCCTGTGGGCGAAGCCCCAGCCAGTTCGGCAAACCAATCCTGCACATATCCAAGCTTCGAATGGAACAACCGCCCGTAATCCCCTTGCATCGAAGCGGATCCGAAATGGCGCACGTAGCGATAGAAGACAGACTCCACATCCACGATGTGGCGAGCCCGGCAAAGACATTGCATCAGAAAGAGAACGTCCTCGCCAAGCGCATAGGAGGCAAATCCGCCCGGAGGCAGAACGCGGCGATGGTACGCACAAGCCGACCAGTTCCTGGGGAACGGGTGCGCCGGACGGCCAACCCGCCCATCCCATTCCCGCTCCTCAACCAATCTGAACGTGACCAGATCCGCCGCAGGGTCGGAGGCTACAACACTTGCAAGCCGTTCCAGCGCGCCAGGCTCCAAACGATCATCACCGTCAACAAAGCAAAGCCAATCACCCCGCGCCCGGCGAATCAGTTCGTTGCGGGCATTCCACACTCCGCTCCCGTCCGACAGCTCGATGACCTCGACGTCGATCGGGCATTCCCCTCTTGCCACCGCAATCGATTTCCGGCAGGGCTCGAGATAGTCGCCACAGCCCCAGGTCGTGACCAGCACACTAATCAACATAGCGCCTCGCCTTCTCCCGCAACGAGGGAATGTAGCTTCCACGACGAGCCAGTCTCAGAAAAAGAAAGAACAAGGTGCGCAGCGGTGCATGGATGACGAGGAAATAGGCCGCCCACCGAACGACGATCTCGTGAACGGAGTAGATGCGGCGCAGCGATCCCCAGGCACCCATTCCATTCAGCCCGCCGTAGAAACCGTGCCATAGCTTCCAGGGCGGCAGGAGGGTGTGGCCCCACCAGTGTTTCACCCACGGTGCATCCCCCGCGAAATGAACTGCCTTCGCCTTCGCGAAGTCGGCGTCCCGGAGCTCATACGAAAATCTCATCCATTCGCGCGGGAGAATGCCGACGTCGGTTACCACGGCATTGATGGCGGTCTGGTCCACCAGCGGCGAATCAGGATGGCGACGGAGAAAATCCATCATCGCGGCTGAATAGCCACCGCGCCGAAAACGGCAGAGATTGACGATCATCAAGCCAGAGCAGATATGGCGATCCATCGTGATTGGAATTCCCCGCTCCTCATACCACCGCCGACGGTGGTCAATTCCGTCGGGGAAGAGGTCAAGGCATCCCTGAATGGTTTTGTCGGAGTCCCTTAGCGACCATAATTCGGCTATGTCCGAACACCAGAGAAAATCAAGATCGGAATAGATTGTAAACTCGGCGTCGTCAACCAGCTCGGCAATCAGCAGGCGCGCATAGGCCATCTTGCTGGGGCCGGACCACTCGGGGAAGGCAGAAAAGCGATTCTGGTCTATTTTGAAATACCTGAAACGGACTTCCGGATGCTCCGCTCCGGCCTTCGCCTCAAGGAACCTGACCTGCTCGGCGGCAAGTCCTCCATCAAGAACGTTGAACCTGAGCGCAACCTGCCGCGAAGCGTGGCGGGCAATGGAGCAGGCCGTCACGAGAAGACCCGGAAAGTAATTCGCGTCCGAGGCAAGGGCGATGTCGATGGTATCAGTCATTGCCTCCTCCGCCGCACATAGAACATGAACGATAGATCCGAAATCGACGATGCCACCTCAATCGCCACGCAGGACCAGCACAGGCCCTCGATCCCGAACAGGCATCCCACGCCCAACGCGGAAAAGGCCAGCACACGCTTGACGACCTCATTCGCCAGAATGCAATTGCCCCTTCCTGACGCCGCGAGGACATGGTATGAAAGCTGAAAGGGGACGAACAAAGCGCCAATAATCAGAATCCGCATTATCTGCACGCAGTCAAGCCACTGATCGCCCAGGACAAAACCGATGATTGGCTTGGCGAATATCCACAGACACGCCAGCAGCGGCCAGGACAGCAGGCAATTCAGCAGGAAGTACCGGCGGAATGATCCGCCGCCCTTCGAGAAGTCGGCAAAGACAACCCGGGAAATCGGTTCGGTACTGAAATCGACCGGCAAACGCGACCATCGCTGGGCCCGGGTGAACAGACCAACTGCACCCGCATTGAACAGTTTGCCGATAACCAGCTGGTAGAGGTTGGAGTAGATCGTGTAGATCAGAGTTGAAACCGTCAGCTTGGCGCTGAGCAGGAGGAAGGTAAGAAACGATTGCGCGGAAGAACCTCCCGAGGAGCTTTCAAACTGGCGACCACAACCCACGCCCGCCGCCATACCCCAGGCCAAAAGCGTTCGCAGCGAACTTGAAACAAGCCCCAGGGCGACAATCGACCAGACGCCGAACCCCATTGCGGCCATGGCAATCGCCAGCACCGCGCCAATTAATGCGGAAAGTGAATTCACCCACGCCAGCTTCTTGAACTGAAGTTCCCGGGTGAGACGCGCCGTTGCCACCACGCTCGCCGCATTGATGATCAACCCGATCGCCATCACGCGCATGAGCAACGAAAGGACGGGTATGCCATACCAGCTGGCAACGAATGGCGCGGCCAGGAACAGCACCGCAAAGATAGCGGAGGCAAGCCCTATGTTCCACCTGAGAGCCTGGCGCTCGAAGCAGGCGTACTTCCCGCCGTCGGCTACCAGCGCAGTCCCGAAGCCGGTCTCCGCCAGAGCCGAGCCCACGGCCAGGAATATGCCCAGCATGGCAGTAAGACCGAAGTCGGCGGGCTGCAGCAGACGAGCAAGGAAAATGCCCTGGACGAAGTTGACACCATAGACGAGAAACTTCTCCAGCCCCGTCCAGAAAATGCCCTTGATGGAGCTACGGCCTGTCATCTCCACAATGCCTTTCGCGTGATCTGCGCCCGCAGGAGGAAGGAATAGACGAGCATTCGTTCGGTGCGATCGAAGAAGTTGGCAATGCCAAAGCGCGGGACAAGGATCCTCGCGTAGATCCAGCGGAATAATTCCACCACCGGACACAGGACGGGCGCGAAGCGGCCGGCAAGATAGATGATGGCGCGGCGCCGAAGCGGATAGTCCCCCTCGTCGCGATGGACATACCGCCACCATAGCTCATACTGCGGCACCCAGGTCGAAGGGAGCTCGTGGAAGACACGTCCACAGCCGGTCAAATGCAAAACCGCGGCGGGACGCTCCCAGTCGCCGGGCGGCGTGAAGATGCAGTCCCAATGCCGGGGAAGAAGGCCCCTTTCTTCCTGGGAGAGCGCATAGTTGAGAATGTCCTGGTCAAAATATGGCGGGTATCCATCGATACGCCGCGCTTCAAGGCACCGGCTGACAATGTCGGTCTCGCGGAATCGCCGAAGATTAAGAAGTGCCACCCCGGAACAGGCATAGTGGGGACATTCGACCTTTGCCCAGTCGCGAAATCTGCACGATGTCGACAGCGCATCCTCGCACCACTGGATAGTCTTCGAGGAGTCGCGAAGGGCCCAGAGCTCGGCGACGTCGCGGAACCACAGCGTATCCACGTCGGCGTAGACGACGAAATCCAGATCCGGCAGCAACGACCCAAGATAGATGCGCACATATGCCATCACAGAACCCTTGAAGGATCCGAAATCCGCCAGTATCGCCTTCGGGTCGATCCTCGTCTCGTCGAACTCATGGAACACCAGCCGTTCCGGAGCCGAACAACTCTCGATGATGCTCCGCTTCGTCGCCTCGAGGCCGATGCGGAAGCGCGCGTCTGCCACTAGCACTATATGGATGGGGTCGTTTGACATGGAAAACCGCCAATCCGAAGAGTGCGATATGCCCAGGCGCAACAATCGTAGTCCGCGAGGTCGGGACGGGGCGGAATGCGCTCGCCCCCTTCCACGGCCAGCATCCTGTGCGCCATCTGCTCAACATCGCCAAACCGTACCTTGTGTGCACCCAGCTCGTCGCAATTGCCGCAGCGGTCACTGGCGATGACCTCCAACCCGGCCGAGCGCGCCTCTAGCATCACAAGCGGCCAGGGATCAAACGAGCTTGCAAGCAGGAGGCAGGCGTGGCTGGCGTAGATCCGAGGCATCTCATCGGCCTGCACGAACTTGCCACCCTGGCCATAGTAGTCGATGGGCCAGGTGCCGCCAAGCTCGCGATAGCGCGCGTAGGCCCGCTCAATGAGGTCAACCCGCTTCTCGGGCGAGTAGCGTCCAACATAGAGGAACGCCGTGCGCCCAGCAGAACCATCTCCGCCACCCGCGCGCAGTCGCCGCTGGTCAACGGCGTAGAGCTTGCGATGGATGCGAGACGCAGGGAAACCCAGCCACCGCGCATAGCGGGCCGACGAGGCACCGGGCACGTAGATGGCGTCAAACCGACGGAGAAATCCACGGAGCGCAAAGCGGGCGACAAGGCAGCGAAGAGACCAGCGCCACGGCATGTCGAGACAGAATACCTTCGGTACCTCGGGATACGCCGCCAGCACCTGCCGCGTCGTCCGGCTCCGCCAGCCGCCGGCGAAGATGACGTCGGGCCTGAACTCCAGTATCTGGGATTCTAGCGCATCCCCTGGATTATCCGGTGGTGACCTAAGGATGTAGGACAGGGAATGGAGGGTCTGATCGGCGGTGAACGCCTTGCCGCTTTCCGCCTGTTCAACCACTATCCTCAGCTCGACGTCGCCCAGCGCCTGCAGCTGCCGCCAGCAGTCGGCCATGTAGCTCGTCACACCTGTCCAGGCGAAAAGTATTTTCATGGCGGCGTCCTTGCGCGTGGTTCCCCGGCTCGCGCGAAAACTACAGGGTCCTCTCCACCGTGGCGAGGGCATCGGCAATGGACTTGTCCATGTCAAGGTAGCGGTAACCGCCCAGGCGACCGCCGACTATCAGGCGCGGGTGTTTGGCTGCCTCGGCGCGATAGCGTTCCAGAAGCGCACGTGATTCTGCCATATCCACAGGATAGTAGGGTTCGTCGCCGAAGGTCCAGGTCTTTGGATACTCGCGGCAAATGATTGTGGAAGGTGACGACATCACCACCCCGTCCTCGGGATGGAAGTGCTTGAACTCGTGGATGCGCGTGTAGGGAACATCCGCGCCAGTGTAGTTGACGACACTGGCCCCCTGGAAATCAACCATCGCCACCCGCTCGCGCTCAAAGCGCAGCGAACGCCATGGAAGAGGCCCAAAGCGATGGGAAAAGAGCTCGTCGATCGGACCGGAATAGAACACAGGCACGTCCTGCGGCAGATCAGCGGCGGCGAGCTCGAAGGCGCGGTTGCATTCGACCGTGATACCAGGGTGGTCAAGCATCCGGCTGAAAATGGAATTGTAGCCATCTACCGGGATGCCCTGACGGTAGTCGGGAAAGTAGTTGATATCGTAGTTGGACCGCACTGGCAGGCGCCTGATGATCGAGGCCGGAAGCAGTTTCGGATCCATTCCCCACTGCTTTCGGGTGTATTCACGGATGAAGGCCTCATAGAGCGGACGACCGATGAACGATATCGCCTGGGTCTCGAAAGAAGGGGTTTCGTCCTCGATACCAGAGGCGGCTATCTCCTTCGCGAGAAAGCCGGCAAGCTCCGACGGCGTTAGTTCCAGGCCATAGAAGCTGTTGACAAGCGCCAGCCCGAGCGGCAGAAAGTAGGTGCGTCCATTGTAGCGTGCCAGCACCTTGTGCTGGTAGCCGTTGAATTCGCAGAAACGGCGGATGAAGTTCCATACCGCGTCATTTCCCGTGTGGAAAATATGGCTGCCGTAGGAATGAATCTCGATGCCGGTCTCGGGATCGGTCTCGCATCTGACATTGCCACCGCAGGCGGCACGGCGTTCAAGCACGAGGACCTTGCGTCCCGATTCAGCCAGGACGCGGGCGACGGTGCAGCCCCAGATGCCGGCTCCGGCAACGATTGCGTTTATTTCCATGGTGTTTTCTGTTTGACTGTTCTGTCGATGTCTTCTCCGAGCTCTAGCGGAGAATGGCGGAGGCGTAGCGATCGTGGCCGGCATAGTCCGGCTCGATGAGGATGGACGTGAACCCACTGTCAAAGAGAAGCTTTTGGAGGGCGGGGCCCTGACCATCGCCGATCTCGAAGAACACCGCGCCGCCAGGCTTGAGCAGGTTGAATGCGTCGCTGACAAGGCGCTCATAGAAATCGAGCCCGTCTGGTCCGCCGTCCAAAGCGTTCATCGGCTCGAAGTTCCGGATGCGGGGATCAAGACGGGCGCATTCTGCTGTGGGAATGTATGGCGGGTTGGAAACAATGACATCGATTATACCCGGCTCATCGAAATCGTCAAGCCCGTCTGCAACCGCGAAAGCCGTCCTCTCCGCCAGTCCGCATCTGGCTGCGTTCTCGCGGGCTAACGCCACGGCATCCGACGAAATGTCAATGCCGAGAATCTGGGCCTGTCCGGAGAACTCCTTCGCGAGCGCGAGCGCGATGCAGCCAGTACCGGTTCCCACGTCAACCACGAAAGGCGGTGCGGACGTGTCGTCCCCACGCGCCTTGAGGAACTTGAGAACTCGGGTCACCAGCTCCTCGGTTTCTGGACGCGGAATGAGCGCGCGCCGGTCGCATTTGAGGGTCAACGACCGAAAATCCCATTCGCCAAGAACATACTGGACCGGTTCACCTTGCACCAGGCGCCCCATTCCGCGACGAATGGCCGCCAGATACTTTTCAGAGGGAATTTCGGAAAGCCGCGGCGTCAGAAAGCCGCGAGTGCACCCGAGCAGCCGCGCCATGAGCAATTCCATGGCGACGGCGCACTCGGGCACGCCCTTGCTGCCAAGGTATTCCGCGCCGAGACGGAGAACTTCCGCCCATGTCTTCACATCAGAACGGGATTTCGTCGCTAAGGTTCTCGGGGTCGGATGCTAGCGCGTCGGCCGGAGGCTCGGCGGCGGCGGGAACCGGTTCAACCGAAGTGCCTTCGCCGGTTATCACCTCGAGCTTGAGCGCGGTGAGATCGGTGAAGTACTTCGTCTTCCCGCTGGCGGGATCGGTCCAGGCGCGACCGTCGATGGCGAAGCGCACCTTGGCGCGCTGCCCCTTCTGCACGTTGGCGAGCAGTGCGCAGTTGTCCTTCTTGAAGGTGAAGGCGATGTGGTTGGGGAAGCGGGAATTATCGCCCACATCGTCGGTGAGGACAAGATCCTGCTTGAAGAAACCGCTGGGGAAGGTCTGCTTCTCGCAAACCGTCTCGACCACGCCGGTGTAATCGTAGATTGCTGCCATTTTCTTTTTCCTTTTCCTTTTGTTTTTGTTATGAAAACGCAATGCCGCCCGTCAGGCGTCACTCTCCTTCCGTTCCCCACCAGCGCGGAATTCGCCGTTCCTGACCGCACTTGCAACCTGTCCCTCGGGCGGCAGATCGGCACGGGTAAGCGAACACTCGGCGAGTACCTTGTCGGTAGTCTGGAAATGCGCCTTGCAGTGGTTCATGAGCCAGGTGGGACCGTGCCTGCGCACCATTTCGACAGCCAGCTCGCGAACCCGCGGGTCGGAGGAACCGCGCGGAATCACGTCAAGCGGAGCGGTTTCCGGCGGAAGCGGACCTTCCTCCAGGCCCATATCGGCAATCGCGTGGAGGAACTCCGCGCGGGCGATGACGGATGCGGCAGCCACGGCGATGGAATCACTTTCCGCATGGTGATGCTGGTCGACGACGATTCTCCTGCCGCGCTCCTTGAGCGAACGGCGGATCACCGATTCCGTCGGCGCGAACTGGTCGACCACCACGCGCGGGCAAGTCGGCTGCTTCTCCAGCAGACTCTCGATGCACGTCCCGTGCACCCACGCCAGAAGCCGATTGATGTTGCGTATCTTGGCGTAGAGGCGATTGTAGGTACAGGGCACCAACTTGATGATGGCATAGCGCTGGGGGCCAAGCAAGTCGCGGATGGCACGACCCACCGAGAGCACCGCCTTGTCGGTCATCTGCTTGCAGTCCCGCGCCCCGATTTCGCGTAGGCGCGCGGAAAGCGTCTCGTCGGTGTAGCAGCAGGCAACCACGAGCGGACCAAAGTAGTCGCCCTTCCCGCTTTCATCGCTACCACCATGGGGCGCGGAACGCAGGGGATCGAGGATATCCTCGTAGCCGACCCCTGCCACACCCAGGACATTCGGCTCCAGGAAGAACTCTACGAAATCCCGCGCCTTCCCACCCTGGATGCAAAGCTTGCGCTTCCCGTGCTTCTCCTTCTGGTACAGCGTGCAGTTGAAACCGTCCCCCTCAACCGCCACCAGCGAGTACGGCACCTCGCGCCGGCGGTAATTGCCGACGGCGAGCATCGCGGCCAGCTTCTCCTGCTGCGCGGCGTCGAGCTCGTAGGTGTAGCACGATGGATTGGAGTTGTTCATTCGGAAGACGATATTATACCATTTTTCACGATGGCGGGCAAGTGGAGGATGAGGATTGTCCGCAGGATGGACTGTTCGGTGCAGACGGTGCGGCCACGAGCAGCGGTGACACGGCGCGTTCCATCTCGGCTATCGTGCGAACCGCATCGAGACGACGACGCAGCTCGGCGGCGCCCGGACGCCCGTTGAAATAGCGGAAGAGATGAGTATGCATGGCGATGGTGGCAAAACCATCTGGGGACGACACATGATCGTCTGGGAAGGCGGCGGCAAGCTGCTCGCGAAATTCGAGGATGGAGGCGAGGTGCTCTCGGTACGCCTCGTTCTGCAGTTGGAATCTGCGGATGGCGCCCTCGACCTCGTCGTCCGCAGCCTGGCTGCGCAGATCATCGAATATCCACGGATTGGCAAGCGCAGCCCGGGCAATCATTATGGAATCCACACCGGTCGCGGCCATGGCCCTCGCCGTGGCACGATTGTAGACCCCGCCATTGCCGGTGATAGGGATCGGGGAACGTGCAACCGCCTCTGCCAATAGTTCGAGGTTGACCGGGCCGCCATGCATCTGCGAAGTGAAACGCGCATGCAGTGTGAAGCCGGCGGCACCGGCAGTGACGGCGGCATCAATGAGCTCGAAAAGCAGCACCCGGTCCGGTTTTGGTCCGGGACGCGTCTTCAGGGTCACTGGCAGGGAAGTGGCGCCCTTCATGGCGACAAGGCACCGATGGACCAGTTCGGGGTCGCGCAGCAGAGCCGCGCCCGCACCTTCATGCACTATCTTCGGCATCGGGCAGCCGGCATTGAGATTGAGCTCGACAAAGCGACCGGTTCGATCGGCCTCGGCGGCCGCGAAGGAAAGCTCTTCGGGATTGGCGCCGAAAAGCTGGCAGGCGACCGGCCCCTCGCCAGGCAGCACCTCCATCAGATGGCGGGTCGGGGATGAACCATGTGCCAGACCGGCAGCGCTAACCATTTCGGTGTATGTGAGATCGGCCCCGCGGCGACTGCAGAGACGTCGAAACGGAGCGGAGGTAAAACCGGCGATGGGCGCGAGGACGTATTTCATTTCCCCCTCTTGACGTCAAACGGCTCACCCTCGTCGACATACGTGAGCTGCATGGGCTGGATACGATCGTTGGTCTGGCGAATGACGTACTTCACGTGCACAGCGCGTTTTGCCGTGCCATCCTCGTTCTTCTCCAAGATGCGATCGCCGGAAGTGGTGAAGGAGGCAGCGGCGCGCCCATTGTAGAAACGCGTCCAGCCAAGCTGATCGCCGTCCGGCCCATAGTCGTACACGTCGACCCAGTGACGGGGCAGGGCTATAACGGGATCGCAGTAGATGCCGGATGGGTTTGTGTAGTCGATGGTGCCGATGCGTCCATCGGCCAGGTACTCGCGACGTTCCTGCGGAACAGGATAGAACGACAGGAATGACGGAGCGCCGAACTCCCCCTTGCCGGAGCGGGCGAAGCAGGCCACGTCGATGCGGTTGGTGAGTGCGCGGCGATCCAGCACGATGCGGACGAGCCCGCTGTTCTCCGGTGAATCGGATGCGGACCCCGGTGGGGCGTCGAATTTAACGCATTCCGCGTCGCCATGCACAACCCGCCAGGCAAAAGTAGCGCTCGGATCCTTCTCGGGCCAGACGGTGGCCTTGCAGAGAAACGTACGCACACCCTCCGGCGCACGCAGGACGATGGCGATGCTCGAGGGCGTGGCCGAGAGGAGCTCACTGGCGGTATCGGGGTAGTCGACAAGCGGTGCCGGATACTTTACCGGCTTCTCGCGGCAGTTGATCAGCGCCAGCGCCACGGCGGGCGGAACGTCGCCCGGGTCAAGTGCGGCGGCGCGATCCACCATAGCCCGCACATTGAGACGTTTCTCCTCGAACACCGTGGGGTGCGCCTTCTCAGAGAGATAGTCGCGCTCGGTGTCCACACCGAGGAGAGAACGCCGGAAGAGCCACTGAAACGTCGGCCCATAGAGATGGCGGCGGAGCATCGCCGCCCTGGTCACCGGCTTCAGCGCCGCGGAGGAGCGCAATGCCGCCTTGAGGAAAGGCAGATCGCTCCAGGAGGATCCGCGGGAGACGAACTGAAACGGGGCTACCGCCGGGAAGACGTCACCTATGCCCTCGTGCCCGAAATCCTTGTGCGCCACCAGAAACCAGAGCTGATTGTTTCGATAGAGTAGATCCATGGTGGGGGCAAGACCGGGGTCGGTAAACGACGAGCGCGGGAGCGAACGCCAGAGCGGACCATCGACGCGGGCGCGGGAGATATTGCCGAAAACGGCATACTCGGGAGGGAAGAGGGTCATGGGGAGTCTAGAATCGATCCCGTACGAACGGGCTGCCGCATTGTACCCAACAAAGGTCACATCGGGAAATTCCTGCTGGGCGATGGTGGAGTGTCCGCCATCGTGGTTTACATACAGGTCGCCGGCATTGCCGCCCTTCCCGGCGCAGTCAAGGCGAACCAGCGCCTGAAGGCAACCGACATCGTAGTTGAAGGCAGTGCTGGTCTCGTCGAGCGTGATCCGCTGCCCCGGCTTCGCGGTTATGGGTTTAACAACTGGCATGCCCTCGACCGGAACCCCTGCCAGACGCTGGGCCTTCTCCACGAGTTCGGTAAATCTCGGAAACTTGCGCAGGGGATCGAAATCGTGATCGCGCGCAATGGCCTTGGAATCGCGAAAACCGAAGCCAATCGCCTTGTCGAGCTCGGTAAGCGCAAGACCATGCTGCTGAAGGCGTGACAACGCGCAGGCGAGATTGTAGTGCCAGACGGAGTCAGCCGGGAAAGCGGCGATCGCCGAGCGGCAGACTGTCTCCACGCGCCTGGGATCACCCTCGCGGAGGGCAAGCACGAGCTCGCGCCGCAGCTGGGCATGACGCGGCCAGGAATTGGCCAGCTGCCAGACAGAGAGCGCCTTCTCCTCCTCGGCGGCATGGCTGAAGAAGAAGAGAGAAAATGCTAGACAGAATATGATTTTTCCCATGCGCATATTCTACCACATCTCGCACCATAAATCAACTGATTCCCCAACTCATGGCACTGGACCTAACGCCTTCCCCGACACCAACCGGCAGCTGGCGCAGTCGCTTCTGGCGACCAGACAGAACTCGTGGTGGATCTGGATAAGCCCCTGGATAAGCAGTCCATTGCCGGAATAGAGGGCCGGGTTGTGATCGCGTCCAAGCATGCGCCGTGCAGTGAGACGCACTGGCGAAGACACGTCCTCCGGGCAGAGCCAGTCGGGAACAGCCTTGAGCCGACCCTCGGCCAGTGCGAAGGGGACGACCACGTTGGCGAGAATCGCCGCCGCGCGGCGCAAACCCAGCCAGCCGGGAATTGCAAGCATCCTCAACGCTTTACGCGACCCCTTTCGCGTAAGGAAATCGCAGGCAAGCAAGCGTTCCATGAGAGCCGCCCCACCGGAAAAGATTCGAGCGGCGGCGGCAAGGCGCCGTTCGGGTGAGTTGGCGGGGCGGACATTGGCTAGCCGCCATGCGGACTCATCGGTAACCCGCATCGAGGCGGCGCACGAATAGCAGGTATAGGCCGCGTCCGAATCATAGGGTACCGAACTCCAGGGGACGGCACGTGCCACTTCGCGGAAAGGGAACGAGTTGTACTTGTATCCAAGGGCCGAAAAGCATTCCTCGTAGAATATCTGTTCGCGGGAGGAAGCACGCAGAAGTCGGGCGGAAATACGCCCGGCCTTCTGCCGCAAACGCCGTCGACCGGCTTCGCATATTGTCCATAGCGCCAGATCCGGATCGGTGCCGAACATCTCCTGGCATGGGCGGGGCGAACAGGGTAGACTGGCATACGGATACGCCATCACGTCGATCTCCGCAGGCGAGAACCCCGGCCTTGCCCGAAGGAAATCACCAATGCAGATGGAAACGCACCCAGAGGGAAGCCCGTCTTCCTCTGGGGTGGGGAACCTGCCTGAACGCCATGTCACATGGGCGATTACATGCGAATATGCCGGATCGCCGCCATGGCCGTGGGCTTTCCAGTCCCCAGGACGCAAGTGCACCTCCACATCGCCCACCAGACGTCGGCCCTCGGCGCCGATTTCAAGAACGGCGCCGAGAAAGTCGGGGCCCGACTCCAGATTCCACTCGCCTGGATCAACCACGCGCACCGGACAGCCGCGAATGGTACACAGCCGTTCGGGGCGCACGGAGGAATCAAACCATGCCGCCTGGACATGGCGCTCGCTCACCGGTTCATCCACGGTGCCAACCCTCAGAAGGGATCGTTGATTTGAACCGGCGCCGCCGCGTTTTCGACCTCTGCGGGGGAATGGCAGTCTCGGGAGAAGCGACGTCCCCTCGCATCCCCGCGGGGAATGACCATCGGGATGCCAAAAGCCACGTAGATCATGGCCCCCTCAATTGCGCACGACAGTTCCAGCGCTTCGGTGGGATTGAAGAAGAAGCTTGCCATCTGTGGCTCCGCTGCATCGAGCGACTTACGGCTTACCGACAGGAGATAGCCTGGCACGGGTTCAATGCGATGAGCGAAGCGAATGATCGTATTTGCACCTGAGGTACGATGGAAGAGCCCCTTCCCGTCCATGACGTCTTCCTGCATTCCACGAAAGACCTGGATTATCTGCGATAGGTCGGTCTTGTCGAGCTTGACGCAGATACGGTGTTCCCAGTCGAAGGTTGCAAAGGAACCGACTCCGTCGCGTCCACTCCCCACGGTCTTCTGCGTGGCTATGGTCATGAAGATACTGCCATCGACGTCATCATGTGCGGGATGGAGTTCGAACTTGACGGCACTGCCAGTTCCCTTCATGTTGGGATGGAAGTAGCAGCAGCGGGGGCGGAAGATTCCGCTTTCACGCGTGACTTCATTCTCGTTTGTGTTTGCGTTCATCTGTGACCTCTCTTTTCGTTTTTGTTATTGGTTGTACGTTGTCGGATAACGCTCCGAAACGTGCAATAGTATACAAGAAAACGAAGAAAAAAGGGTCAGATTGAAATCATAAAAGCGTCATAAGATTTTCAGCCGCAGTCACCTTTAAAATAAGGGCGAAATGGTTTTTTTCGGAAGATATTCCACGGATTTTCCATGGATTTTCCGCGTCTGTTCCGTAAATTCGGTCAGGTGGCGTATCTATAGCCGACCGAGTAGACGGCCTCGATGCGCCAAGCCTCCTCGCCAAGCTTCCCGCGAAGATAATAGATGGTCTGTCCGCAGGCATGTGGAGTGTTTATGTAGCCGTCTGCAACTGCGGCACTGAGTTCGGCGAAGGTTACCACTTCATCGGGATGAGCTACCAGACACTGGAGAACCTTCATCTCGCGGAGGGTGATGTCGGTGGTGCGTCCCTTTCGGTCAACAATGCACATGCGGCGGGAGTCGACAATGGAGGAACCGAATTGAAAGCTATCGCCGCGCGCGAGGGATTCCCTATTCATGGCCGGGTGGACGTCTGAGACCAGCCGATAGCCACGGTTGATGACCGTCTGGATGCAGTTCATAGCCATGCCCAGACGGCGGCGCATGCGGCTAAGATGCTGATCGACCACACGGTCAAGGACATTGGGTACTTCGTGCCAGACTGCCGCGATAAGTTCCTCTCGCGAAACAACGCGCCCAGGATGGTCGTGGAAAAAGCGGAATACCTCGACATCACGAGGCAGAAGCGCTACCTCGCTGCCATTAACGAGCCGGATGCAGTTATATGCGGGGAAGACACGCCCCGTGGGGATTTCGAAATCGTCATCGGCGGCCGTAGTCGGGGCAGCGGACTGATTGCCAATATGGTTGGCCCTACGAAGAAGAGCGCCGATGCGCGCCAGTAGCTCCATCGGTTGATACGGCTTGACGATATAGTCGTCGGCTCCAAGATGAAGCCCATGGACAATATCCTCAAGGGTGCTACGGGCAGAAAGCATCAGAATCGGGAGAATGGAATCGGTCTCGCGAACCTTGGTACAGACATCAAAGCCGTTCATTTCCGGCAGGTTGATGTCAAGCAGAAGCAAATCCGGGCGGTGTTGATCCAGAACCGCAATGGCCTCGGCTCCATCTTTTGCAGATAGAACTGAATACCCGATAGTAGCGAGCATCTTCTCGAGCACCTCACGGTTCTCTTTTTCGTCTTCGACGATAAGGATTGTGGCGTGTTGGTTCAAGGTGAGATCTAAAGCTAGTGGTTAACCACCAGATTGGTGCCAGGAGAGCATAAAGAAAAAGCCGGCGGCGTCCTACTCTCGCACGGGCGAGTCCCGCACTACCCTCGGCGATGGAGCTCTTGACTTCCGTGTTCGGAATGGGAACGGGTATTCCAGCTCCTCCATGGCCACCGGC
>JAZRXT010000093.1:0-2154 GCA_045600365.1 Kiritimatiellia bacterium | reverse complement strand
AAGATCGCATAGGCGTTTGCCATCTGAATGCCAGTCACCGACGTGCAACGCCCCATGCCCAGCCGAGAGATCGATACGGGATCGTATCGGTTACGCCGATACAAGATGCCGATCTCCTCGCCGTAGAGCGTACCCCCTCCGACCTTGCGCCCGACGCCGAAGCGCGGCAGTTCTCGCTCGAAGCGATCCGGCCAGAGCATCACCCCGACCTTGCCCGCCGCAATATTCGAGCGACGGGTCAGCGATTCGGCAACCGTCAGCACCCCCGTGCAGGAATCATGGTAGTTCGTCTGCGCATACTCCCAGACCCCATTCCCGTGGTCGATCTTCGTCTTAGGCATAATAAGCCCAATATCCATCGCCATCGCGTAGGTGATTGGCTTCATCAACCCGCCCGGCTCGAACAGCGACTGCGCCGCATGATTCATGTAACGAGAATCATTCGACTTTCGCTCCGACGGATGATAGGTCGGAACGGACGCCATCGCCGCGATCTCCCCTGTCGGCACTTTCAGGACAACGCCCCAGCCGGTTTCCGCGCCAGTCCTCGCAGCCGCCGCGCACAGCGCATCCGACACCGCGATCTGGACATCAGGTTCGATAGTCGTCACGACCGTCCCTCCGTTGATCGGACGGCCCTTCTCTATTTTCTCACGCAATGTCATTTCCCATTCCAACACGCTGTTCCTCCCTTGAAGAACCGAGTTGTAAGTGTACTCCAGCCCAGCACACCCCCACGTCTTCTCCTCGCAGTCCGAACGCAGGGTGCACCCGACGATCTGGACGGCATTGCTTCCAAGTGGATATTCACGCCGCTGCTCGCGGTGCAGAACCAACCCGGACCTCCGGAACAATCGAGGGTTCATGCACTCGCTCACCATCTCTGGCGTCGCTTCGTCCACCAGCTTGATGAACCGCGAACCGGTCCTTGCATACTGCTTGGAAACGAACTCCGCCGAAAGCCCCAGCGTCCTGGCAACGGTTTCGTAACACTCCTCAGGGGACTCCCATGCCTTCATCTTCGCCGATTTAGGATCGAGGTGAATTCGTGTCGCCGCATAGGAGCGAGCCAGTACCGAACCATTCGCCGCGAGTATTACCCCCCTTTTGGCGCATGTCCCGAACTCGCCGATGTCATCAGCCCGAGGCGGCGGCTCGTCGAAGTGAAGGCCGCAATGGGATGCGCTGAGAACTCCATAGGCATAAAGAATCGTCACGGCACTCCAAACCACCCAATTGCCTGCCTGGAAGATTCGCGAAGGCGAATCCGCTTCCTTTTCGCGCAGCATGGAGAAGACAACGCCAAGCCCGATCCAAAACACAAGCACCCCAGTGCCGCCGTAGCCAATCAGCACGGGTGACGCCCCGCGGGGCGGAAGGAAACCGACGCACTGGAAGAGCGAGTAAAATGCCGGAAACAACATCCCCACGCCCCAGAACAGGAAAAACATCCGCGAAGAAGGCTTCTTGATACGGCGCCACAACGAGGTCAGCGTCGCCCCAAGCGCAGCAATGAGTACGCTCACCGCAATGGGGAACCATCTGCCAAAGAGAATCGCCGAAGCCGATGCCATCGAATCGTTCGCCGGATTCGGAAGGTAGCGCAAGCTCAAATCCGTCGCAGAGAGCCATTGGGTTGCGCAAAAGGCAGCCCTCATCTGACGGGACATGTAGAAGCCCCGGATCCGTTCATGCGGCGGGCAAGTTCCCGACAGATATTCCATGAGGTTCGTCCCGTGCAGAAACCGCCAGACGAAATAGCACCCCACGACCGTGAGGACCAAGACAATCATCCACGGCTTGACGAATTTCTTCGAGCAGAGCCACGCGGCGAAAAGTGCCGAGACAAGAATCAAAAGCGTCCGGACATTGAGGCGAAGAGGACCCAGGGTCACCCAGCGGTGCGCTCCGTTGACCGGATAACAGAATTCAAGCGCGTAGAACGCCAGCGCGGCCCACAAGACGACCAGCCACGGAGCGGACTTGAGCCACCATTTCCACCGCAGGGATGCCGCGCCCGCGAAGAACGCAAGCCCCACTGCATTCCATACGACCTGCCGCTCGAACATCATGTGCTGGCCCTCCCCGTAGAGCCACTCCATCGGGCAGTTCCAGCAGAACCAGCACCCCATCGCCGCCAGTACAACCGACACG
>JAZRXT010000092.1:0-2071 GCA_045600365.1 Kiritimatiellia bacterium | reverse complement strand
TGGACGCCATCCTTGCGCAGAACGTGCCGCGCACCGATTATGAGATTGTCATTGCCGACGCCGGGTCATCCGACCGCACGCTTGAGATTGCCCGCGGGAAGGGGGTGGATGCGGTGGTGCCGAATCCGCTTCGAACCGGCGAAGCCGGCAAGACCGCCGGCATCAAGGCGGCACGGGGTGAACTGATTGCGCTGGTGGATTCCGACAACATTCTCCCGTCGGTCGACTGGCTTTCGCGCATGCTCGCGCCGTTCGCCGATCCCGAGGTGGTCGCCTCGGAGCCGCTGGAATACACGTCCCGCCCAGGCGATCCTACTCTGACGCGCTATTTCGCGTTGCTGGGAATGAACGATCCCATCTGCCTCTTCACCCGCAACTACGATCGCGTTTCGGCAATCACCGGTAAGTGGACCGGTCTTGCAGTCCCCACCGACGACCGCGGCGACTGGCTGCGGCTAACGCTGGGTTCCTCCGCGCTGCCTACCATCGGCGCCAATGGATTCGTCTTCCGGCGTTCCTTGCTGGAAGGCAGCTCATGGGATCCATATCTTTTCGACATCGACATTCTCTGGGAGCGCATCCTGCGCGACGGTTCGGTTGTGGTGGCCAAGGTGAAGTGCGGAATCGTGCATCTCTACTGTTCCCGATTGGGCGATTTCGTGCGCAAGCAGCGCCGCCGCATCCGCGATTTCCTGTTCTTCGCAAAGGAGAAGCAGCGTACCTATCCATGGGATCGCCAGCGGAAGACTGGAATTGTCGCGTTCTGTCTTGCCACGGTCACGCTGCTGCCGCTGGTGGTGCAGGTTCTGATCGGTGCGGCGCGTCGCCCTGACCGCGCCTGGTTCTACCATGTTCCCGTCTGCTGGATAACGCTTTGGGTCTATGCCGCGGGCACTCTTTCACGAGTGCTGGGATTCCGCCAGGCTCCAGTGGATCGCGCCAACTGGCAGAGGAAGTGAAACAGGAGAGATGAAATGACAATCGTCTACCCCGTAGGCAGGGGACTATACGTCAACATGACGAATCGGTGCCCCTGTGCCTGCGAGTTCTGCATTCGCAAGAACGGAGCCGGGGTCTATGGATCGGATTCGCTCTGGCTTGAACGCGAGCCCACCATCGAGGAGGTGAAGACCGCCCTTGACGCCGCAGACCCACGAAGGTATTCTGAGGTCGTGTTTTGTGGCTACGGCGAACCGACAGAACGGCTGGATGACCTCCTGCAAGTGGCGCGCCATATCCGAATGTCGATGCCAGGCGTACCGGTGCGTGTGAATACGAACGGTCTGGCCGACCTGATCGCCGGGCGGCCGACGGCTGCTCGGTTCGGTGGACTGGTAGACGCGCTCTCGATCAGTCTCAATGCTCCGACGGCGGAGGAGTACGCGGCGCTCTGCCACCCGAAATTCGGTATCGGGGCCTACGAGGCGATGCTTCGGTTTGCCGCAGAGGCGAAGAAATACGTTCCATCCGTGACGCTTACCGTGGTTGGCACCCCCGACATGACCGAGGAGCGTATAGCGGCCTGCCGAAAAGTGTGTGACAGTCTGGACGTGCCGCTGAGGGTGAGGGTGTACTGCTAGATTTTCGATCACCTCTTTTTGGCAAGCGGAAAATCGGGATGTCGGTTTAAAGTAGTGGGTTCTTTTATGTGAAGGTACGGAAAGGGGGGTTATGCTGGCGACAATTCTTTTTCTGGCGTCCGTCAGGCTGCTGTCCCTGATGGAGGGCGCGACCGTCGAGCTTCAGAAACCGGAGCAACGGGCGTTCTTCGCCTTGCCACGCGAGGAGCGCCTCGCGGCAGATGCCTACCAGGGATGGCGCGACCGGCAAGTTGCCTGCGGTTGGCGTCCTCATCCCGTGCGCTTCGCCTGGGCAGGCGCGACGAAAGGGGCACACCTGAATGTTCGCCGTTTGCCGGATGGGCAGGTCTTCTTCACGGGGCTGGTATGTACCAATAAAATCGAACTGTCAAACTTTGAGATCGCCCGTGAGCACGTCTGGGAGGTCGCATCTGACGGCCAGTCGGCGACGGGACGGTTTCGCACGGCGGAAGCGGCGCCGCGTTTCCTGA
>JAZRXT010000091.1:0-9508 GCA_045600365.1 Kiritimatiellia bacterium | reverse complement strand
CCTGCAGTACCTCCTCGCCCTCCAGAGCGCGGCGGCCGTCGACGAGGCGCTCGGCGAGAAGGAGCTGGCCGCGCATTGGAACGCCCGCGCCGCGAAGCTCGGACGGATCCTGGTCGACAGGTTCTGGGACGCCAGACGCGGCGTTCTCGCCGACACCGACGCGAAGGATCGCTTCAGCGAGCATGCGCAATGCATGGCGATTCTCGCGGACATCCTCGATCCCGCCCGCCGCGAGAGCGCCTGCGCCGCGCTCGTGAAGGGCGAGGGATTGGCGCCGGCCAGCTCGTACTTCGCGTACTATCTCTTCGAGGCCTTCGTCAAGTGCGGGCGCGCCGACCTGGTGAGAAGGCGTTTCGACTACTGGCGCAACTCCGCCCCGTGGGGCGCGCGGACGGCGTTCGAGACCCAGAAGTCCAATTCGCGCAGCGACTGCCACGCCTGGAGCGCCTGCCCGGTGTATTTCGTGCACACCGCCATCGCCGGGGTGACGCCATCCTCGCCGTTCTTCAAGACGGTGCGCATCGCGCCGCAGCCCTCCGGCCTCAGGGAGATCCGTGCGAAGACGCCGTGCCCGCAAGGTCTCGTAGAGACCGACCTCCGCTTCGACGGCGGCAAGGTGTCGGGCACTGTCACGCTGCCGGCCGGCCTTACAGGCGAGTTCGTGTGGGAGGGTGTTTCCCGTCCGCTCAAGCCGGGGTTGAATTCGCTCTAGTTGACCAATGACGGAAAATCAAACGGACATGAGGATTTAATGCAGCCATGAAGTGCCTCCTACTTGTTGTTCTTGGCGTGTTCTCCCTTTCGGTTGCGGCGGCGGATGCTCTCATTGAGCTTCCGCAGCGCATGGATATGGACGCTGTACACCACGGTCCAACGGTGGCGGCGGGCACGCTGCCGGCGGAGCTTGAGGCCTTCACGATCTCGGCCTGGGTCAAGCCTGCGTCGTTTGATGGCTTCAACGAGATATTTCGCATCGAGTCCGCAACTGGGCGTCTGCTTTTTTCCTTCCAGGAGTGTGGGCGCTATCTCTCCCTGGGCGTGCAGGGTGTCAACTATGCCGAATGCGATGCGCGCATTGACGCCGCGTCCGTCACCAACGGATGCTGGCACCATGCGGTGGGCGTATTCAACAGGGGGACGATGCAGGTGTGGCTCGACGGCGTCATGATCGGCGCGGGCGGTGTGGGCGGCGACCGTGCGAAGATCGCGCGCGACATGAAGGGGTTCGTGGGATCCTCCGGGGGGCGCGGCGAATGGTTTGTTGGTTCCATCGCCGAGCTGCGCATTGTGCCGAGGGCGCTTGCCCAGCTTGAGATTGTCACCGCCTTCACCGCCGGCGAGAAACCGTACGGCGCGAAGTTCGACTACGAGCACCTGCGCCGCAATCTCAAGGAGCGCTATGGTGAGGTGTGCGAGTTCCGTCCGCTGACCGCCGAGCAGTTCGCCCGATGCGGCAAGGGCGAGCGGGCAAAGTGGCAGGCCTTTGACGCCTGGTGGAAGGGTTTGTTCCCGCATGGGCTTGACCAGGCGTCCAACCAGGAGCTCATGGCCGCGGTCGGCTGCGCCTGGCCCATTGAATCGTCGCCGCGGCCGTCCTCCGAGCGCGTGGCCCCATGGCATGAACCGGGCACGCCGGCACCGCGAGCGTTCGACGCGGTTTCCGCGCGTGCGCTGATCGAGAGCGACTGGATCCACCAGGCGAATGGCGCCCCGGATCCGGTGGACGAGCTTGCCCGCACCGAGGCGCTCGCTGCCCGCCTGGGGATGAAGGTGCCCGGGCTCGACGCCATCAGGGCGCTTGCCACCGCCGCCAAGACCACTAACGAATGTCTGGCCGCCTATCTCGCGGTTCGGCGCGTGAAGCGCGAGCTGATGTTCGCCAATCCCCTCGTCAAGGATGTCAAGCGCCTGCTGATACTCGACTCTCCGTATCCGGAAGGCAGCGAGTTCCGGCACGAGACGCGCCACCGCATGGGCTACATGGGCGTGCCCGGCGGCCAGCTGCTGTCGCTTGATGGATTGCGCCCCGACGCCCCGGTGAAGCGTCTCGCCCCGCACGAGCCGCTTTCCGGCGCATTCTGGCGTCCGGACGTCTCGTATGACGGCGAGCGCATTATCTTCTGCTTCAAGCCGCACAACGAGAAGACCTTCCACCTCTACGAGATGAAGGCGGATGGAACCGGCTGCCATCAGCTCACGGACGGCATGTTTGACGATCTCGATCCCGTATACCTGCCCGACGGCCGCCACTACGTCTTCACTTCCACGCGTGGCTACACCTACGTGCGCTGCATGCCGCCCACCGGCGCCTTCTCGCTCATGCGCGGCGAGTTCGGCAGCGAAGATCTCTACTTCATCTCGGCGAACAACGAGCCGGACTATCTGCCCAGCGTCGCCGCCGACGGCAAGATCATCTACACCCGCTGGGAGTACACCGACAAGCCGCTCTGGCGCGCGCAGTCGCTCTGGACCGTCAATCCCGATGGTACGCAGGCCAACACCTTCTGGGGGAACCAGAGCGTGTGGCCGGACGTGATGAAGGACGCGCGCTCCATTCCGGGTTCTCGCCGCGTGATGTTCACCGGCACTGCGCACCACAACTGGTTCCTCGGCTGCATCGGCATCGTCGATCCCGACGCCGGCAACAACTATCCGCACGGTCTGACCAAGGTGACGAGCGAACAGCACTGGCCGGAGAGCGGGAACGGCCCGCGCGAGAAACCCGAAAGCGCAGCCTATCGCAGCTATGGCGCCTGGACCGGCTATATGAGCCCGTGGCCGCTTTCCGAGCGCGACTTCCTCGTGGCCGCTCGTCGGCGCGACGCACATGCGAGCGACTGGAATTCCTTCGACCACTATGCGCTCTACCTGATGGATACCGACGGCAACCGCGAGATCGTCTATGCAGGCAACAACAACATCTTCCATTTCATGCCGCTCCAGCCGCGGGCGAAGCCGCCGGTGCTCGCCGACCGCATCCAGTTCCCCTCGCGGGAGAACCGTCTGAACCCGGAGGATGGTTCCATCTATTCGGCCGACGTGCACGAGGGAGTGCCGGATTCGCTCAAGGGCAAGATTCGCTATCTGCGGGTATGGTATCTCGAGCAGAAGACCTATACCTACTGGAACCATCGCCCGGCGCTGTCCACGGGCCCGGTGGTGAGTGGCATCCAGACCGACGGCGTGAAGCGCTATCTTGGCGAGGTGCCGGTGGAGGATGATGGAAGCGTATGGTTCAAGGCCCCGAGCGGCATTGCGCTCCATTTCCAGGCGCTCGATGAAAAGCACCGTGCGCTGCAGACGATGCGCAGCTTCGTGAGCGTGCAGCCTGGCGAGTCGCGTGGATGCGTTGGCTGCCACGAGCGCACGAGCGTGATTGCCGCCGGTGCCGTGCCCACGCGCGGCAAGGCGTTCTCGAAACCGTCCGCCATCCGTCCGGCCGCCTGGGACAAGCCCGGCAACAAGCTGGGGGTGGCGATTGGATACAAGCGCGACATTGTGCCGATCTTCCAGCGCCTGTGCTACCGCTGCCATACGGGCGAGGGGAAGGGGCGCAAGACCTTTGATCTCACGGAGGACGGGTGGCGCCCGTACATGCACATCGTGGGCTGGCCCGGCTGGGCGAAGAAGGACGTGATGCCGCCGTGGGGCAGCGTGATCCGCCAGAACTGGCCGAAGATCGACTATTCCAATCCGCCGCCCGGCTGCGATCTTGCCGGCACGATCAAGGTCGAGAACTTCTCGGTGGTGGACACTAACGCCTACGTCACTCTGCCGCCCGATACGCGGCTGTCGCGTCATTCGAAGCTCGTGAAGATGCTATCGGGCGAACTGCCGCACCATGGCGTGAAGGCGACCGACGAGGAGGTCTTCAAGGCGGTGCTGTGGGTGGACGCAATCTGTCCGTTCCTCACCGATGCCGACATTCGCGAGGATCCCGACCCGCAGTTCACCGGTGTCGACTGGATCATCCAGAAGCCGCGTCTCAAGACCGCCCCCATCCCAGTTCGTCCCGGTCCGTTCAGCGTCCATGCCGACCTGGAGACAGTAGAGCGCGAATACAACTTCCAGAACGCCTGTCCTGCTTCAATCCCCAGTCTTTAGTCTTCAGTTTTCAGTCTTCAGTCTTTAGTTTTCAGTCTTCAGTTCTCAATTCCTCATTCCTCATTCCCAACTCTTGCTTTGATGGGGTATTTTTGATATAATACCTGCATTGAAAAGGAAAGCAATATGGTGACACGTAGACAGAGCAGGGAATGGGCGCTGCAGGCGCTTGTGCAGTTCGATTTGAATCCTCCGGTTTCGATTGACGCGGATCTGGCCGATTTCTGGGAACACATGCGCGAAATCGAGGCCGACGAGCTGGCGGAGGGAACGCGTGGTGTCAAGCTCGCCCTCAATTCCACCGACGAGGAGACTATCGCATCCCTGGAAGAGGCGCGCGCCTTCGCCGAGGAGCACATTCGCGGTGTGTGGAAGAGCCGCGAGCAGATCGACGCCAAGATAGAACCATATCTGCGCAACTGGTCGCTCTATCGGCTGGGCACCGTCGAGCGCGCGGTGCTTCGCCTTGGGGCCTGGGTGCTCCTGAACCTGCCCAACGTGCCGTCGCCGGTCATCGTCAACGAGTGCGTCGATCTGGCCAAGTTCTTCTCCGAGACCAAGAGCGGACGCTTTGTCAATGGCGTGCTTGATTCCATGGCCAAAAAGGAAAGGGTGTGAAAATGAGACGCCTGGTTCTTTTGTCCGCAGTTGCGCTGGCGTTCGCGGCGTCTGCCGCCTGGCATGCCGACATGAAGGTGATGTCAGACGCCTACTGGAAAATCTGGACGTCGGAGGTGAAGGAGAAGCTGAATGCCGACATCGAGAAGTACCGCAAGGCCGACTTTGCCGGCGCCATCGGTGCGCCCGCCGGTGCCGAGGTGAAGGTCGAGCAGATCTCGCATGCGTTCTTCTTCGGCGCCCACATCTTCAACTTCAACCAGCTCGGCAAGAAGGAGTGGAACGACCGCTACAAGGCGCTCTACGGCACGCTCTTCAATTCCGCCACGGTGGCGTTCTACTGGCGCACGCTCGAGACCTACCCCTATGCTCCGCGCTTCGCCGAGCGCTACGAGGACACGGAGAACTTCTGGAACAACTGTCCGCAGCCGAAGGACCAGGCGCATTGGCGGCGTCCCGCGCCCGATCCGGTGGTCGAGTTCCTCAAGAGCCGCGGCTGCCGCATTCACGGCCATCCGCTCGTGTGGGGCAACAACGAGTGGCAGACGCCGACGTGGCTGTGGGAGAGCTTCTGCCCGGACGAGGAGAAGTGGGCGCTCGAGAAGGCGACGGGCGTGCACATCCCGACGCGCGACGTGACGCTGCCGATGGGCGTGAAGGACTTCCGCACCCAGGGTTGGCAGGCTAGCCAGCTCAGCTGGAACGCCGCCTGGAAGAAGGTGTTCGAGAAGCTTTCCGAGGAGGAGATCGCGAAGCTCGTGCCGAGCTTCCTGAAGGCACAGGAGTTTTTCTACGAGAAGCGCATCAAGGATATCGCCGCGCGCTACGGCAGCCGCGTCGACAGCTGGGATGTCGTCAACGAGAGCGCGACCGACTACGACCGCTTCGGCCGTCAGGCCGTGCGCGGCAAGGCATGTGACAAGAGCGGCTACGGCCTTATGCCGGCCGATTACGCCTACAAGGCGTTCATGTGGACGCAGAAGTACATGCCGCAGAAGGCGTGGCTCAACATCAACGAGTACAACATGGGGCCGTTCTTCCAGCAGGCGAACGATCTCGTCGCGCATGGTGCGAAGATCGACGTCGTGGGCTCGCAGATGCACCTTTTTAATCCCGCCGAGTCGGTGAACATCGCCCGCGGCGAGGGTCCGGCACATCTCCGCCCCGAAGGCGTCGCGGAACGCTTCCGTGTGCTCTCGCAGGCCAACCGCCCGATTCATCTCTCGGAGATCACGGTCACGGCGCCGGACAATTCGCCGCGCGGGCAGATGGTGCAGGCGATCATCATGCGCAACCTCTACCGGGCCTGGTTCGCGGTGGAGAAGATGAACGGCATCACCTGGTGGAACGTGGTGGACGACTGCGGTGCGCCGGGCGAACCTTCCATCAGCGGAATCTTCACGCGCGACATGCGCCCGAAGACGGCCTATTTCGCGATGGACGACTTGATCAACAATGAGTGGAAGACCCGCACCACGGTAAAGGCCGGCTCCGACGGCGCCGTCTCCTTCCGCGGTTTCCGCGGGCGCTACCGTCTGTCCTGGAAGGGTGCGGACGGCAAGGACGCGTTCAAGCTTGTCGACGTGAAGTGAACTAGAACCACACCGGCGCATAGAGGAGGGTACAATTATGGTCAAACTCGCAATCATGCTCACTCTGGCGGCAGTAGGCGCGACGGCCATGGCCGACATCCCTGTGCCGCCGTGGTCGCCCCGTCCGCGGCCCCGGCCGACTCCCGGTCCGCACCCGCCGCCGACCCCTATTCAGGGCCAGATCGTGCCGAGGCCGGAGCCGCCGGTGTTCCGCCCGGATCGCATCCTCGAGAACGAGAAGCCGGTGGAGGTGAAGACCTCTAGGACGGTTGGCGCCTCCAACGGACTCTACCGTTTCGTGGAAACCGAGTTCACCTTCACCAATCCCAACGGGCGCGTCTTCGCCGGCGAGCTCGAGTTTCCGATTCCCGAGGGTGCGACCGTCTGCGGATACGCGCTGGAGGTGAACGGGGTGATGACGCCTGGCGTGGTGACGGAGAAGGAGCGCGCGCGCGCCGCCTTCGAGAACGAGATGAAGAAGGGCGTCGATCCCGGCGTTGTCGAGCACGTGAAGGGCAACGTCTGGCGGACGCGCATCTATCCCCTCGATCCCATGAAGCCGCGCCGCGCCAAGATCACGGTGCTCGAGCCGATAGTCGGTTTCAACACCCAGGTCGAGGTGGAGCGGGATGGCGATGACGTGTTTGTGGGCGAGCGTCTGGCGATAGTTCAGCCGACGAGCGTGCAGATGCGCCTTGGCAATGCGGCGTCGGGATGGATTCTCTGGGACGCCAGCGCTTCCCGCCGTGGGAAGGTGGATGCCGACATTGGCAAGCTTTCCATGCTGCCCGAGAAGGGCGACTGGAAGCTCGTCATCTTCCGCAATGTGCCCGAGAAGCCGGTGACGTTCAACAACCGCGACGAATTGCTGTCGGCAGTCCGCAACGTGGCATACGATGGCGGCACCGACTTCACCGCGCTGGCCGCCGTGCTGCCGAAGGAAGCGCCGAAGTTCCTCTTCTCCGATGAGGTGGACACGCTTTCCGCCAAGGCGCCGGTGTTCGATGGCGACTCCACTTTCTGCATGGCGTCGCGTCCCGAGCCGCTGTTCCGCCCGATCCGCGTACGGCGCCTGAACGCCGGCGAGAAGCCCCCCAAGGAGCCGAAGGAGGGTCGTCTGCTCGCCACGGCGTGGGCGGCGAACCGCATTGCCGACCTTTCCGCCATGGCCGATGCCCACAAGGACGAGTTTGTCGCGCTGGGTCGCCGGTATGGAGTGGCGAGCCCGGTGACGTCGCTGATCGTCTTCGAGCGTCTGGAGCAGTGGCTCGAGTACGACATCGAACCGCCGGAGGGTGCGTCGTTCCACGCCGAGTGGAAGCGGCTCCGTGCGGCCCAGGACGATCCCATCCGTGCGAAGGAGCTTGCCGCCGAGCACGAGAAGGCCCTGCTGGCCCTGTGGAAGGAGCGCGTCGAGTGGTGGAACGATCCGATCCCGAAGCGGGTCACGCCGAAGAGTGGCGTGTTCGAAGGCGAAGGCGTGGCGCCGCGTGCCGGCAATGCCGTCGCGCGCATGGCGCGTCGCATGTTCAGTCCCGGGAATTCCGCTGCGGCGGAGCGCGCGCCCGCGTTGTCCGAGCCGGAGGACATGGTTGCGGAGAGCGCGGCCGTGCCCGTGCCGGCGGCCAGGATGCCCAGAGCCAAGAGCGCGGTCTCTGATGCGCCGGCAGCTTACGCCGCGCCTAATGCTACCGTCGTGCTCAAGGCCTGGGACCCGAAGACGCCCTACATCGACGCGCTCAAGGCGGCGAAGAAGGGTGATGCGTACGCCGTGTATCTCGGCCAGATAGCGGAATACGGCGCGTCGCCGGCGTTCTATCTCGACTGTGCCGGGTTCTTCTTCGGTATCGGCGAGCGGGAGCTCGCGCTGCGCATCATCTCCAATCTCGCCGAGCTGAAGCTCGAGGACGCATCGCTCTGGCGCACGATGGGCTGGCGTCTGCGCGAGGCGGGGGCGTACGACGAGGCGGTGCGCGCGTTTCGGCGTGTGCTCGAGCAGCGCGGCGAGGAGGCACAGAGCCGCCGGGACCTCGCTCTGGTCCTGGCGGAGCGCGGCAAGGAGAAGCTCTCGAAGGTGGATCTCGAAGAGGCGATGGCACTCTTCGCGGACGCTGCGTTCAAGGTGCGCGAGCGCCGCAGCGGGCGGCGCTCGAACGACCGTCAGGTGTCGATCGTGGCGCTCGAGGAGCTCAACGGGCTCATCGCCTGGTGCGCCGCGAGGGAGTGGCAGAATGGTGCCCCGAAGGTACCGGAGTTCGACAGCGCCTTCCGCCGGGATCTGCCGCTGGCGCTGCGGATCGTGATGTCGTGGGATGCCGACGAGACCGATATCGACATCCATGTGCTCGACCCCTCTGGCGAGGAGGCGTTCTACGGCCACCGCCGCACGCTTAGCGGCGGGTTCGTCTCGGAGGACGTGACCACCGGCTACGGTCCTGAGGAATATCTGAAGAAGGAGGCCGAGAAGGGTGTCTACAAGGTGATGTCCAACTACTACGCCTCCCATCAGCAGAAGCTAACGGGAGCGGCCACGGTCACCGCCACGGTATACACCGGGTGGGCAACGAAGGACGAGAAAAGGCAGATTCTCACTCTGCGTCTCGACAAGCCGAAGGACAAGCATCTGATTGGCAAAATCACCGTGGACTGATTGTCGTTTTTTTGGTATAATATGCAGTTAATGCGCATATTGGACAGATTATCGACCTCGCTCGCACCGCCGCGGATCATCGCGGCGGTTGCGGCGCTTTTCATGGCCGTGATCGCGGTGTGGTGGGGGGCGCTGAACCAGGACGAGGGATGGTATCTCTATTCCGCCTCGATGGTGCGTTCGGGATATCTGCCATATCGCGACTTCTTCTTCACCCAGGGGCCGGCCCTGCCGTTTGTGTATTCGGTTTTCCAGCCGGTCTGGGGGAAGGGCGGCATATTGGCTGGTCTGCTCGGCGGGCGCGTGGTGACCTGCTGCTTCGGTTTGCTCTCCACCCTGCTGGCGGCCGCTCTGGTGCGGCGCCTGGTGCCGGCGGCAAATCGGGCGGCCGCGGGGCTTGCGGTCTTTGCGTTGCTGGCCTGCAATCTCTACCACGTGTATTTCACCACGATTCCCAAGACCTACGCGCTGGGGGGGACCTTCGTGATGGCAGGATTCCTGCTGGTGGCATGCGCCCTGCAGCGCAGGGGGGGGCTGCGAGTGG